>JASFRZ010000074.1:0-14353 GCA_050114655.1 Acidobacteriota bacterium
CCCTGGTCAGCCACGGACTCGCCGCCATCATCGGCCAGGAGGACGGGCTCTCCGTATGCGGGCAGGCGGCGACGCCGAGCGAGGCGCGGCAACTTTTCGCGAAGATGGAGCCGGATCTGATAGTGCTCGACATTCTGCTGCCCGACGGCGTCGACGGCTTCGAGCTCCTCGGCGAATTCCTTGACGCCGACGACGACATCAAGGTACTGGTGTTCTCGTCCCTCGACCCGGACGTCTACGCGCACAAGGCGCGGGAGCTCGGAGCGGTCGGATTCGTCCACAAGAGCATGGTCATCACCGAGATCGTCCCGGCGATTCGCGCTGCTCTGCACAAGGAGGAGGGCACCCGATGATCCGCGTGCTCATCGCGGACGATCACCCGATCGTCCGCGAAGGACTCAGAAGACACCTGGAAGAGGACAACGGCTTCGAGGTCGTGGGGGAGGCGAAGGACTCCCGCGAGGCCTACCGCATGGCAATGGACAGCGACCCCGACGTGCTGGTGCTCGATCTCGAGATGCCCGGTCGCGGAGGCCTCGACACACTGCGGGAGCTGAAAAGGATCGAGCCGGACCTCGCGGTGCTGGTACTCAGCCGCCACGAGGAGGATCCCTACGCCGTACGTTCGATCCGCTCGGGAGCGGCCGGCTACCTCAGCAAGGAGAGCGTGAGCCAGGAGCTCGCCGATGCGATCCGCACCGTCGCCAAGGGCAAGCGCTACATCAGTCCGTCGGTCGCGGCCACGCTGGCCATGCACCTCGAGCACCCCGAGGAGGGCAAGCCGCACGAGTCGCTCTCCGATCGCGAGCTGCAGGTCCTCTGCCTGATGGGCAAGGGGATGACGGCGACCGAGATCGCCGACGAGCTGTGCCTGAGCGTCAAGACGATCAGTACCTACCGATCGCGCATCCTCGACAAGATGACGCTGGAGAACAACGCACAACTCATCCGCTACGCGATCGAGAACAAGCTCGTCTGAACGGCCACCGCCGCGGCGACGATCGCTGGAACTCCCACCGCCGCGTGGCTCAGTTGCTCGGCCGGGGACGATGGTGGCGGAAGCTCATTACCGCATCGGCAGCCAGTCGATCGCGCAGTGAGTCGGCGGACAGGCCGACGTAGCGGCATACCTCGTCGAACCAGTCGTCGGCGAGGAACTCCTTGGGGTCGTGCTCCATGATGCGCGCGACCTTGCTGCGCTCATGGGGTGACAGACTGTCGCTGTCCTCGCGGTCGCGCAGGTACTTGAAGTCGCGCAGCGCCAACTCGAGCACCGAAGCCCACATGCTGTGGCAGGAATCGGCGTGCTCCAGGTCGCGGCCGAGCGCTTCGCGCTCGCGATCCGCCAGGGTTTCGAGCCACCGGGGTCCATGGGTGTTCCGCGTGTCGGGGGCAAGCAGCTGTTCGGCACCGCTCGGCAAACGAGGGGCTTCGTCGATCGTCGTGTTCATCGCTTCTCTCATGTGGGCTCGCTAGCTCTTCGATGGAAAGGTTTTCCCTCAGACTCAACAGCGAGTATCCGGCGCGGCAGTGCACGACGACCATGAGACAGAAGCCCATATAGACGTCGGCGCATTCTTACGCGGCGAGGCCGATCAACTCAGGAGCGTGAGCTGTCGAGCTCCGTCTCGAGATCGATCAACGCCAGCAGGTCCTTGATCGAGATCACGCCCTCCAGCTTGCGGTCCGGGGACACCACCATCAGCCGCGCGTTGCCGGAGCTTTGCATCTTCGCCAACGCCCGCATGGCGTCGTCGTCGACGGCAACGGTGTTGTCTTCCGAAACGTCCTCGGCCACCGAGCCGACCGTCTCCTGTTGCCAGCGGTCGCGGGGCACCTGCCGGATGTCGCGGGTCGTTACGCAACCCAGCAGATCGCCGTTGTCGGTCACCGGGAACATCCTGTGGTGGTGGCGGTAGACGTACTGGTCGACAAGCTCGGCGATCGAGATACTTCGCGGCACCGTCACCACGTCGGCGCTCATGAAGCGGCGCACCGGCTCTCCCTGGAGTGCGTTGCGCACCTCGAGCTGCCGGTACGCTGCCGTGGCGGCACCGTGCAGGAACAGTCCGATGAGACCCAACCACAGGCCGCCGATAAAGTTGCCGGCAACGATCTCCACCACGCCGAAGACGATCATGCCGACGCCGAAGCCACGCCCGATCCGCGACGACCAGCGGGTAGCCGAGCGCAGGTCACCATTGATACCCCAGAGCAACGAGCGCAGCACCCGGCCGCCGTCGAGCGGGAACGCCGGCAGCAGGTTGAACGCGGCGAGAACGAAGTTGATCACCGCGAGGTATTCGAGCACCGCGGCGATCTCCGCCGGGGCCTGCAGCAGTGCGTACATCGTGCCGCATACAGCGGCGATGACGACGCTCGCCGCAGGCCCGGCGAGCGCCACCAGAAGCTCGGCGCGGGCACTCGGCGGCTCGTCGGTCATCTCCGCGACGCCGCCGAACAGGAACAGGGTGATGCCGCGCATCTCGATGCCGAATCGGCGTGCCACCAGCGAGTGCGAGAGCTCGTGCAACACCACCGACACGAACAGCAGCAGCGCTCCGGCAAAGCCCATCGTCCACAACGTCGCGGCGTCGAAGCCCGCGTCGACTCCAGGAAACCAGCCGGTCGCCAGGGACCAGGCAACGAGAAAGAAGATGATGAACCAGCTCGGGTCGATCTTGACCTCGAAGCCGAATACTTCGAACAGTCTCAGGCCACGGATCATTTTGGGGCTCCTCCATCGCGCATCTCGGCCGCAGCAGCAGCATTGTCTGTAAGCTACTGCGGGATGCTGAGTGATCCCATCAGCACGCGGCGGGATTGCGCGTCGGTGATCGTCCGACGACCTCGAGCGACCACTCCGGCATCAGCGCTCATTGGTGAGGCCGGCCCAGAACTGTCCCGCGGCGAGTGGCAGCAGGCTCATCGCCATCACCAGCGCCCAGCCGGTCGCCCCCGGTCCACTGGTCCGCAGGGCAGTGGACAGCACCGGCAGATAGACCGCCGCAGCCAGTAACCCGGCGCACAGCGCCAGCGCACCCCACACCCACGGGTTGCGCACCACGTCGTTGCCGAGGAAGGACGAATCCTGCTGGCGGGCGTTGAAAACGTGCCACAGCTGGGCGGCCGCCAGCGTGAGGAAGGAGATCGTCACCGCGCGGCGCCGATCGTAGCCGAGGACGTACAGCGCAATCGCCAGCGACGCCAGCACCGCGGCGGTGATGATGAGTCCGTACACGACGATCCGCGTCCAGTCCCGGCGGCGCAGCACCGACTCCTCGGGGGGGCGCGGGGGGCGCTCCATCACCTGCGGTGCGCCCTCCCCCAACGCCAGCGCGAGCGCGGGGAACACGTCGGTGACCAGGTTCAGGAACAGAATCTGTAGCGGCAGGATGGGCAGCGGTACGGCGAGCACCGATGCTCCCGCGACGATCATGATCTCGGAGACGTTGCAAGACAGCAGATAGAAGACGAACTGGCGGATGTTGCCGAAAATCACCCGCCCCTGGTGAATGGCCTCGACGATCGCAGAGAAGGCGTCGTCGGTGAGCACCATGTCGGCGGCCTCGCGCGCCACCTGCGTGCCGCGCTTGCCCATGGCGACACCGATGTCCGCTTTCTTGAGTGCGGGGGCGTCGTTGACGCCGTCGCCGGTCATCGCCACCACGTCGCCGGCTCGCTGGTGCATCGCCAGGATCTCGAGCTTCTGTGCGGGGTCGACACGGGCGAAGATCGTCGTCTCCAGGAGACCGTTCCGCCCTCCGCCCTCGGCACACAGGTCGCGCAGCTCGCGACCGGAGAGTACGGCGGTCCGCTCGCCCTCGGCCACCAGCCCCACGGCGCGCGCGATCTTCTCGGCAGTGGGCGCTTGATCGCCGGTCACCATGACCACCCGCACGCCCGCCCGGCGGCAGGCCTCCAGCGCCGGGCGCACGTCGGTGCGCGGCGGATCGAGGAGGCCGACAAGACCGAGCAGGGTGAGCCCCTCGTAAGGATCCTCGTCCAGGCTCGTCGCCCGCTTGCATGCCACCGCAAGCACACGCATGCCGTCGGCCGCCATGTTCCGGTTGCGCTCGCTCCAGCGCTGACGCTCGCCATCGTCGCAGGGACGAGCTTCGCCGACATCGCGGACCGCGTCACAGTGCCGCAGCACGGCCTCGGCGGCGCCCTTCACGGCGACCACCCAGGCGCCGCCATCGGCATGAAAGGTCGCCATCATCTTGGTTTCCGGGTCGAAGGCCTCCTCGCGCTCCTCCGGGCGTCGTCGCACCAGCTCGGCGCGCTCCAGACCCGCCTTTCTCCCGGCCACCAGCAGCGCCACCTCGAGCGGGTCGCCGAAACCCGTGATGCCGCCGTCGTCTTCCTGCTGTAGCGTCGCGTTGGCGCACAGAACGGCGGCCTCGAGCAGCTCGCGCAGGGCGCCGTCCGGCGCGATCTCCTCGCTGTCGCGCCGGAACTCACCGGTGACCTCCAGGCTCTCTCCCCCGACCTCGACGGTCCCTGCGGGGAGCGCGATGGTGCGCACGGTCATGCGGTTCTCGGTCAGGGTGCCGGTCTTGTCGGTGAGGATCAGGGTAGTGGCGCCGAGGGTCTCTACCGCCGACAGCTTGTTGATCAGCGCGTGGCGCCGTGCCATGCGCCACATACCCCTCCCCAGCGCGATCGTTGCCACCACCGGCAATCCCTCGGGCACCGCGGCGACCGCCAGCGCGATGCCGGTCTCGACCATCAGCAGCACGTCCTTGCCCGCCAGGATGCCCGATACCGCGGAGGCCGCGGCGATCGCCAGGGTCACCCAGACCAGGCGCCGACCGAGCTCGGCGAGGCGGCGCTCCAGCGGCGTGCTCTCCTCGCCGGCCTGCTCGACGAGGTCGGCGATTGCGCCGAGCTCGGTGGCCATGCCGGTGGCAACGACCACACCGACTCCCGAGCCACGGGTCACCGCAGTGCCCTTGAACAGCATGTCGCGACGCTCGGCCAGCAGGGCATCCTGAGCGACCGACTCACTGCTCTTGCCCACCGGCACCGACTCGCCGGTGAGCGTCGATTCGTCGGCTTGCAGCTTGGACGCCTCGATGAGGCGCAGATCCGCCGCCACCGTGTCGCCGCCCTCGAGCAGGACGATGTCCCCAGGCACCAGACCGGCAGCAGGGCAATGGTGCTCGACGCCGTCGCGGCGCACGCGCACTTCGACCCGCCCGAGCCGGCGCAGCGCCTCCATCGAACGGACGGCGCGCAGCTCGGCAACGAAGCCGAGGACGGCGTTGAGCAGCAGCACCGTGATGATGGCGATGCCCTCGATCCACTCGCCGAACAGCAGCGACAGCGCGGCCGCGGCCACCAGCAAGGCGACGATCAGGCTCTTGAACTGGCGAACCAGGATTTCGCGCGCGCTGATGGTGCTCACCGCGCGCAGCTCGTTGGCGCCATGGACCCGCAGGCGGCGCGCGGCTTCGTCAGCGTCGAGTCCGCGCTCAGGATCGACCTCGAGCGCCTCGAGCACCGCGCCGGCGGGCTCGGCCCACGGTTCGGGTACGGCCGCCGCGACAGAAGGAGGGGCTGTGTCGCTCATCGACTCCGCCCGGCGGCCGAGACGCTACTTCGTTTCTCCCTCTTCCTCTTCGGCGCGCAGGATCCACGCTTCGGCCTCACTACGATCACTGCGCTCGAAATAGCGTACCTCCGCCTTGGTGAAGGGCTTGCAGAACAGCGCGAGCCCCTCTTCCCACTTGCTGTCTCCGATTATCGCCAGACGGTCGATGTCGGCAAAGTGCTTGCCGCCGAACTTGGTGTCCTCCCAGGCCGCCCCGACCGTCCAGCCATGGAAGTCGACCAACTCGACGAGCATGTCGATGCTGCCCTGCTCCTCGACGCGCTCGTCGATGTACGGCACGAAGTACTCGTAGTCTTCCTTGGTGAGCTTGCCGGTGAGGGTGACGAACAGCGCCTTGCCGTTGGCGCGCGACTCCAGGGCGATGGCGTGTGACTTCGTTGCGACTTGCGTCATGAGTAGTCCTCCTCTTTACGGTTGTTGCATTCCCCCGCAGGTTAGGCGCTGCGCTCGCCGCCGCGCGATCGGTACAAGCCCGAAAGCGCCGTAGTCCTGCTCCGACGGGGCCGCTGTCGGAGAAATCGCACAACCGTCGTCGCGCTGCACCGATGCTGCGGCCAAGAGGGGACGTCTTAACATCCGGCCAGGAATGAACGACGACGGAATGCGATGTGAAAGGAAAGGAAGGGCAGATGATGAACATCCCGCGCACACCGCGAGCGCTGCCGACACTTTTGTTGGGTGCTTCCGGGCTGCTCGTGCTGGGGGCCTGCACGACCCGTGAGGAGCCGCCGAGCGAGGAGGTGCAAGCGGTCGACAACGCGGTCGAGAACGTCCAGGACGAGGTCGACGATCTGCAAGAGGCAGTCCACCAGGCGGCCGAGGAGGCGAACGAATACGCCTACTCCTTTACCCGCAAGGACGAGTTCGAGAAATGGGCCAGCTTGCAGATGGAGGCGGTCGATAACCGTCTCGACGAGCTCGGCACGCGCATTTCCGGGCTCGACGACGCGGCGGCGAAGGAGCGATGGGAAAAGACCCGCGACGAGTTGCGCACCCGGCGCGGCACCGTTGCGGACAAAGTCGAGGAAGCGGTCAACGCCGGCTCGACCTCATGGACACAGGCCAGTAAAGACGCTGCGGCGGCGGTGGAGGAGCTGAGCGACTCCGTGTCGCAGGCGCTCGACAAGCTCGAGTCGACGCCGTAGTAGGAACCCGGCACCAAGACAACAGAGAGGGACAAGGACAATGTCGATGCAAGAGCTCATTCGTGGACTGAACCACGACCTGGCCGCCGAATGGGGCACCGTTATCCGCTACACCTACCAGTCCAGCCAGGCGGTCGGACTGGTCGGCGAGAAGCTACGCGACATGCTGTCGCGCGAGATCGCCGACGAGCTCGGTCACGCCAGATTCCTCACCGACGTGATCGTCGATCTCGGCGGAGAGCCGACCACCAGGCCGCTGGCTTTCGAGCACTCCGACAGTCTCGAAGAGATGCTGCAGCTCGACCTCGAGCTGGAGATGAAGGACGTCGACAGCTACGCGGAACGCGCCGAACAGGCAGCCGACCTCGGCCTTCCGGGCCTCAAGGTGAAGCTCGAAGAGATGGCCGCCGACGAGGCCGGCCACGCGCGCGACATCCGGCGCTTGCTGAAGGGGCTTTCTTGACGTCGACCGAGTCGCGATCCGCTCAATGAAGGGAGATCCGATGAGCAACGAGCTGAAAAACAAGAAGATCGCCATCCTGGCCAACGACGGCTTCGAGCAGAGCGAGTTGACCGAGCCGCTGTCGGCGCTGCAGAACGCGGGCGCCGACGTACGCGTCGTGTCGCCTAAGGGCGGCGAGATCAAGGGCTGGCAACACGACCACTGGGGCGACCCGGTCGACGTCGACCTGGCGCTCACCGACACCGACGCCAAGGACTTCGACGGACTGCTGGTGCCGGGCGGATTGATGAACCCGGACTCGCTGCGACGCAACAACGACGCGCTGCAGTTCGTCCGCCGGTTCTTCGAAGCCGGCAAGCCGGTCGCCGCCATCTGCCACGGCCCCTGGGTGCTGATCGACGCGGGGGTCGTTGACGGCCGCCGCATGACCTCCTACTCAACCATCCAGAGCGATCTGCGCAACGCGGGCGCCGACTGGGTCGACGAGGAGGTCGTCGTCGACAGCGGCTTGGTCACCAGCCGCAGTCCCGCAGACCTGCCGGCCTTCATCGACAAGATGATCGAAGAGTTCGGCGAAGGGGTCCACGCCGGACAGGCAACCGCCTCCGCGGTGGCGGGCTGAACGGCATGCCAGCGCAGCCCGCCCGCCTGGCGCACCCGGTCCCGGCAACTCCACCGCGCCCGCCCAAGGGCCCCCCGCCGAAGCCTCCGGTGGAGACGCCTCCGGGCCGCGACGAGCAGCCTCGCAGAGACCCACCACCGCCGGACGACGATCCGCGCAAGGCACCGCGCGATCCGGACCGACGCCCCGACCCCGATCCGCACAAGCCGCCGCCCATTCCGCCGACGCGGGTTCCGTAACGAGGGTTACACGCGGCACAGCAGGTGAAGACGCGGACGTTGGGGAGCTCGAGACCTCCCCTCAGCCGACGGTGACGGCGATCTCCTGCCGCTCCTGCTGCTCGATCTCTGCGACCCGCTCTCGTACCTCGATGACGCTATCGGGGTTCAGGGAGAGAGAGTCAATGCCCGCTTCGACCAGGAAGGCGGCGAATTCAGGATAATCGCTCGGAGCCTGGCCGCAGATGCTCACCGTGCAACCGACGTCATGGGCGCGACGGATGAGCTGCTCGATACTGCGGCGCACCGCCTCGTTGCGCTCGTCGAACAGCGGCGCGAGGCGTGTGGAGTCGCGATCGACGCCGAGAATCAACTGGGTCAAATCGTTGGAGCCGATCGAGAGCCCGTCGAAGCGCACCGCGAATTCCTCCGCCAGGATGACGTTGGACGGCACTTCGGCCATGACGTACACCTTGAGGCCGCCCTCTCCGCGCACCAGGCCGTTACCGGCGAGCTCCTCGAGCACGCGGTCGGCCTCCTCCGGGGTGCGGCAGAACGGCACCATGACGATGACGTTGTCGAGGCCGATCACCTCGCGCACCCGGCGCAGGGCGCGGCACTCGAGCGCGAATGCCTCGCGATACTCGTCACTGTAATAGCGCGAGGCGCCCCGCCAGCCAAGCATCGGGTTGGCCTCGTCCGGCTCGAAGGCGCGGCCGCCGATGAGTGCGGCATATTCGTTGCTCTTGAAGTCGCTCAGCCTGACGACCACCGGGTCCGGCCAATGCGGCGCGGCAATGCGCGCGATGCCGAGGGCGAGCCGGTGGACGAAGTAATCGGCGGGATCGTCGTATCCGTCGGCAAGCCGCTCGACAAGGTCCCGTTGCTGCTCGTCCTCGACCTTCTCGGGGTGGAGTACGGCGAGGGGATGGACCTGGATGTCGTTGTTGATGATGAACTCCATGCGCGCCAACCCGACACCGTCCACCGGCAGTGACCACCACCGGAACGAGGTCTCCGGGCTGGCGATGTTCATCATGATCTTCACGCCGGTGTCGGGGACCCCGTCGAGCTCGACCTCCTCTTCCTCGAACTCGAGCGCACCCCGGTAGACCCGGCCGGTCTGTCCCGAGGCGCACCACACGGTGATGTCCCCGCCGCTCTCGATCGCCTCGGTGGCGTTGCCGGCGCCGACCACCGCGGGCACGCCGAGCTCGCGACTGACGATGGCGGCGTGAGAGGTGCGCCCGCCGCGCGACGTGACGATGCCCGCGGCCCGCTGCATCACCGGAACCCAGTCGGGATCCGTGCGCTCGGTGACCAGCACATCGCCGTCCTCGAAGCCGTCTGCCTCATCCACGCTTTGCAGGATACGCGCCGTCCCCGCCGCCGCGCCCTGGCCGACGGCAAGCCCCTCGACGAGCGGCTCGGGTGGCTCGCCGATCATGCGGAACGAGCGCAACACGCCCGTCCGTGCGTGCGACTGAACGGTCTCCGGCCGTGCCTGGACGATGAACAACTCGCCGCTGTCCCCGTCCTTGGCCCACTCGATGTCCATCGGCCGGCCATAGTGCTCCTCGATGATCTTGGCCCAGCGACCGAGCGTGAGGATCTCGTCGTCGGAGAGCACGAAGGAGCGGCGTTCCTTCTCGGTGGTTTCGACCCTGCGCGTGGTGCCCTCACCGCCGCCGTCGCCGTAGACCAGCTTGCAGTCCTTGTCGCCGCGCTCCTTGTCGATGATCGGGCAGAGGTCCGCTTCGTCGAGCAGAGGCTTGAACACGGTGTAGCGATCGGGGTTCACCGTGCCTTTCACCACGCTCTCGCCCAGCCCCCAGGCGGCGTCGAGAATCACGGCATCGGGGAAGCCCGTCTCGGTGTCGATCGAGAACATCACGCCGGCGCCCGCGCTGTCCGATCGGACCATTTTCTGGACGCCGACCGACAGCGCCACCGCGAGGTGGTCGAATCCGTTGTCGTCGCGATAGGCGATGGCGCGATCGGTGAACAGCGAAGCGTAGCAGCGGCGACAAGCGTCAAGGAGCGCGTCGGCGCCGCTGATGTTGAGATAAGTGTCCTGCTGGCCCGCGAAGCTCGCGTCAGGAAGGTCTTCGGCAGTGGCGCTGCTGCGTACCGCGACGTCGACGTCCATGCGATCGTAGCGTTCGCCGAGCGCCCCGTAGGCGCGGCGGATCTCGTCGGCGACCGCTCGTGGAAAGGACGCCTCGCCGATGAGCCGGCGAATCGCGTCGCCGGTCTCGGCGAGCGACGCGTCGCCCTCACGCCACGCTTGCAGGCGCTCCCGCAGCGGGGCCCCGAGATCATTGGCCTCCAGGTAACAGCGGTAAGCCTCTGCGGTGACGGCAAACCCCTCCGGAACCCGCACGCCGCGGGAAGCCAGCGTGCGCATCATCTCTCCCAGTGAGGCGTTCTTTCCCCCAACGAGGGCAACGTCCCCATTGGCAAGCTGCTCGAACCAACGTACGAATCGGCGACTTTCACTCAAGATAACTGCATCCTCTCCGGTGGCGGCTCGTCGTCAGCTCGCGGCGGCAAGCTCCCGTTCCGTGGCCGGCGCGCCCGCTACCACACCAGCGAAGTTGGGCTCGGCACCGATGCGGGCAAGGCTGCGCGAGATGCGCTCGGGCCGTCCCCAGTCGCTCCAGTGGACGTCCTCGAGAGGAAGCACCAGCGTGCTGTCAGGAACCTTCTCGAGCAGATCGCGCGAGAAGTTGGCGGGCTCGAGATGCTCGTACATTTCCTCGACAACGCTGCGCCGGTGCGTCACCGACGCGCGGCCGGATTGGACGGCCTCGGTCACCCGTCGCAGCATCTCGAAGTGATCGGTCATCTCCGGCAGCGTGCGACGACCGAGCTGCCACAGCGTGCGCGCCCGTCCGACGACGATCATCGTGTTCCACAGGAACCCGCGCCGGAAGTACTCCTCGGCGCGCTCGGCGCAAGGCTTCTCCCGAAAGGCCCTTACCTTGCGCGCGGCGGTGCCGCTGTCGATCTCGGCAACGGCGGCGCCCGGCTCGATCCAGCCGTAGTCGGTCTCCGGCCCGTCCGGAACAGCGGCCAGCAACAGGATGCGCTCGGGGAAGCTCGCCGCCAGCTCGACGGCCTGCTCGAGCTCCTCGACGGTGCGGTCCTCCGGATCCATGTGGTGGTCGGACGGCATCACCACCACGACAGCGTCCGGATCGTTCGCCATGACGCGGCTCAACGGCAGGAACACCCCCGGCGCGGTCTCCAGATTGCGCGGCTGCTCGACCACCGTACCCGGCAACGCGCCGTTGCCGAGGGAGGCGAGGTAGCGATGATGGTCCTTGCCGATCACCGTGAGAATCCTGCCGACGTCGGTCAACCGGGTGGCGCGCCGCAGGGTGTGCTCCAGCATCGACTGGGTGCCGAAGAAGCTGCAGTACTGCTTGGGTCGCGGCGCTCCCAGCCAGTCTTCGATCAACGGGCGAATGCGCGTGCCTTCACCGCCGGCGAGGACGATCACCCAGCGCTTGGGGGGCGTGCTGCTCTCTTCTTCTGTCACGGTCTTCTCCAGTACGGGATCGGCGTCGGTTGGGTGGGAACTCCTATTCAGGGTAGGAACTCTGCGCGTGCTGCAGAATCGGAAGGGCACCCCTTCGCCTGTCCGCCGCAATCCTACGAGTGGAGCTCTCGCCGGCATGTCGGACAGAAACCGATGCCTCGTCGCGCGACCCGCCGATAGTCTGCCGACGATCACGCTGTCAGCCTTGCAGTTGACGGTGCCCGGCGATTGGTGCGCCCATTGACGGAGGACAGTTGAACGATCTCGCGATGATCCCGCAGCAAATCCTGCTCGACCTGGGCGTCGTGCTGGCGGCGGCCGCCGCCGGGCTGCTGGCGAAGACGGCGATCTTCTACCTCGTTTCCCGCGTCGGCAAGCGGACGACAACGGTATTCGACGACTCGTTCGCCCGACACTGTGCCGCCCCGTCTCGCTACACGCTGCCGATCCTGGCGGTGAGCCTCGCGTTGCCCGGCCTCGACCTCCCCGAGGACATCGCTGCGACCGTCGCACGAGCGGCGACAGTTCTGCTGATCCTCGGTGTCGCATGGTTCCTGATGCGCTTCTCGCAGGTCCTCGCCGACGTCCTGATGAGCCGCTTCGACGTCGAACAGGCCGACAACCTGCGCGCCCGCCGCGTCGTAACGCAGGTCGACATCCTGCGCAAGATCGTCGTGGTGATCATCGGCATCCTGGCGGTGGCGGCGGTCCTGACCCGTTTCGAGCGGCTCGCGGACCTCGGCGCCGGCATCCTCGCCTCCGCCGGCCTCGCGGGGTTGGTGCTGGGCTTCGCTGCGCAGCGCACGCTCGCCAACCTGCTCGCCGGCCTGCAGATCGCCTTCACCCAGCCGATCAGGATCGACGACGTGGTGATCGTCGAGGGTGAGTGGGGACGCATCGAGGAGATAACGCTGACCTTCGTCGTCGTGCGGATCTGGGATTTGCGGCGGCTGGTGGTACCGATCGGCTACTTCCTCGAGAAGCCCTTTCAGAACTGGACTCGAGTCTCCGCCGACCTGCTCGGCAGCGTGTACCTGTACGTCGACTACCACGTCGACTGTGGCGCCGTACGCGGTCGACTGCACGAGCTGCTCGAAGACAGCGAGCACTGGGACGGGAAAGTCTGCCGCCTGCATGTCACCGACGCCAAGGAGGACCGTGTGGAGCTACGTGCACTGATGAGCGCCCCCGACGCGGGAGCCGCATGGGAGCTACGCTGCGAGGTCCGCGAGCGGTTGCTGCAGTGGCTGCGGGACACCTACCCGGAGAGCCTGCCGCGGCAGCGCGTCGAACTCGAGTCTCCGGGCGGCGACTCCGTCCCTCACCCACTCGCCCGGGCGGCCGTCGTCGAGGAAGGGGCGCGCGTTGAGTAGCAAGGACTCCTATGCGCCGATCGAGGACTACGGCATCATCGGCGACTTGCACACCGTCGCGCTGGTGGGCAACGACGGCTCGATCGATTTCCTGTGCTTCCCGAGCTTCGACTCCCCCTCGGTCTTCGCCGCGCTGCTGGACCGCCGCAAGGGCGGCTTCTTCCGGATATGCCCGGAGATCGAGGACGCCACGCGCAAGCAGATCTACCTGCTCAACACCAACATACTGATGAGCCGCTTCCTGCACGACGATGGCGTCGCCGAGCTGGTCGACTTCATGCCGCTCGACGATACGGGTTCGGCCCATACTCTGGTGCGGCAGATCCGCGTGGTGCGCGGCGAGATGCAATTCCGCATGACCTGCGCGCCGCGCTTCGACTACGCCCGCGCCGAGCACGACGTGGAACGGGACCATGCCGGCAACGTGGTGTTCCGCTCCCGAGGTCGCGACCACACCGCCCTGCGCCTGCGTCACTCGGTCAACGTCGAGATGCGCGACGGCGACGCGATCGCCCGCTTCGGCCTGCGCGCCGGCGAAACCGCCGAGTTCGTGCTCGAGGCGGCATCGCTGGTGGACGACGGCGCACCGGTGACCGAGAGCACGCGCGATGCGGTGGAGGACCAGTTCCGCGCCACGCGCAACTTCTGGCGCCGCTGGGTCGGGCGCTGTCGCTACGACGGCCGCTGGCGCGACACCGTGCTGCGCTCCGCGCTGGTGCTGAAGCTGTTGTCCTCGGCGCGCTATGGATCGATCGTGGCGGCACCGACGTTCGGTCTGCCGGAGAAGATCGGCGGACCGCGCAACTGGGACTACCGCTATACCTGGATCCGCGACGCGGCGTTCGCCTTCTACGGCCTCACCCGCCTGGGGTTCGTCGAGGAGGCCGAGGCCTTCATGGGATGGATCACGAAGTACTGCCGCGGCGAGTCGACCACCGCCGGCCCGTTGCAGGTCTTGTACGGCATCGACGGCCGGCGCGATGTGGCCGAGACCACCCTCGATCACCTCGAGGGGTACCGCGGCTCCGCGCCGGTGCGCATCGGCAACGCCGCGCGCAAGCAGCTCCAACTCGACATCTACGGCGAGCTGATGGACAGCATCTACCTCTACGACAAGCACGGCGAGCTGATCTCCTACGACCTGTGGGCCAACCTGGTGCCGATGATCGACTGGCTGTGCGCGCACTGGCAGCAGCCCGATCGCAGCATCTGGGAGGTGCGCAACGCGCCGGAGGAGTTCCTCTACTCGCGCTTGATGTGCTGGCTGGCGATCGACCGGGCGCTGCGGCTGGCGCACAGCCGGTCGTTTCCGGCGCCACGGGAACGCTGGCTGCTGACCCGCGACGAGATCTACCGCGACATCTTCGAAAG
>JASFRZ010000075.1:0-14169 GCA_050114655.1 Acidobacteriota bacterium
ACGCTGCGGACGGAAGGTGACATTGTAGCCGTTGTAGTATCGCCAGCCACGTTGCGGCAGGATGCGGCCGCTGTCGTGCATCTGCGCGTACAAGGCGGTGCCCTTGTAGGGCGTCAGCACGCTCAGGAACGGCACATCGATGCCGATCTGCTGCAGCTCGTCGGCCATCGCCACGATGCCGTCGGCATCGTCGCTATCGAAACCCGAGACGAAGCCGGCCATGACGCAGATGCCGCGCTCGTGCAGCCGCTCGACGCAACGGCGGTACTGCTCGACCTTGTTCTGTGGCTTGCGGGCGTCGTGCAACGAGTCCGTATTGAACGACTCGATGCCGAAGAAGATGCCGATGCAGCCCGACGCCTCCATCAGGTCGAGCAGATCGTCGTCGTGCGCGATGTCCATGCTCGCCTGGGTCAGCCACCAGCGGCGCAGCGGGATCATTGCCCGCAGCAGGTCCTTGATGTAGCCGCGCCGCGCGGTCAGGTTGTCGTCCCAGAACCACACCACGCGCCGCTGCCACCAGTGCGGGAAGTCGTCGTAGCCGATGTCTGTCAGCACCTCCCGCACCGGGCGCGTGCGAAAGCCGGGGTTGAGGCTCGGCACGGTACAGAACGAGCAGGTGAACGGGCAGCCGCGTGTTGCCTGCACCACCCGCGGTACGAAAAACGAGCGCGGCAGCAGGTCGTAGCGCGGCGTCGGGATGCCCTCGAGCGATGGGGCGGGGCTGCTGTAGACGGGCTGCAGGCGACCGCGCTCGGCGTCGGCGATGATCTGCGACCAGCATGCGTCCGCCTCACCGAGGGCGACCGCATCGCAGTGCTCCAAGGTCTCGTCCTGCCAGTAGGTCGCGTGCGGCCCGCCGGCGACGACCAACTTCCCACGCGCCCGCAAGGCGTCGGCGATACGGTACGCCTCGGCGGCGAAACCACTGAAGAAGGATAGCGCCACCAGCTCGGCATCGGTTTCGAGGTCAACCTTCTCGACCTGCTGGTGCACGACGCGTACGTCGTGGTGGGGCGGGGTCAGCGCGGCGAGGTGGATGCCGGTGATCGGCGGCACGAAGTGCTTTTCGTGCCCCAGGCGGTAGCGCTGTACATAGACGACGATGATGTCGATCCGCATGGGTGAACTTTATGACACAAAGTACATGGCATTGACAAGTCATACGCCAAGAGATGGCCAAAGTGTGGTCAGCCGGGCCTTGGTGCGCTCGCCTGGGTTCTTCAGCCGCCGGCCGGGGGGCGAGCGCGATTGCCGCCACGGAGGCTACGCGCCTTGGCGCAGGTAGCGACCAATAGCCTCGACGCCGCGCTCGATGTCGGCGTCCGAATTGTAGAAGTGGGGCGAGTAGCGGATCCCTCCACGGTCATCCCCGCCGCGGGCCGCGGCGACGATGCCGTCTTCCTCGAGCGCGCTGAGGACCTGGCGGGCGTCGAGCTCTCCGGGCCGGAAGGTCACCACCGCCCCGCGCAACTCCGGCTCGGTCGGGGTCCACATGTGCACGCCGTCGATTGCCGTGAGGCCTTCGATGAGCCGGGTGGCATGCGCCCGGCTACGCGCCTCGATCTCGCCCATGCCGATCGCCTGCAGGAACTCGATCTGAGTGCCGAAAGCCAGCAGTGTCGGCGTGTCGCGCTGCCCCATACCTTCGTGCGTGCGTGAGATGCCGGTCTGTCCCGGGTAGGCGCTGTAGCTCGAGGGCCAGAAGCGATCCTGCACGCGTGCGTTGACGTACAGCACGCCGGCCTCCAAAGGCCCGCAGGGCCACTTGTGGGCGCTGCCGGAATAGAAATCCGGCTGGATGTCCGACAGATCCACATCCAGTAGGCCGAACGACTGCGCTCCGTCGATGAGCGAGATGATCCCGCGCTCGCGCGCCAACGCGCACAGCTCCTTGGCAGGAAACAGCTCGCCGGCGACGTTGCTGTGGTGCATGAAGGTCAGCACACGCGTGTTCGGGGTCATGGCCCGCTCGAATGCCTCGACGTAGTACGCGAAGCCCGGATGCGGGATGACCTGCTCGACTTCCCGCACGGTGTAGCCGAATCGCTCTCCCTTGGCCTTCCATGCCTGGTTGTTGCTGGGGTGGTTGTCGGAGAAGATGAGGACCTCGTCACCCGGGCCGAGGTCGAGCCCGTTCGATACCCAGTTGTTCGCTTCGCTGGTGTTCCGCGTGATGAGGATCTCTTCGGGCGTCACGCGGAAGAACCCGGCAAGCAGCTCGCGCGTTCGTTCCTTGGCGCTGAGGATCTCGGAGCGGTCGCTCGGGAACGGCTCCTGATCCAGTCGCCGGGTGTGATCAGTGACCGACTCCAACACCAGCGCGGGGGCCGGGCAGAGGTTCGCGGCGTTCATCACCACCACGTCGGGTGGCATCAGAAACTGTGACCGAACGGCATCCCAGTCGACGGCTCCAGGGCGGACGGAACTCTGCGAGAGCGGGGCGGGGCGGAAGCTCTCGAGGCTCGGCAGTCCGAGCAGCGCGGCCGATCCTCCGGCGGCGAACAGACGGACGAGCTCACGGCGGTTCACGGACGAGCGGCTCATCGAATCCTCCCGGTTCTGAACGGCAACGCCGCCAGCCTACTCCACGAAAGCGTTGAACGACATCGAGCGGCGCTCGCCGACGCCGTTGAAGGGCTCGACGGCGTGCAGCAGCCAGCCGGGGAAGATATAGAAGTCGCCGACCACCGGCCGGAAGCTGATCAACGACTTCGAGAAGCGCTGCTTGCCGCCGATCAGGAAGGTGATGTAGCCGGCGCGGCGCGCACTGATGTAGCTGCGGCGCAACTGCTCGGCCTCGCGGGCGATGTTGTCGGGCATCTTGAGGTAGAGGACCCCCGAGACGTCGCCGGAGTGGAAGTGCACCGGACTGAAGCTGCCGTCGAAGTGGCGCACCATCCAGAAATTCTCGAAGCGGACGTGCTTGAGCTCACGGTCGTCGACGTAGTCGAGATAGCGGGCGATGGCGCGCGCGGTGAAGCTCGCCAGCGAGGCCTCGCCGCCGGCCGACAGGAAGCTCTCATCGAGGTCGAAGGTGCCCAGGCGCTGGTCCTCCGTCTGTGCGCCGCCCGGGGGCTCGGCGGCCTCGATGTGACGGTCCATGTACTCGTTGATGCTGTCGACGAGCGACTGCGGCGCGCGCACGCGCGAGATCAACGGCCCGAAGGGCGAGAAGAACTCGACCTTGCTGCCGTCGTCGAGGGTCTCCTCGGCGCAGGTCCTCTCCGCCGCCTCGTAGCGCGCCAGCCGGCGTTCGTATTGGTCCATGGCGGTCCTCCCACGGGTAGCAGGCCCATCGGACGTTCACTACAGCCTGCTGAGCGCCTCAGTTTGGCGGAAACTCCGGTGGGACACAATCGGCGGCGGCGTCCTCATTCCATGCGCAGCGCCTGCATGGGATCGACCGCGGTGGCGCGACGTGCCGGCAGGTAGCCGGCGAGGCCGGCCACCAGTGCCAGTGTTGCACCGACACCGAGAAGCACCATGGGATCGCCCGGCTCGACCTCGAACAACAACGACGACAGCCATCCGGTGAGCGCCAGCGCGCCGGCGACGCCGAACGACAGGCCCAAGCCGGTCAGCAGCAGGCCCTGGCGTAGCACCATCGAGCGCACCGCGCCGCGGTCGGCGCCGAGCGCCATGCGGATGCCGATCTCGTGGGTGCGCTGCGCTACCGCGTAGGACAGGACCCCGTAGATGCCGATTGCGGCGAGCAGCAGCGCGACGGCGGCGAAGCCGGTCATCAGCGCCATGGCGAAGCGCTGCGGCGAGATCCCCGTGGCCACCACATCGGCGAAGGTGCGCACGCGGTACAGCACCAGCTGCGGGTCGATGTCGCGCAGCTCGGCGCGCAACTGACCGACGATCGCGCTCGGCTCGACCGAGGTGCTCACCGTCTGGATCATCGCCCAGTTGCGGTCCCCGGCGAACTGGTCGTGGCCGGCATAGACCTTGGACGATGTCGTGCCGCGGGCATCGTAGGCGGTATCGGTGACGATTCCGACGACGCGGAAATCGTCGCCGCCGAACTTCACATCGACGCCGATCGGGTCGCGGTCGGGAAAGGCTGCCGCGGCAAGCGACTGGTTGATGACCGCCGGCCAAGGGGCGTCGAGCGAGTCGCTTTCCGAGAACAGTCGCCCGCGCACCAGCTCGATGCCCATGATGTCGAAGTAATCGCCGTCGACGACGCGCACGTCGCTCGAAGTCCAGGAATCGTCGTCTTCGAGGTCGAGGTCGGCGCGACCGAGACTCCAGATGTGATAGCGCCCTTCGGTCGGCAGGTAAGAGGTCGCGCCCACCTCCTCGACGCCGGGAATCGAGCGGACACGCTCGAAATAGCGGTCGTAGAAGGCCACGCGGTCCTGTGCCTCGGGATAGCGCGAGGTCGGCAGGTGGACCTCGTAGGTGAGGATGCCGTTGCGACGCACACCGAGATCGACGTCGAGGAGGTGATTGAAGCTCTTGACCAGCAGCCCGGCACCGAACAGGAGCACCAGGGCGAGCGAGATCTCCGCAACTACCAGAGCCGCGCGCAGCCGCCGTTGTCCTGTGCCGGCGCTGCTGGCGCGCCCCTCCTCGCGCAGCGTGCGCTCGAGATCCGGCCGCGAGGAGCGCAGCGCCGGGACGGCGCCGAACAACAAGCCGGTGAGCAGCGAGACCGCCGTCGTGAAGGCGAACACCTGCCCGTCGATGCCGAGTTCCGCGACCCGCGGCAGCGTGTCCGGGCTCAGCGCGATCACGGCGCGCAGGCCGATGAACGACAGCAGCAGCCCCGCAAGGCCGCCGGCGACGCCGAGTAGCAGGCTCTCGCCCAGCATCTGCCCGAACAGCCGACCGCGTCCCGCGCCCAGCGCGGCACGAATGGCAAGCTCCTTGCCGCGCTCGGCGGCGCGCACCAGATACAGGCTGGCGACGTTGACGCAGGCGATCAACAGCACCATGCCGACCGCCGCCATGAGCACCCACAGCATCTGCTGCGTATCGCCGACGGTGTCCTCGAGTAGCGGGAGGATCGCCGCCCAGGTGCCGTAGGTGTCGGGGTTCTCCTCGAACATCGCCGCGCCGAGGGCCCTGAGGGCGTCCTGCGCCTGGGTCAGCGTGACGTCGTCGCGCAGCCGGCCGACCGCACTCAGGTAATAGTTGCCCCAGTTGTTGCGCCCGCCGGGGGTGAGGTTCTCGGGCCGCCACAGGTCGACCTGCCAGTCGATGGGGTTGCGGAAGCCGGCGGGCATCACCCCGATCACGGTGAGCGGCACGCCCTCGACCTCGATCTCCCGCCCGAGCACGTCGTCGGCCCCACCGAAGGCGCTCTGCCACAGCCCGTAGCTGATCACCGCGACGTGGGCATCAGGATTCTCTTCTTCGCGCCGGAACTCACGGCCCATCAGCGGCTGGACACCGAGCACCTCGAAGTAGCCCGAGCTGATCGGCATCATCACCACACGCTGGGTCGCGTCGCCGAGGGTCAGGTCGGCGCCCACCTCGCGGTACGAGTAGGCCGCTGCCAGGCCCTCGAAGATGTCGGTCTGCTCGCGGTAGACGAGAAAGCCTGAACCGGGAACGTAGTTGGTGCCCTCCCAGCCGTCGTTCATGGTGTACAGCCGCACCAGCCGGTCGGGATTCTCGTAGGGCAGGGGGGAGAGCAGGACGCCGTCGAGCACGGTGAACATGACCGTGTTGGCGCCGATGCCCACTGCCAGCGTGGCGATCACCACGGCGGCGAAGCCGGGGCTGCGACGCAGGCTGCGGAAGGTCTGCCGCAGGCCGGTGGCTCCGCCGTCGATGTGGCCGCGGCGGCCGCCGTTGCGCGGATCGCGCGGCGCCGCGGTTGCCGACCTGGGGCTGCTCCCGGTCCGGGCCGAGCCGCGCGCGTTCGCGGTGCCGGATGACGCGGAGCGGCGCGCTGCGGCGGCGCTGAACGGCAGCTCGGCAAAGGTGCGCAGCAGCAACAACGCCGCCGCCAGCAGCCCGCGCTGCCGGCGCTTCTCGCGCAGCAGGTCGTCGAACAGCTCGCTCATGTCGCGACCGTAGGCGCGTCGCATGGGCGCGGGATAGGCGCGCAGCATCAGACGGTAGAGGCGCGTCATCGCGCCCTCTCCTTGGCGAGGTGGTGCTCCTCGGCGACCTTGACCAGCGACTTGAGGCGCGCGGTCTCGGCCAGCGCGACGCCGCGGCCGAGCGCGGTGATGGCGTAGTAGCGCCGCCGGCGGTTGTCGAGATCCTCGGCCGGCCGACGCTCGGTCTCTTCCAGCAGCCCCTCGCCCTGGAGGCGCTGCAGCACGCTGTAGAAGTTGCCCGGCACGAGCTGCAGCGTGCCGTCGGAGAGCTCCTCGATCTTCTTGACCAGCCCGTAGCCGTGCAGTGCGCCGTCGGTCAACGCCACCAGCGTCAGATAGTCGGCCGGCTTCATCGGCAGGTGGCGCGCGATCGCGTCCGCCTTGTCGTCATTCGTCATCAATGCCCTCGTCGCTGTCGGTGTCGAGCGCCCGGTGGGCGCCGTCGCGGTGCTCTATATACTAAAATTTAGTATACGAAGTTTCAGTATATCTATCGCTTCGATGAGCACAACTGCGGCAAGGTTTGAACGCGGCGAGAAAAGGTCCGAGTGGTAACCGGCGATGCCGTGCGCGGCCGAGGTGCTACTGCTTCTCGACGGTCAGTGGTGCCGCGCCGCCGCCCTGGTTCCAGTTGCCGACGATCGATGCGCCGTCGTTCGACAGGGTGCCTTCGAAATAGGCGCCGGCATAGCTGAGGTCGGCGCGGAAGGTAGTACCGTCGAAGGAAACCGAGGTCAGCTGCAGCCCGGTCTGGCCCTGATCGGGGCTGTCCATCGTGCCGCCCAACGCGCCGTCGGCGTAGGCGATGTGGAAGACCAGGCGAACCTGTCCGCCGCCACCGGACAGCGTGCCGTTCCAGGTGCCGACGACCTTGGCGGCGGTGTCGGCGTCGACGGCGCTGCCGGCGTCCGTCATCGGGGCGTCGCCCGTGCGATCGAGGCTGAAGGGAAAGCTCCCGCCGCCCTGGCCGAAGTTGCCGCGAATGGACGCTTCGGCGGCGTTCCACGTGCCGGAGAATACGGGGTTACCGGGTACGCCATTCATCGCGAAGCTCACCGCGTCGCCGTCGACGGTGACGTCCGAGAGGGGGAACTCGGTGAGGTTCTGCGATGGGATGTCGATGGTGCCCGACCAGGCGCCGCTGGACCCGCTGCGCAACGTGACGATCACCCCGAGGGGTTGCCCGGGAACGTCGATCGCGCCTTCCCAGACGCCCTGCGGGCCCTCCTGGGCGTTTGCGGCGGCGATCGGTAGCAGCAGGACAGCGGTCAATAGGGACAACAGGCTCATGCGGGCCAACAGAGGCTTGTGCATCGGGCTCACGCTCCGTTCCAGGGTTGGCGATGCGCGGGAAACGGCGTCCCGCTGATGCCCCCCATGTACCGCTCGCGGAGATTATCTGCGCGAATAAAATTGACAAGACAATCCGAGTATACGGATAATTCGACGGACCCGCTTTCCACCTCGACGCAGAACGAAGGGCCCGTACCCATGTCACTCGACGATCATCGCCTGCGCCTACGCCACCACGAGCTCGTTCCGCTGGTCATCGGCGGCATGGGGGTGAACATCTCCACCGCCGAGCTCGCCGTCGAGGCGGCGCGGTTGGGCGGCGTGGGTCACATCTCCGACGCCGGCATCGAGGCGGTTGCCGACATGCGCTTCGGCACCAAGTTCGTGCGGCGCAAGTTCGAGCGCCACCGCGCATCGCTCAACGAGGCGGACAAGAGCGCGGTGCGCTTCGACCTCGGCGCGGTGGTCGAGGCGCAGGGTCTGCACGTTGCCCGCACCATGGAGGCCAAGCGGGGCGAAGGGCTGATCTTCATCAACTGCATGGAACGGCTGACGATGAACGACCCGCGCGGCACGCTGCGTGCGCGCCTCGCCGGCGCGATGGACGCCGGCATCGACGGCATCACGCTGAGCGCCGGGCTGCACCTCAAGTCGCTCGGTCTGGTGCAGGATCACCCGCGCTTCCACGACGTGCTGTTCGGCATCATCGTGTCGTCGTTGCGTGCCCTCAAGCTGTTTCTGCGCAGCGCCGGGCGCGTCGGTCGCATGCCGGACTACATCGTCGTCGAGGGGCCACTGGCCGGCGGTCATCTCGCCTTCGGGCCGGACGACTGGCACGAGTACGATCTGCGCGACATCGTCGTCGAAGTCGTCCGCTACCTCGATGACGAGGGTCTGCAGATCCCGGTCATTCCGGCGGGTGGCATCTTCACCGGCGCCGACGCGCTGTCCTTCCTCGCCGCCGGAGCCGCCGCGGTGCAGGTGGCGACACGCTTCACCATCACCGAAGAGTCCGGCCTGCCGGCTCACGTCAAGCAGGAGTACCTGCGTGCCGAGGAGGACGACATCGTGGTCAACACCATGTCGTCGAGCGGCTACCCGATGCGCATGCTCAAGCAGTCACCGTGCCTGCACCACAGCGCCAAGCCGCAGTGCGAGGCGCTCGGATACGTGCTTGATGCCAAGGGCGAGTGCAGCTACCTGAGCGCTTACCACGAGGCGCGCGCCGCCAAGAACGGCGGCGGCTCCCCGCGGGTCGACGGCAAGATGTGCCTGTGCAACGAGATGCGCTCGTTCAACGTGTGGACCTGCGGTCAAAACGCGTACCGGCTCAAGGACACCGCCGAGCGCATCGACGGCGGTCTTTACCGCTTGCCGACCGCCGAGGACGTGTTCCGGGACTACCAGTTCGGCTAGTCGCCGGCTGCCGCCATCGCCTTCTTGATGAACTCCATCACCTCGGCCGGCGGGCCCCACTGCTCGCGCACCTGCGACTCCTGCTGCCACATGTTGCCGAGCGATGCGCGGATGCCGGCGTCGCCGCCGGTGAACTCCGCGATCAGCGCGTTCCATCTGCGCACTAGCCGCTGGGCGGCCTCGTCGGCCGGATCGGTGCCGTTTTCGACCTCCGCCTGTGCATCGGCGTAGAGCTGCTGCCACTCCCGCTGCACTTCGGCGATGCGCTGCTCGCCGACCTGCTCTCGCCGCTGCTCGAGATATTCCATCTGCTCCGGGGTGTAGTACTTGTCGAACATCGTCATTGCCTCGATCGAATGGATGAGTAGGTCGGCGGACGGCTGTCCGGCCGTCTCCAGGGTTGCGGCGATGCGCTGCAGGCGGTCCACCAGCACCTGTTGCCTTTCGAGCTGGGCACGCGCCTGGCGCAGGTGCATCTCCACGACGCGCAGGGCCGGGAAGTCCTCGCGGTCGAGCAGGGCGCCGATCTGCTCGAGCGAGAAGCCGAGCTGCTGCAACGACTTGATCTGCTGCAGCCGCGCGATCTCCGCGGTGTCGTACAGGCGGTGCCCGGATGACGAGCGCCGCGACGGCGACAGCAAGCCGATCTCGTCGTAGTGGTGCAGCGTGCGCACCGTCAGGTTGGTGCGATCGGCCAGTTCGCCGACCTTGAGCGGGGTCTGCATGGGTTATCTCCGGTTTTGGCGCTTGGAAGGGGAGCGTAGGACCTCACGTTACGTCAGGTGCAAGGAGGGTCGAGCACTTTTTTCGAATTCCCGCCACCCGCCCCAGCCTCTCGCGGCCTGCGGCCGCTCGTTGCCCGATAGGCTCGGGGTGGGATTGCCGCACGTGGCGGGCTGGGGGTGGGCGTTGCCCGGGGGGCCGGGGGGCTCGGGCTGACGGCGTCGCAGGAGTGCCCGGGCTCATCGCTTGACACGGGCACTTAGAACTTCTATATAAATAGAAGTTCTGTCGAGTCGGGTGACACCGCCGCACGGCGGCGGCAGGAGAGGCGAGATGGCGAAACGACGGCTGGGGCCGGCCACCATCGAGGTGCTGCACGCGATCGCGGCGGGGCAGCGCTATGGCTTCGAGATCATGGAGGCGACCGGGTTGCCCGGCGGCACGGTGTATCCGGCGCTGGCCGCGCTCGAACGCGACGGGCTGGTGAGCTCGAGCTGGGAGGATCCACAGATCGCCCAGCAGCAGAAGCGGCCGCCGCGGCGTTACTACGCGGTGGCGCGGCGCGGCGAGCAGGCGCTGCAGCGCGAGGTCGAGCGGTTACGGCGGCTGAGCGGCACCGTCGAAGCGAGCGCAGCGCCGGCTGCCGATCCCTCGCTCAACAAGGCCTGACCGTGTCGTTCGATCGCCTGCGATTGCGATTGGCGCTGGCGCTCGTCGGCCTCATCCGCTTCGTCGTACCGCGGCGGCAGCGCGCCGCGTGGCTCGCCGAGTGGCGCGCCGAGCTGATGTACCTGTCGTCGTCGGAGGCGCGCGCTGGCGACACCCGCGATACCGACGTCCTGTCCCACAGCCTGCACGCGATTCCCCACGCGGCGGCACACCGCAAACACCAGTGGAGCCCCGACATGTTGCTGCAGGACCTGCGTTACGCCGTCCGTCGTCTGATCAAGGCCCCGGGGTTCACCGTGGTGGCGATGCTGACCATCGCCATCGGCGTGGGGGCGGTCACCGCCATCTTCAGCGTGGTCGACTCGACGTTGCTGCACCCGCTGCCGTATGCCGACGCCGATCGGCTGGTGTACCTGTGGAAGCAGGCGCCCAACATGCAGCTGATGACGACGCCGGAGGCCGAAGACGTCGAGCGCTGGCGCCAGGCGAGCGCGTTCGAGGAGATCCAGGTCTACGGCAGCGAGCAGCTCAACTTGACGGGTGGCGACGAGCCGCGCCAGCTCGTCGGCATGCGCATCCTGCCGGGCATGGTCCGTTTCCTCGGCGCGATGCCGGCGATCGGCCGGGAGTTCACCGAGGAAGAGGCGCGCAGCGACGCGCGCGTCGTGCTGCTCAGCAACACCCTGTGGCAATCGCACTTCGGCGGTGCCGCCGACGTCATCGGCCGCACGCTGACGCTCAACGACGAGCCCTACACCGTCATCGGCGTGATGCCGGCGGACTTCCACTTCCAGGCGCCGTTTGACGACGTACCGGTGTGGTTGCCGCTGTCGCTGCAAGCGGCCGAGGAGCTGCCGTCACCGTTCGCCATCGGCAGGTTGCGTGAGGGTGTGAGCGTGGAGGCGGCCGACGAGGAGCTCGCCGCCATCGCCGCCAACGTTACCGAGGAGACCGGCGAAGAGGCGTGGCCGGGGCGCGCCCGCCGGCCGCAGGATCTGCTCGGATCGACCTTTCGCACCTCGCTCGTCATGCTGCAGGCGGCGGTCGCGATCGTGCTGCTGATCGCCTGCGCCAACGTCGCCAACCTGCTGCTGGCGCGCGGCGCCGGGCAGGGCACCGAGATGGCGGTGCGCGCGGCCATCGGGGCGGCGCGGGGCCGGCTGTTCCGCCAGCTACTGACCGAGCACCTGGTGCTGGCGTTGAGCGGCGGGCTGCTCGGCTACGGGCTGGCGCGCGTCGCGGTCGCGGCGATCATCCGGCTGCGCCCCGAGGACATGTACGGGCTCGTATCGGCGCGGGTCGACGGCTGGATCTTCTTCTTCACCATGGGAGTCGCGGCGCTCACCGGCGTGCTGTTCGGCATCGTTCCTGCGCTGCAGGCCTCGCGGCCGCAGATCGCTGCGCAGCTCGGTCAGGATGCGCGCGGCGGATCTTCCTCGCAGCGGCGCTCGTGGCTACGCAACGGGCTGGTGGCGACGGAGGTCGCCCTGGCGCTGCTGCTGCTGGTCGGCGCCGGTCTGCTGCTCGGCAGCCTGGTGAACCTGATCGATGCCGACCTGGGGTTCGATACCGAGAACGTCCTGACGATGACGGTGAGCCTGCCGTCTGATCGCTATCCTGACGAGGTGCAGCGGCGCGAGTTTCACCGCGAGCTGGAAAGCCGCATCCGCCAGGTCGCGGGCGGCCGCCTGCTCGGGCTTTCTTTTTCTTCCAGTCCGTTGCCGACGCTCGGCGTGTGGTTCGACAGCTTCGCGGCGGAGGGCGAGGAAGTCACTGACGCCTTCCGCGACGCGGCGGCGCACGCCGGCTCCGTTGAGCCCGGCTTTCTCACCACGTTGCGGGTGCCGTTCGTCGACGGCCGCGACTTCACCGCCGACGACATCGACTCGCCCGATGAGCCGGCGATCATCAACGCCACCTGGGCCCGCCGCATGTGGGGCGACGAGCACGTGGCCGGCAAGCGCTTCTGGACCGAGACACGCAACGAAGAGGGCGAGACGGTACCGCTGTATCACACCGTCGTCGGCGTGATCGAGGACGCCATGCTGGTGGGGCCGACCGGCTCGCTGGGTGATCTGCAGGTCTTCATTCCGAGTGACACCTCCTCCAGCCTGGCGCTGGTCATCCGCACCGCAGGCGACCCGTTGCCGCTGGCACCACTGCTCAAGGAGCAGATCTGGGCCATGGATCCCGACCTGCCGGTGCGCGACGTCGCGTTGCTCGACGATGTGTACGCCGGCAAGCTGTCGATGCAGCGGTTCAACGTGACGCTGCTGAGCGCCTTCGCCGGCGTCGCCGTGGTGCTGGCATTGATCGGCGTCTACGGCGTCCTGTCGTATACCGTCGGCGGCCGCACGCGCGAGATCGGTATCCGCGTCGCGCTCGGCGCGCGCGGCGCCGACGTCGTGCCGATGATCGCCTGGCAGGGCATGCGTCCGGTGCTGCTCGGCGTGGTGTCAGGCATCGGCGCGGCGATCGGGCTGACGCGCTTCATCGGCAGCCTGCTGTACGAGGTGTCGGCGGTCGACCCGCTGATCTACCTGGCGGTGTCGGCCGCGGTGCTGGTGGTCGCAGCGCTGGCCTGCCTGCTTCCCGCCCTGCGCGCCGCCCGCCTCGACGCGATGCAGGCGCTGCGCCAGGGGTGAGCCTCACCGCGGCGTGACCGGCGCCCGAGACCGGGTCGGCCGGCACCCGCGGGGCTTCGGTTTTCTGTTCCCCCCATCGTTGGCCTGTGACGCCGCGACGGCGCTGAGAACTCAGGCTATTCGCGCCGCAGGGCGAGTACAGGATCGACGCGCATCGCGCGCCGTGCCGGGACCCAGCAGGCCAGCGCCGCGACCCCGAGCAGCAGCAGCGTCACCACCGCGAAGGTCGCCGGATCGCCCGGGCTGACCTCGAACAGCAGGCTGCCCATACCGCCGGTCAGCGCGAGGGCGCCGAGCAGCCCGATGAGGATCCCGGCGCAGGTCAGCAGGAGGCCGCGGCGCATCACCAGGCCGAGCACGTCGCCGGCGCGCGCGCCGAGGGCCACCCGTACGCCGAACTCCTGGTGGCGCTGGCTGACCGCCGTGGCGAGCACCGAGTACAGGCCGACGATCGCCAGCAGAACGGCGGTGGCGGCAAAGGTGCCGAGCAGCAGCGAGCGCAGGCGCTCTCCCGCCAGCGAACCGGCGATGAGCTGTTCCATCGTGGCGACGTCATGCACGGGCAACTCGGGGTCGATCTCGGCGACCCGGCTGCGCACCGCGCCGACAATGCCGGCGGCGTCAGCGTCGAGACGGAGGGCGTAGGTCAGGCCGCGCGAGGGGTACTGCGGGTGGGGGAAGTAGACCTCCGCAGGCGGCGCCTCGGCGAGACCGAAGTGGTGCACGTCTTCGACGACGCCGATGATCGTGCGCCAGGGGCCCTCGGCGTCGCGGCTGCCGTACTTGAAGCGTTTGCCGAGAGCGTCACCCTGCGGCCACCAGGTGTCGGCGAAGGTACGGTTGACGACGATCACCGCCGGTGCCTGGGCGTCGTCCGACGCGCTGAATGTCCGCCCTTCGAGCAGGTCGATCCCCATCGCTGCAAAGTAACCCCCGCGGGTGTAGCGGATCTCGGCGCACGGCTCCTCGCCGGGTGCAGGGGCCGGCCGGTCGTCGAGGCCGAAGCTATCGCAGGAGTAGCCGCCGCCGAATGGCAGGATGCTGATCGCGCCGAAGTCGCGCACGCCGGGCAGGCCTTGCAGGCTTTCGTCGAGGCGGGCGAAGAACGCGCTGCGGTCGCCGAACTCGGGGTACTTGGAGTCCGGCAGCGTCACCCTCATGGTCAGCAGGCCGGCGGGGTCGAGGCCGGGGTCGACGCGGTGCAGCAGCCAGTAGCTCTTGGCCACCAGTCCGGCGCCGACCAGCAACACCATGGACAGAGCGACCTCGGCAACCACCAGGCCGTCACGCCAGCGTTGCTGCTGGCGGTCGCCGTCGACGCGGTCGGTGCCGGTGCTGCGCGCCTCCGCCAGGCGGATGGT
>JASFRZ010000076.1:0-14140 GCA_050114655.1 Acidobacteriota bacterium
GGTGATGCCGCCCATGAACACCGTCGGCACGAACACCGCCAGCAGGACCAATGTGGTCGCGACGACGGGCCCGGTGACCTGCTCCATGGCCTTGGTGGTTGCCTCCTTGGCGGGCAGACCTTCCTCGTCGATCAGGCGCATGGTGTTCTCCACCACCACGATGGCATCGTCGACGACGATGCCGATTGCCAGCACGATGCCGAAGAGCGTCAGCGTGTTGATCGACAGCCCGAGCGCCATCATCACCGCGAAGGTGCCGACCAGCGATACCGGGATGGTCACTGACGGGATCAGCGTGGTGCGGAAGTCCTGCAGGAAGATGTAGACGGTGAAGATGACCAGCAGGACGGCGATGAACAGTGTCGAGACGACCTCGGCGATCGAAGCCTCGATGGCGCGGGTGAAGTCGTAGGCGATGGTGTACTCCAGGCCCGGCGGGAAACGCTGCGACAGCCGCTCCATCTCTGCCCGCACGCCCTCGGCGATCTGCAGTGCGTTGGCGCCGGGCAGCTGGTAGATCGCCATGGCGATCGAGGGCTGGCCGTTGAGCTGCACGTACCAGCTATAGGCCTGCGCGCCGAGCTCGACGCGCGCCACGTCGCGCACGCGCAGCAGACGACCGTCCTCGACCTTGATCACCATGTTCTCGAACTGCTCGGCGTCGGACAGGCGTCCCATGGTGTTGACGGTGTACTGGAACTCCTGCCCGGTGGGCGCCGGGGGGGCGCCGATCTGGCCCGCCGCCACCTGCACATTCTGCTCGCGGATCGCCGCGACCACGTCGTTGGTGGTCAGGTTGAAGGCGCGCAGCCGCTCGGGGTCGAGCCACAGCCGCATGCCGTAGTCCTTGGCGCCCATCACGTCGACCTTGGCGACGCCGGGCACGCGGCCGAGCACGTCCTTGAGGTTGAGGTTGATGTAGTTGGAGATGTAGATCTCGTCGTACGTGTTCTGCCCGGTGCCGTCGAGCAGATTGACCATCAGCACCATGGTGGTCGACTGCTTCTGCGTCACCACGCCCTGGCGCTTGACGTCCTCCGGCAGCTTGGGGTCGGCGATAGCGACGCGGTTCTGCACCAGCACCGTGGACATATCGACGTCAACGCCGACCTCGAAGGTCACCGTGAGGTTCATCGAGCCGTTGTCGGAGCTCTTCGACTCCATGTAGATCATGTTGTCGACGCCGTTGATCTCCTGCTCCAGCGGCGCTGCTACGGTTTCGGCGATGACCGGCGCCGACGCGCCCGGGTAGCTGGTCGACACCTGCACCGTCGGCGGGGTGATGTCGGGGGTGTTCTCGATCGGCAGTATAGGGATGGTGATGCCACCGACCAGCAGGATGACGATGGAGATCACCAGCGCGAAGATCGGCCGGTTGATGAAGAACTTCGACATGGCTCAGTTTCCCATCGTCGGCGTCACCGGCAGGCCGGGGCGGGCGCGCTGCAGGCCGTTGACGATGTAGCGCTCGCCGGCGTCGAGCCCGGTCAGCACCACCCGGGTGCCGTCCTGCTGCAGCGGCCCGAGCCCGATGTGGCGCAGCTCGACGATGTTGTCGTCACCCACCACCAGGACGTACTTGCCGCCCAAGTCGGTGCCGATGGCGTCCTCGCGCACCAGCACGGCGTCGGTGATCTCGCCGATCGGGACGCGGATGCGGGCGAACAGGCCGGGAAACAGCTTGCCGGTGGGGTTGTCGAAGAGGCCGCGCGCCTGGATCGTGCCGGTACTGGTGTCGACGGTGTTGTCGACATAATCGATCACCCCTTCGTGCGGCCAGCCCTCCTCGTCGTCGAGGCCGAGATACACCGGCGTGTCGTCGCGCGATTCCCGCACGGAGTCGATGCTGCGGGCGGCAAGAGCCTGCAGCACGATCGATTCGCTGACGTCGAAGTAGGCATAGATCGGATCGATCTGGTTGACCGTGGTCAGCAGCGTGTTCTGTCCCGAGCCCACCAGGTTGCCGAGATCGACCAGGTTTCGGCTCACCAGCCCGCTGATCGGCGCGCGCACCTGTGTGTAGCTGAGCTGCAGCTCGGCCTCCACCAGCGCAGCACGCGCCGCCGCCAGGTTGGCCTCGGCGGTCTTGACGTCGGCGCTCGCCTTATCGACCTCCTGCTCGCTCACCGCCTCGGTTTCGAGCGCCTGCTGCAGGCGCTGCAGGTCGGACTGGGCGCGAGCCAGCTCGGCTTCCCACTGCTGGATGGTGGCGACGGCGATGTCGCGCTCCGCCTCATAGGGCTCCGGCTCGATGACGAACAGCACGTCGCCTGCCTGCACCGGCTGGCTTGGCTGGAAGCGCATCTCCTGTAACTCGCCGGAGACACGCGCCCGCACCTCGACGGCCGCGAAGGCCGCGGTACGGCCGGTGAACTCGGCGTAGTCGGTCACGTCGCGGGTGACCGGGTTGGCGACGGTGACCTCGGGAGCTACCGGGGCCTGCGGGGCGGCCGTCTCGCCGCCGCAGGCGACGATGGCAAGCGCCGCGGCGGCCGCAACGACGAGCGTGGCGACGCGGCGCCGGATCTTCGGTCTGCGCATGGGGCACGATCTCCGGGTAGAGCTGTTGCCATCTGGGAGTTGGATGTCGAGATTCTACCCACCAAGCGCGGCAATTGCTCTGCGCTCCTGGCCATTCCGGACGACGTGCCTGCCGCGGGGGCGATAGAATCGACGGATCGACCGCCGCGACGCGATGTGCCGTCGCCCGATCCACCGACCCGCAAACCCGGGGAAAGACGTTGGACTTCAAAGACCGCAGCTTGCTCACCTTGGAAGATTTCAGCGCCGACGAGATCAAGGCGTTGCTCGACCTGGCTGCCGAGCTCAAGACTTCGAAGAAGGCGGGAGCCGAGAAGCCGCGCCTGACCGGCAAGAACATTGCGCTGATTTTCGAGAAGGCCTCGACGCGCACTCGCTGCGCCTTCGAGGTGGCGGCGTACGATCAGGGCGCCCACGTCACCTACCTCGGCCCCAGCGGGTCGCAGATCGGGCACAAAGAGACGATGAAGGACACCGCGCGCGTGCTCGGGCGCATGTACGACGCCATCGAGTACCGCGGCTTCGCGCAGGAGACGGTACGCGACCTCGCCGAGTATGCCGGCGTGCCGGTGTACAACGGCCTGACCGACCGGTTTCATCCGACACAGATCCTCGCCGATGTGCTCACCATGATCGAGCACGTCGACAAGCCGCTGAGCGAGATTGCCTACTGCTACCTCGGCGACGCGCGCAACAACATGGGCAACTCGCTGCTGGTGGGCGGCGCCAAGCTCGGCATGGACGTGCGCATCGGCGCCCCGGCGGATTTGTGGCCTTCCGAGGAGCTGCGCCGGCGGTGCGAAGTTTATGCTGCGGAGAGCGGTGCGCGGCTGACCTTCACCGAGGACGCCGGCGAGGCGGTGGCGGGTGTCGACTTCATCCACACCGACGTGTGGGTGTCGATGGGCGAGCCGGAGGAGGTGTGGCAGCAGCGCATCGATCTGCTGAAGCCCTACCAGGTCAATGGCGCCCTGCTGGAGGCGAGCGGCAACCCCGCCGTCAAGTTCATGCACTGCCTGCCGGCGTTTCACAACCGCGACACCGAGGTGGGCGAGCAGGTGTACCAGAAGTTCGGCCTCGACGGCATCGAGGTCACCGAGGAGGTGTTCGAGTCCGAGCACTCCATCGTGTTCGACCAGGCCGAGAATCGTCTGCACACGATCAAGGCGGTGATGGTCGCCACCCTCGGCGGCTGAGCCCCACGATATGTCCCACGGAGCGAGCATGAGGATCGTCGTCGCGCTGGGGGGCAACGCGCTGCTGCAGCGCGGAGAGCCGCTGACCGCCGCCAACCAGCGCGAGAACGTCAAGGTTGCAGCGATGCAGATCGCCCCCCTGGTGCAGGGCAACGAGCTGGTGATATCGCACGGCAACGGTCCTCAGGTGGGCCTGTTGGCGCTGCAGGCCGACGCCTACCGCGAGGTCGATCCCTATCCGCTCGACGTTCTCGGAGCCCAGACGGAAGGCATGATCGGCTACATGATCGAGCAGGAACTCGGCAACCGGCTGCCGTTCGAGCAGCCCTTCGCCACCATCCTCACCATGGTCGAGGTCGATCCCGCCGATCCGGCGTTTCGCAACCCGAGCAAGCCGATCGGACCGGTGTACACCGAGGATGAAGCAGTGCGCCTGGCCGACAAGCACGGCTGGAGCGTGGCGCGTGACGGCGGGCACTGGCGGCGCGTGGTGCCCTCGCCGTTGCCGCAGCGGGTGTTCGAGATTCGTCCGATTCGCTGGTTGCTGGAGCGCGGCGTGGTGGTCATCTGCACCGGAGGCGGTGGTATTCCGACGATGTACCGCGACGACGGCACGCTGGAGGGCGCCGAGGTGGTAATCGACAAGGACCGGGCCAGCGCCCTGCTGGCGCGCGAGCTCGAGGCGCAGATGCTGGTGCTGGCCACCGACGTCGACGGCGTGTACCTGGATTGGGGCACTCCGGAAGCGCGACGCATCGACCATGCCACGCCGGACGAGCTTGCGGGGTACGACTTCGCCTCCGGCTCGATGGCGCCCAAGGTCGAGGCTGCCTGTGCCTTCGTGCGCGAGACCGGGGGGCGCGCGGCGATCGGCTCGCTGGCGCACCTCGAGCGCATGGTCGCCGGCGCAGCGGGCACGGTGATCGAGGAATAGCCCGGTGTCGCCGCGCCACCGTGCCCGTCCCTACGGGCCCCCTGCCGGCGGCGGTCAGCATGGGCCCGGATTTTCGGTAGAATTTGTACCGTTCAACTCTACTTCTCGTTAACGGAGAACCCCCCATGCAGGAAGTAAGTCCGCTCCCTCACAGCCCGGTCGATCTCGCCCAGCACGGCCTCAGCAACCTCGGGCGGGTGTACTGGAACGTCTCGACCGCCCGCTTGTACGAGGCGGCGCTACGGCGCCACGAGGGCATGGTGGCCCAGTACGGTCCCCTGGTCGTCCGCACCGGCGGGTTCACCGGCCGCTCGCCCGGCGATCGCTACGTCATCGAGGAACCGACGACGCGCGATCAGATCTGGTGGGGAGACGTCAACAAGGCGTATCCCGCCGCTCGCTTCGAGGAGCTCCACGACCGCATGACGGCGTACATGCAGGGGCGTGACGTGTTCGTGCAGGATGTGTGGTGTGGCGCCGACCCGCGCTACCGCATGCCGGTGCGCTTCATCACCCAGTACGCCTGGCACAGCATGTTCATCCGCAACATGTTCATCCACCCGACGGCGGACGAGCTGGCCGAGTTCGAACCCGAGTTCGTGGTCATCGACTCGCCCGGATTCCACGCTTCCCCGCGACGCGACGAGCTCAACTCGGACGTCTTCATCCTGCTCAACCTGGAAAAGAAGATGGTGCTGATCGCAGCCACGGAGTACGGCGGCGAGATGAAGAAGTCGATCTTCTCGGCGATGAACTACCTGCTACCGGAGAAGAACGTCATGCCGATGCACTGCTCGGCCAACGTCGGCCCCGATGGCGACGTGGCGGTGTTCTTCGGGCTGTCGGGGACCGGCAAGACGACGCTGTCCGCCGACGCGCTGCGCACCCTGATCGGCGACGATGAACACGGCTGGTCCGACGAGGGCGTGTTCAACTTCGAGGGCGGCTGCTATGCGAAGATGATTCGCCTGTCGGAGGATGCGGAGCCGGAGATCTACACCACAACGCGCCGCTTCGGCACGGTGCTCGAGAACGTGGTCATCGACCCGCATACGCGTACCATCGACCTCGACGACGACACCTACACCGAGAACACCCGCGGCGCCTACCCGATCTCGTTCATCCCCAACGCTTCCGAGACCGGTCACGCCGGCCACCCCAGGAACATCGTCTTCCTCACTGCCGACGCCTTCGGCGTCTTGCCGCCGGTCTCCAAGCTCACCGCGCAGCAGGCGATGTACCACTTCATCTCCGGCTACACCGCCAAGGTGGCGGGCACCGAGCGCGGTGTTACCGAGCCCGAGGCGACCTTCAGCGCCTGCTTCGGTGCGCCGTTCATGCCGCGTCATCCGAGCGTCTACGCCGAGCTGCTGGGCGAGAAGATCGCCCGGCACGACGTCAATTGCTGGCTGATCAACACCGGCTGGACCGGCGGCCCCTACGGCACCGGCTCGCGCATGAAGATCGCCTACACCCGCGCGATGGTGCATGCGGCGCTCGACGGCACGCTCAACGACGTCGAGTTCGTCGAGGACCCGATCTTCGGCGTGCGCGTGCCGACGAGCTGCCCCGGAGTCCCGGCCGAAGTGCTCGTTCCCAAGAACACCTGGGACGATCCGGAAGCCTACGACGAGCAGGCGCGTGAGCTCGCGCGCATGTTCGCCGACAACTTCGAGCAGTATGCTGACGTGGCGTCGGACGAGATCAAGGCAGCAGGTCCGAAGGTCAGTTAGGCGGATCGTTGCGCCGTGGAAGACCGGTCTCCGGCGGGTCGCGCCGCCGTTCGATCATCATCCGGCTCACCAGGAAAGCGATCACCGTCGCCATGTAGGTGACGCCGAACACCGCCTCGAGCCACGACAGCGTGCGGGTGCGGAAGGTGGTTGGCGTGATATCGCCATAGCCCAGCGTGGTCAGGGTGACGAAGCTGTAGTAGCCGAATGTGTACTCGGGGATGACCTCCCCGGGTAGAGGCCGGGCGTATTCCGGGAAGTTGAAGGAGCTGGCGTCGGCGTTGTAGGCAATGGCGTAGAAGTTGGTCCACATGATGCCGATCAGCAGATACACGGCGACCGCACCCATCACCGAGTCCGCGTTGACCCGGGCCGAACGGATGATCGACGAGTACACCAGGAAGATGGTCATGGCGAGGAAGATCGCCGCCAGCGCGGTGCTGCCGTTGTCGACCTGTTCCTGGTAGGTGAGCCGCGGACCGAACGTGGCCAACAAACGGCCTGCCAGCGCGACCGACCCGACCGTTACCAGGAGGATCACGACGCCCCGTCCACGCGCCGCGGCTTGCACTCCGGCGATCAGTACCAGGCCCCACAACGCGTCCGAACCTCCTTCCGCAGGCTCGCCGCGAATCACCGGCACGAGGATCATCACCAGCAACGCGACGAGCAGGATGGCGTACTTGCGCTGCGCGAGCCGTGCTCGCAGGTCGGAGGCCATCGGCTTAGCCGATCCCGATGGTGATGCGCAGCACGCCGTCGGCGACGGTGACGTCACGCAACAGCGTGTCGGCGAGATTCCCCAGCGTGCCGGCGTCTTCGAGCGTGTAGATCGGCGTCTGCCGCAGCGCGCGGGTGATCGCGGCGGAGGTCAGCCGCAGCACCGCGTCGCGGTTGCGCTCCGGCAGCCGGTCGATGTCGAGCTGCTCGATGTCGACGTCATCGAGGAAGATCTGCCCGGTGGCGTTGTCGTAGCGGATGCCGCTGGCGACCGCGACGGTGCCCTCCAGCGGGGTGCGCTCACGGTCGGTCACGGCGTTGCGCAGCGCGCGGCCGGCGCGTGCCGCCGCGGGCCGCTGTTCCTCGTCGATCAGCTCTACCGACGCGGTGATGTCGAGCGCCAGGCGGATCTGGGCGGAGCCGTCGGTAATGGTGACTACCGGGTGGGAGAGCATCACGTCGACGCGCGCGTCGGCGTCGTCGTTGTCGAGCGGGAATACCCTGTCGACGATGCCCTGGAGTTGCTGCTCGGTGAGCTCGATGTCGATGCCGTCGCCGAGCAGGGCGCAGCCGCCGGAGGTGAGCGTGAGCGCCACGATCAGCGGTGCGACCATGCGTGCGGGGTAGAAGGAACGGTGGCGGAATCTCATCGGTCGCCTCTCAGCAGCGGTTGCGGGACGGAGATCGATGGCCGGAATGCTCGCACTTGCGGCCGCCTCGTGAAAGCGGCGGCAACTCGCAGGACCGTCACGCCACCTGCAACAGCACCTTCAAGGTGCCGCGCCGGCGAGCATGCTCGAAGGCGGCGAGCCCGGCGGAGAGCGGGTAACGGTCGGCGATGAGCTCCTCGACCTGCACCGCGCCGGAGGTAAGCAGCTCCAGCGCCGGGGCGAACGGGCCGCAACGCGAGCCCACCAGCGTGATCTCGTCCACCACCAGGCCGGAGGCGTCGAACGTGAGGTCGCCGGCGTAGGTGCTCTTCATCACCAGAGTGCCGCGCGGTCGCAGCGCGCGTCGCGCCAGTTCGAAACCCTCCGCGTTGCCGGTGCACTCCACCGCCACGTCGAAGCGGCGCAGGGTGCGCGCCGGCGTCACTTCCGATTCGTCGTCCACCGCGACGGTGTCGATGCCGAGGTTGCCGAGCAGAGCGAGCTTGTGAAAGTGCCGACCGGCAACGCACAGATATGGAGCGGAGAGCCGCAGGACGCGCGCGACGAGCTGGCCGAGCTTGCCGTCGCCGACAACCAGTACGCGCTCGCTCTCGGCCAGGTCGACTTGCTTCCCGACGCGCAGCGCCGCGGCGAGAGGCTCGGTGAACACGGCCGCCTCGTTGGGCAGCTTGTCGGGTACCTGGTGGAGATTGCCCACCGGCAAGGTGAGGTACTCGGCGAATGCGCCGTCGCGGTCGACGATGCCGAGCACAGTGCGCTTTTCACAGTGGTTCGAGCGGCCGGCGTCGCACTCCGGGCAGTCGCCGCACACCGCATTGATCTCACCGACGACGCGCCGGCCCTCGAGGTGCGCGTGTCCTGCAGGCGCCTTCTCGACCACGCCGACGAACTCGTGCCCGAGGATGCCTTCGTAGGGATAGTAGCCGCGCACCAGCTCGAGGTCGGTATTGCAGATACCCGCAAGCAGCACGCGCACCAGCGCCTCACCGGGAGCGGGCTCGGGACGCGGCAGATCGCTGCGCAGGCTGAGCTCGCCGTTCTGTAGCCACAGGCCGATCATGACGCGGGTAGGGTACCCCGGCTTTGCGGTCGAGCGCTTCAGTGGCCGGCGTTGATGCCGAGGCGGTTCTCGATGACCTCGCGCAGGACGTACTTCTGCACCTTGCCGGTGACGGTGAGCGGGAACTCGTCGACGAACTCGACGTAGCGCGGCACCTTGAAGTGCGCCAGTCGGCCCTTGCAGTAGTCGCGGATCCCGTCGGCGTCGACCTCGGCGCCGTGGCGCAGCTTGATGCAGGCGCATAGCTCCTCGCCGAGTCGCTCGTCCTTCACCCCGACCACCTGCACGTCCTCGATGTCGGGGTGGGTATAGAGGAACTCCTCGATCTCGCGCGGATAGATGTTCTCGCCGCCGCGGATCACCATGTCCTTGATGCGGCCGGTGATGCGGTAGTTGCCGTCGGGATCGCGCATCGCCAGGTCGCCGGTGTGCAGCCAGCCGTCGGCGTCGATCGTCGCCGCGGTGGCCTCGGGCATCTTGTAGTAGCCGAGCATGACGTTGTGGCCACGGACGCACAGCTCGCCCTGCGCCCCAACCCCCAGCGTGGCCCCCGTGTCCGTGTCCTCGATGCGCACGTCGACGCCCGGGATGGATCGCCCGACGGTGCCGACGCGCACCTCCACCGGGTCGTCGACCCAGGTCTGGGTGACCGCGGGCGAACACTCGGTGAGCCCATAGGCAATGGTCATCTGTGCTGCGCCCATGTCGTGCACCACGCGGTTCATCACCTCGATGGGACAGGGGCTGCCGGCCATGATTCCGGTGCGCAGCGCCAGCTCGCGGCCGGCGAAGCTGTCATCCTCTAGCTGGGCGATGAACATCGTCGGCACGCCGAGCAGCGAAGTTGCGCGCTCGTGCTCGAGACAGTCGAGCGTGGCGACCGGGTCGAAGTACTCTGCCGGGACCAGCATGGTGACGCCGTGCACCATGCACGAGAGCGTGCCGATGACGCAGCCGAAGCAGTGATAGAAGGGCACCGGTACGCACACGCGGTCCTGCGGCCCGAGGTTCTGGTAGGCGCCGACGTAGTAGGCGTTGAGCAGCAGGTTGCGGTGGCTCAGCAGCACGCCTTTGGGGAAGCCGGTGGTGCCGGAGGTGTATTGCAGGTTGACTGCCTGCTCGGGATCGACCGCCTCCTCGCGGGCGCGCAAGGTCCCGTCCGAGACCGACCGACCGCGCTCGAGGAACTGATTCCAGGTGCTCATGCCGGGGGCCGCCGCCTCGGGCAGCGAGATCACATCGCGCAACTCGGGAAAGGCACGCGCCTGCAGCGTACCGGGCTCACAAGCGGCGAGCTCGGGGATCGCCTCGTTGAGGATGTCGAAGTAATCGGAGCTCTTGAAGCGGTCGATCAGAAACAACGCGCGGGTGTCGGACTGCTCCAAGGCGTAGGCCAGCTCGTGGCTGCGGTAGGCCGGGTTGATGTTGACCAGTACCGCGCCGACGCGTGCCGAGCCGAGCTGCAGCAGCGGCCACTGCGGCCAGTTGGTGGCCCATACCGCGATGTGTTCGCCCGGCTCGATGCCCATGGCGATGAGGGCGCGGGCGCAATCGTCCACCAGCCCGTCGTACTCGGCAAAGGTCGCTCGCAAGCCGGACTGAGCGAAAGCGAAGGCCTCGTGATCGGGGATTTCGCCGGCGCGCCGGCGCAGCGCTTCGCCGATGGTCAGGCCCTTCACCCACGGGTCGACGCTGATGGCAGCGGGGGTTGCTGTCTCGGGGACTGCGTCTGCGCGATTCGACATGTGGTCACGCGGTCCGCGGCGTGGCTCCCCGCGGGGTGGCTACATTCCACGGAGCTGCATCCGGGCGAGCTTACCTGCCGGTCGGTGGTCCGACGTGTTACACAGGATTCTAACGTGGGGTCCGATTTATTTCGAACCTCGATATCCGATTTAACGGCTCTCAGGGTCGGCGCGTCACCGCGACGCCCAGGGACCCGGGCCATCGGGTTCCCACCATCTCCTACCGGAGAGGAGCAGCCAGGTTGGAGCAACCGCAGATGGTCACGTTCGACTGCTACGGCACGCTGATCGACTGGAACGGCGGCATCGTCGGCGCCCTCGGCGCCGAGGGCGAGCGGCAGGGCAGGGAGGTCGACGCCGCTGCGGTGCTGGCCGCCTATCACGCCGCGGAGCCGCGCGTGCAGGCCGAGGGCTATCGCTCGTACCGGGAGATCCTCACCCTGCTGGAGGCAGAGGTCGCCGCCGAGCTCGGCTGGGATCCGCCTGCGGAGCCGGGATACCTCGCCGACAGCCTGCCCTCCTGGCGGCCTTTCGACGACACCAACGGCGCCCTGCGCCGGCTTGCCGACGCGGGGATCCGCCTCGGCATCCTGTCGAATATCGACGACGATCTGCTCGCCGGCACGCGGCGCCACCTCGACGTCGATTTCGATCTGATCGTCACCGCGCAGCAGGTGCGTAGCTACAAGCCTGCAGTGGCGCACTTCGAGCGCGCCCTGGCGAGCGTCGCCGGCGGGCGGGACCGGCTGCTGCACGCGGCGCAGAGCTACTTTCACGACGTGCGCCCGGCGCGCGAGCTCGACATCACCACCGTATGGGTCAATCGTCTCGCCGAGCTCGTTCCACCCGACGGTCCGGCCCCGAACGCCGACGTCACCGACCTCGACGCCGCGGTCGACTGGATCCTGTCGCGGTGAGCACAGGTCCCGCCGGGCCCGCCACGGTGGGCGGCGACGGCGCCGCCGCCGCGCGCAGCCTGCTGGCCGCGGCGGATCGCGTCGTCATCCTGACCGGCGCCGGCCTGAGCGCCGCATCCGGCCTGCGCACCTTCCGCGATCGCGACGGCCACTGGCGCAACCACCGTCCCGAGGATCTCGCCACCCCGGCTGCGTTCGAGCGCGACCCGTGCCTGGTGTGGAGCTGGTACGCCGCCCGCCGTGAAGCCGTCGGCGCCGCGGCACCTAACCCCGCCCACCTGGCGATTGCCGAGTTCGCTCTGTCTCGCGCCGGCGTCTCGATCATCACCCAAAACGTCGATGCGCTTCATACGCAAGCCGCCGAGCAGGTGGTGAAGGAAAGAGGGGGCAAAGTGAAGGATCCCGCTCTCCCCCTCGAGTTGCACGGCTGCCTCTTTCGCACCCGCTGCACGCGCTGCGCCCACCACCACGACGACCGTGCTCCGGTCGACGCCAGCTCGCCGGATACGCTGCCGCGCTGCCCGCAGTGCGGCGCGTTGTTGCGCCCCGACGTGGTGTGGTTCGGGGAGTCGCTCGGCGAGGCCATCGAGCGCGCCTTTACGCTCGGCGCCGCCGCGCAGGTGTGCCTGGTGGTGGGCACCAGCGCGGTCGTGCAGCCGGCGGCCAGCGTCGCGCTGATAACGCGCCGTGGCGGCGGCGCGATCATCGAGATCAACCCCGAGGAGACGCCGCTCACGCCGGTGGCCGAGATCTCCCTGCGCGCCACCGCGGTCGACGCGGTGCCGCCACTGTTACGCGCCGATCTGCCGGCATAGCGGTCGCCGGGGATGAGCCGGGCGGCGCCGGCTTTCACCGCGCGCCAACCCTGCTAGGCTTTCCCGCAGGCTGCAAGTGGGGCAGACTGCCGGGCTTGCACCGCGGAGCAACGGCAGCAGGAGCAGGCTCACAGCATGCGCATCATCATCGCCGGCGCCGGAGAGATCGCCGTCCAGTTCGCCCGCACGTTGTCGGCCGACAACGATGTCGTCGTGATCGCCGACGACCCCGAGGGCCTGCGCCCGTTCGACGGCCTCGACGTGCAGGTGGTCAAGGGCAAGCCGACGCACATCAAGACCCTGCGCCAGGTCGAGCTCAACGCCGACGACAAGTTCGTCGCCTGCAGCGACTCCGACGAGCAGAACATCATCGCCTGCATGGCTGCCAAGCGTCTCGGGGGCTCGCGCACCTTCTGCTTCGTCTCCAAGGAGGAGTATTACGAGTCCTTCCGCGGCGAGACCGAGGAGGACATCGTCGACATCGACGAGATCATCTGGCCGCAGCTCATGCTCGCTAACGAGATTGCGCGCATCGTATTGGTGCCCGAGGCGATCGATGTCGAGATCTTCGCCGGCGGGCGCATCTGGCTGATGGAGTACCGCATCGGTGAGGACTCCAGTCTGGTCGGCCGACAGCTCATCGACATCGAGCTGCCCAAGCGCGTGCTCGCTGTGGCGCTGATCAGCAACGGAGAGCTGTCGATCCCGGGCCCGAACACGATCTTCGACCCCGGCGACAAGGTGATCTTCATGGGCAAGCGACGTCCACTCACCAAGTTCGCCCAGTCGGTCTTTCAGCAGGGCAAATCGGGAGTGCGCGAGGTCACGGTGATCGGCGGAGGAACCGTCGGCGTGACCCTGGCCAAGCGCCTCGAGCAGGGCGGCGTGCGTCTCAAGCTCATCGAGCTCAACAAGCAACGCGCCGACGAGATCGCTGCCGAGCTCGACTGCATGGTGCTGCAGGGCGACGGCAGCGACCTCGCGCTACTGCGGCAGGAGAACGTCGCCGAATCCGACGTACTGGTATCGGTGACCAGCGATGACGACAAGAATCTGCTGGGCTCGCTGCTCGCCAAGCAGATGGGGATCCCCAAGATCATCACGCGGGTCAACGAAGCCGCCAACATTCGCCTGTTCGAGAGCGTCGGCATCGACGTGCCGCTGAACGCACGCATCACCGCCGTGCTCGCGGTGCAGAACATGCTGCGCGGTACCAGCGCCGAGCTGCTGGCCACACTGGAGCAGGGAAAGGCCCAGGTGCTCGAGCTGATCGTGCCGGACGACTACCCGGTAACCAAGGTCCGCAAGCTGCCGCCGGTGTCCGGCGCGATCATCGGTGCGGTCATCCGCGGCTGGCGTACCGTCGTGCCGCACGGCGACGACTATGTTCGCCCCGGCGACCACCTGCTGGTGGTTTCCACCGAGCTCGCCAAAGAAACCGTCGAACGATACTTCTAGGACACACTTCTGACAGTCCATGCGACTTGCCGTCGTGCTGCACACAATCGGCCTCGTCGTCCGCATCTTCGGGGCCCTGCTGATCGCGCCCCTCATGGTGGACCTGCTGTACGGCAACCGCGAGGAGGCCATCGGCTTTGCCATCGCCGGCGTGAGCGCCGCGGTGATCGGCGAGATCATGCGCCGCATGGACCGGCACAAGACCGACCTGAGCCGCATCGAGGGCCTCGCGGTGGTCGCCTTTTCGTGGCTGGTGGTGTCGATGTTCGCCGCCATCCCGTACCTGTGGAGCGGCCTCGGCTTCGTCGACGCCGCGTTCGAGTCGATGTCCGGGCTGACCACCACCGGGG
>JASFRZ010000077.1:0-14127 GCA_050114655.1 Acidobacteriota bacterium
GTGCGCTGGTAGTCGGCCAGGTAGCTGCGCACCTGGGCGAGCACCGCCTGGCTGGTGTAGCCGGCGGCGTTGTTGCCGGTGACCGTCACCACCGGGTCGAGGTCGAGGTGAGTAACCGAGCCCGCCCCGGTGGTCCACTCGACCTGGGCGATGGCGACCAGCGGGATGCCGCGGCCGCCCTCGCGCAGGGTGAGCGACTCGAGGCTTTCGGGCGAGCTGCGGTCCTCCTCGCGCAGGCGCACGACGACGTCGTACTCATCGTCTTCGAAGCGCCAGGTGGTGGCCTCGGTGCCCTGCACCGCCGAGCGCACGATGTCGCCGATCTTCCGGGTGGAAAGGCCGAACTGGGCGGCGCGCTCGCGATCGATGTCAACGTGGATCTCCGGGCGACCGAGCTGAAGGCTGTCGTTGAGGTCCACCAGCCCCTGGATCGCGCCCTCCTCGACGCCGCGCTGCAGCCGCCGCTTGATCTCGCCGGCGATGCGCGCAGCCTCGTTGAAGTCGGGGCCGGCGACCTCGATGTTGACCGGCGCACCGGTGGGCGGGCCCTGCTGGTCCTTGTCGATCTCGATGTCGACGCCCGGGATGCCGCGCAGGCCCTGACGGATGCGCTCGAGCGTGGCGGTGCCGGGCTCGCTGCGCTCGGCGAAGTCGACCAGGTTGAGGATCAACCGGCTGCGCTCCGCCTGGCGGAAGCCGCCGCCGAAGCCCTGGTCGCCGCCGGCACCCACGTTGACCTGGATGCTCTCGACGTTGGCGCGGCTCGCGGGGTGGGCGTCGAGCAGCTCGTCGATGCGGCGTTGCGCCTCGCGCGCGATGAGCTCGGAGGTGTCCAGGTTGGTGCCCTCGGGCGCCACCAGCGTGATGCGCACCTGGTTGGGGTCGGTGTCGGGGAAGAACGACTGCCCCACCGAGGTGACCGAAAAGAGCGCGAACACCGCGAACATGGAGGCCAGCACGACGGTCAGCAGACGGGCGCGATTGTCGGTGAGAACAAGCCGTGGCCGCTGACCGAACAACGACAGCACAGCGAGCACCAGGGTTTCGAGCGCGTGCAGCACGATACCCAGCGCGCCCAGCCCGGCGATCACACCGGCGGGCACCAGCACCACCATCCCTGCAGTACGATCGATGCCGGCGGCGATCAACGCGCCGACGATCGCCAGAACCACCCCGACGGTGAAGGCGAAGAGCGCGCCGGTGTTGCGCAGCCACGCCCCCTTGGGGCTGTAATCTCGCTGCAGCATCCAGCCGAGAAACACGCGGTAGCGCGCGATCAGGCGCGGCAGGCCGCGCGACACGAAGCCATCGGCAACCGGCTGCAGCACCCAGCGGTGAAGCAACCAGAGGGTGATACCGCCGACGCCCACGACCAGCGCGCTGATCGGGTTGACCACCGCGATCAAGGCGAGCGCGATCGCCGCCGCGAGGGCCAGCGCGATGCGTACCCAGTGACTGCCGCGGGCATCGCCGCCGCGGACGGCGCCATTGTTCTCCACCCGCACCAGGTAGCCGGCGATCACCGGGTTGATGATCAGCGCGACGAACAGCGAGCAGGTCAGCGTGACGATCAGCGTCATCGGCAAGAAGCTCATGAACTCGCCGATGAGCCCCGGCCAGAAGAGCATCGGTGCGAACGCCGCCACCGTGGTGGCGGTCGAGGCGATCACCGCAATGGCGACTTCGCCGGTGCCCCGGCGCGCCGCCTCCCAGCGTCCACAGCCCTCCTCGCGGAATCTGTAGATGTTCTCGACGATGACGATCGCGTTGTCGACCAGCATGCCGAGGGCGATGATCAGCGAAAAGAGGATGACGAAGTTGAGCGTGTAGCCCATCACCAGCAGGACCAGGAACGAGGTCAGCATTGACATCGGGATCGCCAGCCCGACCAGCATCGAGTTGCGTGCGCCGAGGAAGAACAGCAGCACCAGCACGACGAAGATGATCCCGGCGACGACGTTGTTCTCCAGGTCGGTGACCAGATCCTCGACGCGCTCGCTCTGGTCGCCGGTGATCAGAACCTGGGTGCCGGCCGGCAGCGGATAGGTGTCGAGGATCTCGTTGACCGCCGCGGCGACCTCGAGGATGTTCTCGCCCGAGCGCTTCTTGACGTCGAGCGCGATCACCTGGCGGTAGTCGGCGTCGGGCAGCTCGCGCAGCTCACCGTCCTCCTCGCGGTGCATCACCTTCAGGAGCGCGTAGCTCTCGCGGTCCTTGAAGCCGAACTTCACCTCGGCCAGGTCACGCACGTAGATCGGCACACCGTTGGGAGCGGCGACGACGAAGTTCTCGATCTCCTCGGGCCGCTGGAAGCGTCCCTCCACCCGCAGCAGGTAGTTCTGCTGTGCGATGTCGATCGAACCGCCCGGTATGTTGGTGTTCTCGTTGCGGATCGCGTCGGCGATGTCGCTGAAGGTAAGACCGTAGCCGAGCAGCTTGTCGAGGTTGACGTTGACCTGGACCTCGCGCTCGAGTCCTCCGCTGATGTCCACTTCGAGCACGCCGGGGCGACTCTCGATCTCGTCGCGCAGGTCCTCGGCGAGCTCCTTGAGGCGCGTCAGCGAGTAGTCGGCGGCCAGGTTGATGGTCATGATGGGAAATTCCGAGGTGTCGATCTCGCTGATCACCGGATCCTCGGCGTCATCCGGCAGATCGGATTTGGCGGTCTCCACCTGGTCACGCACGTCCTGCTCAGCGTCGTCGATGGGTACGTCGGGCAGGAACTCGACGACGATCGACGACAGCCCTTCGGTCGAGGTCGAGCGGATCTCCTTGACCCCGGTGATGCTCTGCAGCTCCTGCTCGATCTCGCTGGTGATGAGCTCGGCGACGTCGTCCGGGCTGGCTCCCGGATAAAAGGTGGTGACGTTGATGTACGGCACCTCGATGGAGGGCGCCGACTCCTTCGGCAGCACGATATAGCTATACAGGCCGCCCACGGCGAGCAGGACGGTCAGGACGAGGACGCTGGTGCGGTGATGGGTGGCGAAATCGGTCAGCCTCATGGTGTCAACCCGTCGTATTCTGTCCCGAAGTCGCGGTGGCGGATGGAGCCGCCGGCCCGCTGACCTCGACGGGGTCGCCGTCGGAGATGCTGTGCTGGCCCAGCACGATGACCTCGTCGCCCGGATCGAGGCCGGACTCGACGACCACGAAGCCAATCGCATCGGCGCCCAGTGTCACCGGACGACGGCGGGCCACCGCGCCGGCGGCGCCCCTCTCCACGATGTAGACGCCCGGCCCGAGCTCGTCGGTGACGATGGCGATGCGCGGCACGCTCAGCACGTCGCTGTACTGGCGCCGCGTCACGCGCACGTCGGCGAGGATCATCGGCTTGAGGTCACGCGCCGGGTTGGAGACCTGCACCTCGATGCGGAAGGTGCGACTGGTCGCCTCGATGGTCGAGCCGACGAACGTAACCTGGCCGGAGCGTGGCGCGATGTCGACGTTGGGAAATCTGAGCTGCACCGGCATGCCAACGTGCAGGTCCGGAACGTAACGCTCCGGGACACCGGCGACCACCCTGACCTGATCGATCGAGACCAGTCGCACCAGCGGGTCGCCCGTGCCGGCGTGCTCGCCGACCTCGAGGAAAGCTTGCTCGACGGTGCCGGCGAAGGGCGCGATCACCTCGGTGTTGGCAAGCTGCACGCGCGCCGTGGCGAGCGCGGCCTGGGCCTGACGAAGGCTCGCCTCGGCGCGCTGTAGCTCCAGACGCGCCTGCTCGAATTCACGCTCGCTGATCGCCTTGCGGTCCTTCAACGGCTGCAAACGCTGCTGGTTGTCGAGCGCCAGAGCTTGCTGCGCCTCTGCCGTCTCGACCTGCGCCTCCGCTTGTCCTACCGCTGCCTTGGCGGCAGCCTGGTCGAGGCGCGCCACCACCTCTCCCGCAGCCACCCGGTCGCCGTCGTCGGCGATGTAGTCGACATTGCCGGCGGCCTGGGCGGAGAGCTGGGCGTCGTTGATCGCCTCGATGGCGCCGGTCACCTCGATGGTCTGGTCGAAGGTGCGCGGCGTGACTACCATGGTCTCGACGCGGGTGGCGCGCACGTAAGGCTCGGCGTTCTCGGCAGTTGCCTGTCCGTCACCGCCGCACGCCACCGCGCCGATCAGCAGGGCAAGGGCAGCACCTGCTCCGAGAAGACTCTTCAAACTGTGTGAGCTCATTGTCTCAGCCGCTTTTCGTGGGCCCCGCGGGGCCCGTGGAAGGTTCATTTCGCGTAGTGATCGAGAAACATCGAGACCGTCGCACGCAGCACGTTGTCGCGCGCTTCGGCTGACAGCGGCGGTTGACCCGCGAGGAGTTGCGGCCAGAAGGCCGCGGAGTTGAGCAGCGCGACGAACTGGCGCGCGGCCAGATCCGCGTCGTCGAGGTCCAGCCTGCCGGCTCCACGGGCGTCCTCGATCCATGCCGTGAGACCGGCGCGAAACGGCTTTTGGCCGCTGCCGATGGCCTTCTCGGCGAGGTCAGGCCTCTGCAGGAAGCGCGACAGCACGACGCGCGTCAGGCTGATGAAGTCCTCGCCGGAGATCGCATCGATGACCACCGCGCCGATGGTGGTGAGCTGCTCCTCGAGGGGCAGCTCGCCGTCAAACGAGAAGTGGTCGGTGTGCTCGAGGCGGGCGGTGAGCTGCGCAATGATCTCGCGGAACAGGTCTTCCTTGCTGGGAAAATGATTGTAGACGGTGCGCTTCGACACCCGCGCTCGAGCGGCGATCTGGTCCATGCTGGTGCCGTCGAAACCGCTCGCCTGGAACTCCGCCGCCGCGGCGCGCACGATCGCCGCACGCTTGCGGTCGGTGAGGCGGGGCTTTTCGCCGACCGCATGAGCGGCGGCAACAGGGCGAGATTCCATCACGAGCTGAGCGGGAGAGCGGGGCGGGCAGGATCGGTAAACTACACCGTACAGTGTACTTTATTGCGGCCACGGCGCCAAGCTCGTCTCGGTGCGGAATGCGGTCACTGCTCGCCTCTGCGGCGGCGCCGGCGAGGACAGGCGCCTCCTCGCCCTACCAGCCGTCGAAGAAGCCGCCGTCGTACCAATCCCACAGGATATAGAAGGCCACCCGCGTGGCGCGCCCTTCGCGCTCGTTGACCGGGAAGCGGACACCGAAGTTGGCCAGGATCTGCTGGCGGGTGTTGAGCGACACCTGTACCTGCGGCACCAGGTCGACCAGGTTCTCGGTACCGTCGTCGCCGAACTCGCTGGTGCCGAGCATCTCGAGCATCGGCGTCCAGCTACGCCCGAAGCGTCCGGCGGTGAACGTCTTGCCGATGACGCCGCGCCAGATCCCTTCGTGGTCGGCCTTCTCGGTGTCGGTCGACAGTTCGGCGCCGCCGAGCAGGTGGATGAAGGCGTCGGCCGGCAGGATGATCCCCGCTGCCGCGAACGGCTCGATCTTGGTGACGCCCGAGCCGAGGCCGCGGTCCGAGTCGCCCGTGGGCAGGATCACAGCTCCCCCGGCGCTGATGATGAAGCCCTTCTCGAGGCTGTGCGCCAGCGTCTGCTTGTACCCGACCTCGATGTCGCCGAAGCCGCCGGCCCAGGCGCCGTCGGAAGCCTCCTGGGCGAAGTCGATCGGCAGCTTGATCTCGACCTGGCCGCCCGGGCCGATGCGCTTCTCGTAGGTGAACTCGTTGTGCACCTCGCCGGGGGAATCGGTACTGGCATCGAAGGTGTAGACCGCCTCGTCCTCCGGATAGGCCTTCTCGGTGTACAGCGGTCGCGGCAGGTTGAGCTCGCCACGCGGCCAGCGATCGTCGGTGCAGAAGGTGCGCAGGTGCTGCACGGCCATCTCGATCTGCTCGTCGGTGAAGCCCTCGTAAAACGCCGGCATGCTCTGGTTGAATGCGCGCACCGGCCCGCCCTGATGGGTAATGGCGAACCAATCGGCGTCAGGCTCGCGGGTGGCGAAGGCGCAGTCGCTGAAATCGGGCAGCGGCGTGTCGAAGGCCACCGTCGAGAGGTCGACGCCGCGGCCGTCCGCCGCGTGGCAATACTGGCAGCCGGCGCTGTAGACACCCTCGGGCGTGGTCAGGTCGAGCTGCGGACCGGCCGGATGCCAGGCTGCCGACAACGCAACGCGGCCGATTGCCAGGCTCGGAACCAGCGCAGCGACCATGATGACGATACGCTGAAATCGCAGCGATCGCCGCGCTCCAGCGCGGTGCCGTGAGGAGGTCGGCAGTCTGCGACCGCCGACCTGCGGGAAGCGAGGGGCGCGTCTCATTGATCGGACCCGAAGGTGAAGTCCGCGGTCGTGGCCTCACCGTCGCGCACGGTGACGTTCATGGTCTGCGTACCGAGGCTCTCGTGCCACGCCTCGAGGACGTAGTCACCGGGCGGCACCCCATCCAGGCTGAAGCTGCCGTCCTCGCCGCTGACGGCGAAGAAATTGTGCGGCACGACGCCGACGAACGCCTGCATCCAGGGATGCACGTCGCAGCGCACCGGGACCATGATCTCGGGATTCTCGAAGGTACGCTCGATGGCCATGCCGGGGATCGGCTGCGCCACGTTGAACGCGCGGTTGTTACGCGGCTGCGCGTTGACGTTGTGCAGCGTCTGATCGGAGTTGACCACCCGGATGGTGGCGCCAGCCTGCATACCGAGCACGTGCGGCTGGTACATGCAGCCCACCTGGTCGAGCTCGACTGTCTCGGCGGGGCCGGCCGGCAATGCGCCCGAGCCCGCCGCGCTCAGGTGGAGGAACGTCCACCGGACGGTGTTGTTGTCGTTGACCACCAACTGCTCGGAGAGCACCGTCTGGCCGGCGTGCGCCGTGACGCAGTAGGGGTCGGCGGCCATCTGCAGGACCGCGGGCTGCGGCGCGGTGCCGCTGTACTGCACGGTACCGTGAATGGTGCCGGCCGTGCCGGCATGGGCCGCGGCGGGGACGTCGGCGCCCGGCAGCATCGCCGCCGCCACCGCGATTGCGGCCAAAGCAGCAACACCCATGAACGACAGCAATACACGTCTCGCCATGCTCGTCTCCTGTAGCTGTTCCGCAGCGCTCGCCGGGGGTGAGGCATCTATGGTGCTCCACCGGTTTCCCGACGTCCAACCGGTCGCGACCTATCCTGCCAAAGATGCACTAGCCAGCTCGATGGTCACAAATCCGGCTGCGCGAACCCATCAGACCCTCGCCGCAGTTTGCTAGCATAGCCCCATGCACCTGTCCGACTTCGATCGCGCCTGCCTGGCGGGCGAGCATGGCCCGGCGAGCCAGTTCGCCATGTCGATCCTGATGCGCATGGGCGAGATCCAGGGCGCCCGGGAGATGATCGACATCACCCGTGCGCACATCGACTCGACGCTCTATCAAGGCGACGCAACGCTGGAGTTCGCCGAGCGGCTCGCCAAGATGGGAGCCCGGGTGGCGGTGCCGACGACGCTCAACGTCTCCGGCGTCGACGAGATGGGCTGGCAGGAGTGGGCGGTCCCGCCGGAACACGCAGAGAAGGCGCATCGCCAGATGCTGGCCTACCAGAGCATGGGCACCGAGCCCACCTGGACCTGCGCTCCCTATCAGGTCGCCACCCGGCCGTCATTCGGCGAGCAGATTGCCTGGGGCGAGTCCAATGCGGTGTGCTTTGCCAACTCCGTTCTGGGGGCACGCACCATCCAGTACCCGGATCTGCTCGATATCTGCGCCGCCGTCACCGGGCGGGTGCCGGCAGTCGGGCTGCACCTCGACGAAAACCGCCTTGGCCAGGTGTTGCTCGAACTGGTCGACATCCCGGATGACTTGCAGCATGACGATTCTTTTCCGCCGGTGCTCGGCCACCTGCTCGGCACTCTTGCCGACGACCGCGTGCCGGTGATCGATGGGCTCACCGTGGAGCTGACGGAAGACCAGCTCAAGGCGTTGTGCGCCGGCTCGGCGAGCTCCGGCAGCGTCAACCTGTTTCATATCGTCGGCCAGACGCCCGAGGCGGGCACGCGCGAGGAGGCCTTCGGCGGCAAGGCGCCGTTGCAGGCACATCGCGTCGGCCTGCGCGAGCTGCGTGAGGTGCGCGACCAGCTCGACACCTCCAGCGGGGAGGCGCTCGACATGGTGGTGCTGGGCAGCCCGCACTTCTCGCTCGCAGAGTTCCGCCGACTGGCGCCGTTGCTCGCCGGCAAGAAGCGCGACCCCGGCGTACAGTTTCTGGTCACCACCAGCCGCGCGATGCTGGCGCTGGCGCGTGACAATGAGCTGATCGCGCCGCTCGAAGCGTTCGGCGGCAAGGTGACGGTCGATACCTGCATCCTCACCACGCCGATGTTGTTTCCGGAAACGCGCCGCTTGATGACCAACTCCGCCAAGTACGCCTACTACTCGCCCGGCCTGCTCGACGTCGAGGTCGCCTTCGGCAGCATGGCCGATTGCGTGCGCTCGGCGGTGGAGGGCCACGTGCTCACTGACGACGCGCTCTGGCGGGACTGATCGTGCAACGCACCGGAAGCAGCGAAGCGGCGCGGGGGTACTGACTGTGGACAATGTGATTCAGGGTCGGGTGCTGGTAGAGGGCGAGGCAGCAGGTCTCGCCCTGTGGTCCGATCAGCCGCTGAGCTTCTGGGGCGGCTACGACCAGAACACCGGCGAGATCATCGACCGGCGCCATCCGCTGTCGGGCAAGATCGGCACCAACCGGGTGATTGCGATCCCGCACACCAAGGGTTCGAGCACGACCACCGCGGTGCTGCTCGAGTCGGTGCGCCGGGGCAAGGCGCCCGCCGCCGTCATCACCACCGGCGTGGCGTCATTCTTGGCGCTGGCGTCGATCGTGGCCGACGAGCTGTACGGCCGCAATTTTCCCGTGGTGATGGTCGACGCGGAGGACTTCAAGCGCATCGAGACCGGCCAGTGGATCTCGATCACGGTCGACGGCGTCATCGAGATCGCCCCCGGGCCGCAGACCGATTCGTTCTCCTGAGGCGACGCCTGCCCGACGGGCCGGTGTTACTTGCGCACCTTTCGGCCGAGCGCCTGCTCGACGGTATCCACCTTGCCCGCAATGCGTCCCGTCCGGCCTCTGTAGTCGTCCAGCTTGATGGTGCAGGTGACCCGGTCGGAGTACTCGTGCATGGCGTCGAAACAGCGCCCGATGACCCCCATCACCTCTTCCCATTCGCCCTCGACCAGTGTCCCCATGGCCGTCACCTGGTAATCGAGGCCGCTGTCGGCAACCACCGCAATGGCGTCGGCAACCTCCTTGCCCACCGAGGCGCCGCCGCCCATGGGCACGATCGAGAAGAACGCCAGCATGCTCACCTCCGCTTGATCCGCGCCGAAAAAAGTTCGCGACTCGTCGTTGCAGCCGATAGCCTCCCGTCATTGCGCAGGTTAGCATCAGATTAGTCCGCCGCTCGCATATCGCGGGCCCGAGCTGTCAGGAGCTCGGATGGTGACGGGCAAGCAAGGGGACCTATGGCTAAGAAGAAAAAGAACCCGCACGCCGTCGCACTCGGCAAGCTGGGCGGGAAAAAGGGCGGCAAGGCACGCGCCGCCAAGCTCTCGCCCGAGCGCCGCAGCGAGATCGCACGTCTCGCCGCTCGCGCCCGCTGGGACCGCGAAAAGGCGAAGAAAAAAAAGAAGAAGGGCAAGTAGGTCACTCCCCGGCGCTTGGCCGGTCGTCTCCCGCTCCCTTCATCTCATGCGAAACGCGTTGTCGTCGATCGCAACGCCGAGCTCGACGTCATCAACGTAGATGGTCTGCTCGCCGTAGGGGCCCATCATCTCGATGACCGTGGGCACCGGGTGGCCGTCGAAGAGACGGTATTCGTGCATCTCGACGTCCCCGGCGTCGGACTCGACGCGCCTCACGTAGTACGTCTCGGCGTCGACGTAGTGCGTCTGCACGCCTCCCGTCTGCATGGTGACCCGCAGCTTGTAGGCGTCCCGACCATCGACCTGCTCGATACCCAGCAGCTCGATGGCGTGGCCTTTTTCACCGGCGCGCACCAGCGGACCGTCGAACTCCGACGCCTCGCGCGTGATACGCGTCTGCTCCGCGGTCATGATCTCGGGCGCGAATTGTCCCATGAACGGCATGTACCCCCACGCCTCCTCGCCGTCGAACGCCTGGATGCCGGTCATGTCCTGCACGTAGATCTCCAGCAGCACCTTGTTGGGCCGCTCGCTGTACCGCGCATAGGGCGACTCCATTCCCATCACCACCGAGGTCCCGGTGGTTTTCATGGTCTGCACCTGCTGGAAATCGTCGCCGCCGATCGCTTCGTAGTGACGCGCCAGGATCTCCTCGACGCTCGGCATCTGCTCGGCCGTCGTCCGGGCAGCCACGCCGTGCGGCTCGGCAGCCACTGCCGGCAGTACGTGCAGCGGCAGGCCCATCATCGCCAGGGCGACCAGCAGCATGAGGATCCGGCGCAGACGCGGACCGATCCGCTCGACGAAGGTGGAGAGCATCAACGGGCTCCTTCCGGGGAGAACGGGCCTGGCCGGCAGCAAACGGCGCAGCAGCGCCATGCGGCGGGTCTGCGAGGACACTGGGGTCCCAAACAGGTCTGACTCGGCCAGCCTACGGCGCTGCACCCGCCGCGCCAACGATCGCGCCACGGCCGGCTCGCGCCGCGGTCGACCGGTCGAATGACCGTCGCCAACGGCGTCGCCGCAAATGGATCAGTCGGCCAGAAGGCCCTCCGACATGCGCAGCAGGCGCTGCCGCGCCGCACGTACCGCCTCGTCGCCCGCCGCGGTCATGACCGCGATGCGCCGCGGCCGGCCGCCTGCCTCGCCTGTCGCCGACTCCTCCCGGAACTCGAGCAGGCCCTTGGCGGCGAGGCGGCGGAGAGTCGAGTAGACCGCACCGAAGGAGACTTCGCGGTCGGCGCGCTCGGCGATCAGCCGACGGATAGTCACGCCGTAGGCGTCGTCGCCCAGTCGCATCACCGCCAGCAGGACGAGGTGCTCGAACTCACCGAGGTAGTCGCGCCCCATGATCTTCAGCTCCTTCTCAGCACCCGCACCGGATCGAGGCGGGCGGCGCGACGCGCGGGGATCAGCATCGCCAGCACGGTGACCACCAGGTAGCCGCCGTAGACCCCCAGGTAAATGAACGGATCGCGCGGGTCCATCGAGCCCAGAAAGGCGCCGAGCAGCGGGCTGAAGCCGGCGCATACCACGAAGCCGACGAACAGGCCGGGCGCCACCCGCCACAGGCCCGCGGCCACCATGTGGCGCGCCACCTGGTCGCTGGCCGCCCCCAGCGCCATACGCACACCGATCTCGCCGCGCCGGCGCTGCACCTCGAAGGCGAGCGCGCCGTACAGGCCGACGGCCGCGACGACGGCCGCCCCGACGCCGCCGAGCACGGCGAGGATACCGACCGTCTCGAAGATCCTCGCCACGTATGCGATGACATCGGCGACCCGGGTGTCGGCGCCGAGCCCGAAGATGCCGCTGACGGCGATCTGCGGGTCGAGCCCGGCGATGGCGCCGCGTAGCGCCGCGCCGGCGCCGCTCGGGCCGGTGTATACGACGAAGTGTGAGCGCGGCTCGACGGCAGCGAAGGGGACGTACACGCGCGACAGCGCCCGGGCATCGGCATCGGCGTACTCGGCAAGGTCGGCGACGACGCCGACGATGCGCAACCAGGTATCGCCGGTGAGACCCGGCAAACGGATGCGCTGGCCTACAGCATCGGCGCTCGGCAGATGCTCGCGCACGAACGACTCGCTCACCAGCGCCACGTCCTCGCCGGATCCATCGGCGCCAAAGCGGCGACCGCCGAGCAGGCGCACACCGAAGATGTCGAAGTACTCGGGGGTCACCGCAAAGGTCAACGTTGTGGAAGGTCGCGCATCCGGCGCACGCGTGACTCCTTCGACCTCGAGCGGCGACGAGGAATTGGACAACCCCGGGATCACGTTGCTGAATGCCGCCGCGGTGATCTCACTATCCGCAGCGAGGGTGCTCTGCAGCGCGCCGCGCAACAGGCGACGCGCGGAGGGATCGTCGTACGCCGGTCCGTCCAGCGTCACCGCGGCGACGAAGACATCCTCGGCGCGGAAGCCGTCGGCGACCTGCGAACGCAGCAGCGCCCCGGCCATGAGCATGGCAATCACCAGGGCGAGGCAGGAGAACGCCACCTGGCCATTGAGCAGCACCGAAGTCCAGCGGCTGCGCGCGCCGCCGATGACCCCCCCGGCGTCGGCCTTGAGCACCTCGTTCAGGTCGGCGCGCCGCAGTCGCACCGCCGGCACCATGCCGGACACAACGCCGGTGACCACAGCGAGAGCGAGGGTGAACAGCACCACGCCGGGATCGAATCGCACCGCCATCCAGTAATACCCCCAGTGCCCCGAGAGGGTGGACTCGATGTAGCCGATCGTCGCCGCCGACAATCCCAATCCGACGATCGCCCCACCGAGCGCGATGAACAGCGACTCGAGGAACATCTGCAGCACCATCTGCGCGGGCCCGGCGCCGAGCGCGGCGTGCACCGCCAGCAGGTTGGCGCGCCCGAGAGCGCGGGCGAAGAGCAGGTTCGAAACGTTGGAGCACGACACCAGCACCAGGGCGACGACCAGCATCAACAGGGTTGCCAGCGCCAGCTTCTCCCCGCCCTCGCCGCGCTTGGCGGTGAAGGCGAGCACTTCCGCGCGCACCGAGGGGCTGTCGACATCGCGCTCGTCGCGGCGCGCGTCCAGAAGGCCTTCGACCTCGGCTGCCGCCCGTTGCGGATCGGCGCCGGCGGCGAGCCGCGCAACGGTCTCGATCCCCTCCTCGTCGCGCGGATCGATGATCCACCAGACATCCTGGTTGAAGGGAAAGCGGTATCCCTCGGGCATCACCCCGATCAGTGCGCGCTCCTTCTCGCCGGTCCGCAGGATTTCGCCGAGCGCACCCTCGTCGCCGTCGAGATAGTCGGTCCAGAACTCGTAGCTGACCAGCACCCCGGAGAGGTCGGTGGGGTCGAGCGGCCGCCCGAGATACGGGGCGACGCCGAGGATCTCGGCAACCTGCGGAGTGATGGCCGCGTATGAGGTGCGCGCCACCGGCCGTCCCGGCGCGCTGATGCTCACCTCGCCGGCGCGGAACCCACCGAGTGCCGCAAAGGCAGAGTCGTCGGAGGCCAACGCGGTGAGGTCGTCGAGGGTGAGGGCGACGCTGCGGCCGCGTTCGTCGAGGGCGCGAATCCAGCGCACCTCATCGCCGCCGGGCACCGGCAGCGAGCGGCCGAAGCCGTGATAGACGGCATATATCGCCGCGGCCGCGCCGAAGCCGAGTCCCAAGGTGAGCGCTGCGGTGAGCGCGACGCCCGGGCTGTGGCGCAGGCCGCGCAGCGCCAGGCGTACCGCCAGCACCGGGTGCAAGCCACCGCCCGGCGCGCGATTGTCGCCACCACCCTGCGTCAGCCGATCGCACACGCCGTACGCGGCGATGCCGGCGAGCTGGCGCAAGCGCCACCCTGCCGTTGCCACGCCCGACCAACCGTCCTCGCGGCGTCGCGCGCACTCCTCGTCGAGGTCGCGCAGCACCTCTTCGCCGTCGCCCGGGCTCGCACGGCGCAACAGAAAAAGCTCCAGCGGCCGGATCCGGCCGCGTCGGTCATCGTGCATGTCTGTGGTGCTCCAGGGGGGGCGTCGCGGGTTTCTGTACATTGTACAGAACATACGCGCGAGGCCTCCGGATAATTCCCGGCGTTCGAAAACAGCGTCGCGCCCCGTACCTGCTGATCGCCCCCACGCCGCCACCCCTCGCCCGGCTGTGACCCTTTCGCAGCCGCCGCATCTGTCAGGACAGGACCTCAAGCCATCCTATTCAACACCACGTAATGCGAAGGGACCCCGCATGAAACGACTCCACTACGCGATCGTCACGCCGGCGGTCGCGTTTCTCCTGATCGCCGGGTCGCCCGCCGTCGGCGCGCAGCCGCAGAGCCGGTCGACACCGTGGTCGACCGCCGCAGCGAGCGCTGCGCAGGGCTCCCCGCTGACGCTGCCGCAAGCCATCCAGGAAGCGCTCGACAACAACCAGCGCCTCGCGGTGGCCGATGCGGCCGTCGACGAGGCCGAAGCCGGGACCCGCCAGGCGGGCGCCCACAAGCTGCCGCGCGTCGACGTCTCCTACCTCTTCCAGCGCACCAACAACCCGGTGTTCGTGTTCGGCAACCTGCTG
>JASFRZ010000078.1:0-14115 GCA_050114655.1 Acidobacteriota bacterium
TTCGCGCCCGCGCGCCGGGCCGCCCGTACGGACCCGATGACGGCACTCCGCCGCGGTTAGCGACCATTCCACGAACGTCTGCGCGGAAGTGTTGCCGCGGTATAGTGCGCTGCGTGATCGAATGGGAGTGTCCGAGTAGCTGCACGCTCCCGGTGGATTGGATCCGACCGCAGGCAGTGCGTTGACAAGAGTGTTCGGAATCGGGTTCGCGCGCACCGGAACGACGACGCTCGCCGAGTGCCTCCGCACGCTCGGCTACGGTCACCTCAAGTACCGCGAGGACCTGCTGCTCCAGATCCTTTGCAGACACCGTCTCGATGAGGCGCTCGAGGTCGCCGAGCGTAACGAGTCGTTCTCGGACTGGCCCTGGCCCTTGATCTACCGGGACCTGGACGCCCGCTTTCCGGGCAGCAAGTTCGTTCTCACGGTGCGGCGGGACCCCGAGACGTGGGTCCGAAGCTACTACGCGCTCGCGGACAAACGACCCTACAGCTTTCCGCGCAAGCTGATCTTCGGCTACCCGAACCCGCGCGGCCGCGAGGCCGAATACGTCGCGCGCTACGAGCGGCACATCGCTGAGGTGCGCGACTGGTTCGGCGACGACACAGAACGCCTGCTGGTGGCCTGCTGGGATACGGATCCGAGCTGGGACGATCTCTCCAGGTTCCTCGGCAAGCCGAACCCGGAGGTCCCGTTCCCGCACCTCAACCGGTCGGACAGGCCGCACGGGCCGGACGCCGCCGCGACCGCCCGAGCCGCGGTGAGAGCATCCTTCGGGCGAGTCCCGCGGACGATCTGGATCTACTGGCACCAGGGCTGGGACGCGGCGCCGCCGGTCGCAAAGCGATGCCTCGAGACATGGCGCTCGCACAATCCGGGTTGGGACATCGTTGCCCTGTCGGGCGACAACATCGGCGACCATCTCGACCTGGACTCCATCCTGCCGCCAGGAGCGCGGGCGAACATCGAGTACGACGCGCTGAGCGACATCGTCCGCATCGCGCTGCTGCGCGCCTACGGCGGCGTCTGGGTCGACAGCACGCTCTACTGCCTGACGCCGTTGGACGATTGGGTCGACGACGCAGCCCGCGCGGGTTTCTTCGCGTTCGCCGACCCGGCGCCGGACCGGATGGTGTCGAGCTGGTTCCTCGTCAGCGAGCGGGAACACCCCCTCGTGGAGGCCTGGTTCGAGGGGACGCTCGACTACTGGAAGGAACGGGATCGACCCGACCACTACTTCTGGTTCCACTATCTGTTCGGCGAGCTTCACGAGAAAAACGAGGCCTTCCGCGCCCACTGGGGCGCCGTTCCGAAGGTCTCAGCCGACGGGCCGCACCGGTTCCTGCCCTACGGCGAGACCCTCCACGCGCCCATCTCCCAGGAAGAGCTCGACCTGCTGCGCGCGGGCGAGCAGCCTGTGCTCAAGCTCACCCACAAGTACGACCCAAGCCTGATGAGAGAGGACTCGGCGTTGACCCGGCTCCTGGACGAGCCCGATTGACAGGCGCCGCCGCCGCCCGACGACCCTGATGCCCAAGATCCTGCTGCTCTGGTATGGCGCGTTCACCGACAACGGCACGATCGGCGACCTCCTCGCCGTTCGAGGTGTCGCCCGGTACCTCGCCGCGCGTGACTTCGACCTCGATTGGGCCAGCTATGCAGAGTTCGCCGGCGTCCCCGCGCGACGCGTCGATTGGCGCGAGGTGAGCCCCGCTGATTACGACCCGTGCATCTTTGTCTGCGGTCCGATCATCAAGAACCACCCGCACTTGCGGGCGCTGTTCGAACGGTTCCGCGACAACACGCTGATCGGCGCGGGGGTCAGCCTGTTCCCCGAGGGGCATGCCAATCACTACCAGCCGTTTGACCACGTGCTGGCGAGAGACGGTAACGAGGCCCGCTTCGGCGACCTCGCCGTCGCCGCGCCGCGGCCGACGTTCCTCCGCGACGACGATGAGGCGGCGCGGGGAGTCGTCGTGGGCGTCTCGCTGCGCGGCCGGCAGACCGAGTACGGCGCCGAGCTCTGCGAGTCGGACGCTGCGGACGCTGCCATCGGCAGGGTCGCTGAGCAACTCATCGACGAGCGCTCCGGTCGAGTGGTGACCATCGAGAACCATCTCGCCCGTGCGCGCGTCGACCCGGACGACATCGAGCGTCAGTACGCAACGGCGGACCTGGTCTTGACGACGAGGCTGCACGGCGCGTTGCTCGCCGCGCGGCATCACGTACCGTTTGTAGCAATCGACCAGATCGTCGGAGGCGGGAAGGTCCGCGGGCTGCTGCGCGACTGCGGCTGGCCGCACGTCTACGGCATCGAGTCGTTGACCCCGGATCGCCTGCTGCAGAGCTCGCGCGCCCTGCTCGACGGCGACGCGACGGCGCAGCTCGAGCGCGTGGAGGTGACCCTACGAGCTCGGGCCGATGCGCTGTTGCAGCAGCTCGCGGCGCTACTATCGGAATCCTGCTAGACGACGCAGGGAGCCTCCTTCTCGTGCGCTCGGCGTGCGCAGTCGACGGGCCGCCAGGCGCCGCCTATGCCGTCAGCACCCTCATCGGGTCGACGTGCGCAGCGCGCCGCGCCGGCACGTAGCCGGCGAGCGCGGCGATGGCGATCAGCAGCACGGTGACACCGGCGTAGGTCAGCGGATCGGTGGTGCCGACACCGTAGAGCAGCGAGCCCATGACACGCGACAGCGCGAGGGCGCCGAGCCAACCGATGACCACGCCGATCGATGCCATCGCCAGCGTGCGCGCCACCACCTGCGCCTGAAGCTGCCGGCCCGAAGCGCCGAGCGCCATGCGGATGCCCATCTCCTGCGTGCGCTGTGACACCGAGTACGACAGCACGCCGTAGATGCCCAGCGAGGCGAGCAACAGCGCGGTGACGGCGAAGCCCTGGATGATCAGCAGAATAAAGCGACGCGGCGAGACGGCACGGTCGACGATGTCCTCGAGCGTCTGGAAGTCGCTCGCCGGCAGGTCGGCATCGACCGAGCGGATGGCAGCACGCACACCGCCGGCAAGCGATTCCGGCGGCAGCGGCGAGCGCACCACCAGCTCGACCGCACCCCACCAGTTGGGTTCCTGGGTGGCGAGGATGTACATCTCGTTGCTCGCCTGCTCCTCGAGCGAGCTGTGGCGCACATCGGCAACGATGCCGGCGATGCGAAACTCCTGCCCGTTGACGATCAGCACCCGGTTGATCGGGTCGGGCTCCTCGGGGAACAGCGCCCGCGCTGCCGTCCGGTTGATGATGATCACCAGCTCGGTGTCGACGGTGTCGCTGGGCGTGAAGTAGCGCCCCGAGATCAGCGGAATGCGCATCGCCTGCAGGTAGCCGGGATCGACCAGGCGCGGCAGCGCGCCGGGGCAGCAGTTCTCATCGGTGTACTCGACGCCGAGCACCCGCACGCCCCAGCCGCGGTTGCGACCCAACGGCAGGGTGTCGGAAAAGCCGATCTGCTCGACACCCGGCACCTCGGCGACGCTGGCGACGATGCGCTGGAAGTAGGTGATCTTCTGCTCGCCGCTGTCGAAGTTGCGCGAGGTGTCGACGCGCCAGGTCATCGCATTGCTCTCGTCGAAGCCGAGGTCGACGTCGAGCACGGCAAAGAAGCTGCGTAGCAACAGCCCGCCACCGATGAGCAGGACGCAGGCGAGCGCCACTTCCGACACGACCAGAGACTCGCGCAGCCAAGCGGCGCCGCGGCCGGCGCTGGAGCCGCGGCTGGCGTCGGTCAGCGCCGCCTGCGCCGATCCCACCGAGCTCTGCAGCGCCGGAGCCAAGCCGAACAGCAGCCCGGCCAGGACCGCCAGCGCCGCGCTGAAGGCGAGCGCCGTGCCGTCGACGGTCACGCTGTGCAGCAGCGGCACGTTGATCGCCGTCGCGCTCGCCACCGAGCGCGTGATGGTAAACGCCACCAACACCCCGAGCACCGCGCCGGCGACGGCCAGTACGATGCTCTCGGTGAGCATCTGACGGACCAATCGGCCGCGCCCCGCTCCCATGGCACGGCGCACGGCGATCTCCTTGCGCCGGTTGGTGGCGCGCGCCAGAAGCAGGTTCGACAGGTTGGCGCAGACGATCACCATGACCAGCGCAGCGGCGCCGGCGAGCAGAAACATGGCGCCGCGGAAGCGCCCGGTGATGCGCTCCTGCAGGTCATAGGCGACCGCACCGAGCCCCCAGCGCTCCGGATCGGCGGCCTGTAGCTGCTCGTTCATCAGGTCGAGCTCGGCCTGCGCATCGGCCACCGTGACGCCGGGCTTCATGCGGCCGACGATGACCAGGGTGTTGCCCTGCTGGTCGGTCTGCTCGTTGATCGGGAACACGGTGAGAAAGTCGATGCGCGAGCCCGGCGTGAAGTAGGTGGCGAAGTCGAACGACTCGGGCAACACGCCGAGGACCTCGACCGGCTGGTCGTTGATCGTCACGATGCTGCCGACTACCTCGGGATCACCGGCGTAGCGCCGCTGCCAGAAGCCGTTGGTCAGCAGGATGGTCGGGTTTCCCTGCCAGAAGCTCTGCTCGTCGGGGAAACTACGCCCCAGCGCCGGCTGCACCCCGAGGATGTCGAGGAAGTCCTGCGCCACCGGCACGCCGACCAGGCGCTCGGGCTCGCCGTCGCCGGTCAGGTTGAAGCCCATGTAGTCGAAGAAGGCGAAGTACCCGCTCATCTGCTCGAACGAGCGGTTCATGCGCCGGTAGTCGGTCAGATTCGAGGTGCGCGAGGTGACCGACGACAAGCCGCCGGTGCCGGAGTTGGCGATCCACACCAGTCGGTCGGGCTGATCGAACGGCAGCGAGCGCAGCAGCATCGGGTTGACCACGCTGAAGATCGCCGTGCTGCCGCCGACGCCGAGGCCGATGATGAGCACCGCGGTGACGAAGAACCCGGCGTTGTGGCGCAGCGAGCGCAGCGCGTAGCGGATGTCCTGGATCAGATCGTTTCCCATGGAACCGGATCTCCCTGTCGTGGTCGGCGTGGCGGCGGCGGAGCTGTCCCTCGTCTCTTTGATGCCTTACGGAGCGTATTGGTTATGGGTTTTTTGCAGCGGAGCGGGCGGCGGGCGGCAGCTAGCCCTGCAATGCCCGGCGCACATCAGCGGCGCGGCGTCGGGCAACGCGCAGATCGCGCCCGTCGCCGAGCGTGATGGTAGCCGAGCCGTCGCCGTTGCTCTCGATGCGAGCGATGCGTTCGAGGTTGACCAGCTCGGAGCGATTGATGCGCACGAAGGAGCCACCGGTGCGCTCCTCGAGCTCCTTGAGGGTGTAGTCGGTAAGGTACTCGCCGGCATCGGTATGCGCGTACACCAGCCCCTCGTCGGCGGCGAAAAGCACGATGTCGCGGTACGACACCAGTTGATGGCCGCCGCGCTCGCGTACCAGCACGCGCGGGCTGGTAGCGGCGAGCGACGGCGCGACCATGGCGCGTAGCTGCTGCAGCAGCTCGGTGCTGAGCACCGCCTGCTGCCCGGCACCGAGGCGCTCGCGCACGCGCCCGAGGGCACGCTCCAGCTTGGCCCGGCTGACCGGCTTGACCAGATAGTCGACCGCCTGGTGCTCGAAGGCCTCCAGCGCGTGCTCGTCGTGGGCGGTCTGGAAGACGATCAACGGCTTGGGATCGTGCAGGTGACGGGCGACGTCGAATCCATCGACCTCGGGCATCGAGATGTCGAGCATCAGCACGTCGGGACGGCGCTCCTCGACCATCTGCAGCGCCTCGACGCCGTCCTTGGCCTCGCCGACGACCTCGACGTCGAGCTCGTCGAGCATGATCGACAGGCGGCGGCGGGCAGCGGACTCGTCATCGACGATGAGTACGCGCACGGCTACGGTGCCTCCACTGCGGCAGGGACAGTCGGGGCGTCGGCGCTTTCGCCGAGCACCTCGCGGGCGGAGCGCACCACCGGCAGCTTGATGATCACGCGGGCGCCGGGCGCGTCGCGGTCGATCGTCAGCTGCGCCGCGTCGCCGTAAAGGGTCGCCAGCCGCGTCCGCAGGTTCGACAGGCCGGTGCCCTCGAGATGGCGGCGCGGGAAGCCCGGCCCGTCGTCCGCCACCTCCAGCACCAGCCGCCAACCCTCCCCGGCGGCGACGGATTCGGTCGCGGCGCTGCCGCCGGGCGGCGACGGCTGCTCGCCGGAGGTCCTCTGCCCGCCGGCCGGCGCCACCTCTTCGAGGTGGATCCCGATGTGCAGCGCGCCGCCCTCGAGACGCGCTCCCGGACCGTGCTTGAGCGCGTTCTCCACCAGAGGCTGCAGAGTCATCGTCGGCAACAGCAGGTCGCGCGCCCGCGGATCGACCGTCCAGTGCACCTGCAGGCGGTCCTCGAAGCGCTGCTTGGCGACCGACAGGTAGGCGGCCAGGTGGTCGATCTCATCGTCCACGGTGGACAGGACGTCGCGCGAGCGATCGAGGGTGCGGCGCAGCACCACCGCCAGGTTTTCCACCGTCGCCTCCGCAGCGGCGCTGTCGGTGCGCACCAGCGAGGCGACGGTATTGAGCGTGTTGAACAGGAAGTGCGGGTTCATCTGCGCCTGCAGCGCGGCGAGCTGGGCCTCGGTGGCCTCGCCGCGGGCACGGGCGGCGGCCTCGGCTTGCTCGCGCGCGTGACTGTAAAGAAAACGGGTGGTGAGCGCGATCATCCAGCTCGTCCACGCCAGAAACCAAGCCGCGATCAGGACGATGGCCCCGAGCAAGATCGCGTTGCCGGCCAGTGCCGCGAACATGCCGAAACCCGCGGCAATGATGCAGCCGGCGAGAAACGCCAGCACCGGGTAGGCGATCAGCACCTCGTCGAGCTTGCGGGCTCGCATGGTGAACGCCTCTTTCTTCATGCCCCAGATGCTGCAGCTCTCCTCGCCCTGCGAGACCACGAACATCGTGGCGGCGAGTGTGAGCAGAACCGCGCCGCTCATGATGAACGTGAGCCCGGCGATCTTTGCCGCGGCGTTCTCACCATCACGCAGGTCCAGCAACGTCGTCGTCGCCACCACCAGCAACAGCACGATGTTGGCCGCCAATATGAGCTGGCGCCGGCGCGGCGTGCGGGCGAGGCCGGTGACCGCAATGCGGAAGAGGGATTTGCTGCGGGCGCTCTCGCTCATGGCGCAAGTATCGCCACGCCGTCGGCTTCGTTCAATGAAGACGGGGATGAAAGGTCAAATCGAGCGGACGAATGGCACGCTAGGTGTCGTCCTTGGCCTTCTTGAGTTGCTGCTTGCCGCTGAACATGCGGAACGAGGTGTCCATGAACGACGGCTTGCTGGGGTCGCGCGGCGGCGGGGTCTCGGCCTTGTCAGGGCCGGAGCTCGGTCTCACCTGGTGCTCTGGCCCGGATTCGCCGTCGAGATCCACGGATTGCCCGACGTCCACGCCGTACCTGTCGGCGGCCCAGCGGACGACTCGCGCACGTGCCTCTTCGTCGAGCTCCTCCAGGATCCTGACAACCTGGGACATTGCGTCGATCTCGTCATCCATCGAGGCCTCCGGAGGTTTGGTTCGTGCCGGGCGCACCGCCGATGATGATTCCACATCCGCGCGCTGACGGGCCAGATCAACGCTGCTCCAGCCCCAGCAGTACCGCTTCGCAGCGGTCGTTGACCGCCACCCGCGCCAGCAGGTTCTCGCCGCGCGCGCTCTCGATCTCGCGCCCCTCACCCTCGGCAACGAAGTACTGGGCGATCTGCGGGAAGTCGACGGCGTACTGCGGTTGCGGCGCGGCGCCGGAATCGCTCGCCACGGGGCGGAAGAGCCTCACCCGTCCGACGATGCATACCTGTCCGTCGCGCGGTTGCGGACGCTCGAGGCCGACGTCGACGAACGCTCCGGGCCGATCGGTGGTGAAGGTGACGTACACCGGATGGCCCTCCCGCTGAGCCCGCTGCGCCATGTCGGCAGGCACGATGCCCTGGGCGCGCTTGTAGCCCAGAATGACGTAGTCGCCGCGGAACAGGGCACGCGGGTCCATCTTCTCGGTCTCGAGCCATGCCACCGTGCCGGTGCGGGCCACCCACATCGGCGGCAGTACGACCCACGTCATGGCAAGCAATTGGATGGCCACGGCGATCATTGTCTTGCGGGTCATGTTCTCGTCTCCCAGGCCACCGGCCGCGACGGCGACCGGTCGCGCTCTCTCTATCTATCTCTCTCAGGCAGCGATACGCGCCAGCATGCCGCGACGCCGCCGTTCCATGAACACCGACAGCCCCATCAGGAGCGCCCCGCCGGCGATGAAGGCAAGCGAGCGGTCGAGCAGCTCGAACGACCAACCGAAGTACTGGATGATGATGATCAGCGTGGTCGAGACCATGCCGATGTTCACCAAGCGCGGGTTGCGTGCCTGCATCCCCAGCCAGGTGATGAACAGCGCGGCGCCGAACACACCGACGACGTAGAGGCCGAACAGCAGGTGCACGCCGCCGGTCTCGATGCCGACCCAGGGCGCGCCGTTGATCTTTACCAGCGGCAGTGCGAGTGCGGCCAGCAGCGCCGCCAGAGCGGGACGGCTGAGCAGCGAGTCGACCTTGCCGACCAGCGCCGCAGCAACGACCAGCGCCGTGGCGGCGAGCATGATGCCGATCTGCTTGGGGTTGAAGTCGGCGCGGTAGAAGGCCGTCGCCACCTCGGTGTGTGCCGTGGTAACGATCAACGACGCGGCAACGATGAACGATCCCCAGCGGAAGCACGGCGTGCTCGCGAAGCGCAGGTCCTCGCGCAACGGCAGCAGCGTCGAGAGCGCAACCAGCGCCAGCCCGAGCAGCGGCAGCACGGCCCGCAGGCCGGCGTCGGCGAACAGGAACTCGAGTTGATCGTCAAAGAACCAGCCCGAGCCACCGCCCGCCCAGCCGATGGTGAGAATCGCCAGCGGCACGGCAACCGCAGCCTGCGCCGCGCTGCGGCGCGCGTACCCCATGGCGACGGCGCCGATGGTCCACGCCAGCGTGCCCTGCCACATGGTCAGCGCGAGGTTGTAGGTCTGCGCGATTAGGAAGATGTTGGCCCCCAGCACGAGGGTCGCCAGCAGCCAGACCGCCTCGCCGACGAGCGGGAAGCCGCGCTTCTCGACCAGCACGGCGGCCACGACCGTCACGCCGTAGCCTGCCAGCAGCACCAGCGTGCGCTCGAGGGGGCTCATCCCCTGCCAGTTGCTGGCAACGAACAGGATGGCGCCGAGGCCGGTGAGCACGGCGCCGATAAAGCCGAACAGGCGCACCGCGCGGGCGGAATCGGCGGGCTTTTCAATGTTCTCGAGGCTGGCGGCGAGAACGGCGATCTGCTCTGCGGTCAGCAACCCCTCGCCGCGCCAGTGGGACAGTGCTTTGTCTGCGGTAAGTCGCATGGGCGTTCCCTCCTGCTGCCCAGTAACGACCCGGCGCGGCAAGGTAACAGCCGACCTTCGCGTCCCGCGGTTCAACCAAAAGACGCGCTCGTTCGTCTGAACTATGATTGCTGCGGTCGTTTCCCCCCGATTCCAGGAGCAACCCCGTCGATGCTCGAGCGTGCGAAGGCCCTTTGCCCTCTGTTGTTGATCACCACCCTTACCGTCGCCTGCGGCGGCGCCGCCGGCGGCAGCGAATCGCCGGCCGACCGCGAGTGGGTGTCGGAAACTTCGACCGAGGGCAACATCACCACCGTACGGACGATCTCCGGCTCGGTCTGGGGCGGCACCGCGCAGCTCACCGAAGAGACCTCGATCGGCGTCGAGTCGGGTGAAGACCCCTACATGCTCGGGTTGGTACGTGCCGTGGCCGAATACGGCGACGAGATCTTCGTGCTCGACCAGCAGGTCCCGACGATCCGCGTGTACGATCTGTCCGGGCGTCACCTGCGCGATCTCGGCTCGGAGGGCAGCGGCCCGGGCGAGCTGCAGCGTCCCGAGAGCATGGTGATCGGCCCCGAGGGCCGCATCTACGTGCGCGATCCGCGCAACGGCCGCATCATGATCCTGTCGACCACCGGTGAGGAGCTCGGCGTCATTCGCATCACCAGCGGCTTCTCCACCTCCACGCCGATGGTGGTCACCAGCGACGGCACGCTGTACAACTACGAGCTGCTTAACCAAGGTGCCGAGGTCACCGACTGGAGCCTCGGAATGGTGCCCCAGTACGAGGACGAGAGCATGGAGGGCGAGCCGATCTTGGCCCCCGACTTCGACTTCGAGCCGCTCCAGATCGTCGCCCGCCAGGAGGGCGGCATGTCGGTCAACAACGTGCCGTTCTCGCCCTCGATGCGCTGGACGATGTCGCCCTCGCGCGCGGTGATCGGCGGCGTATCGGACGACTACTCCTTCGAGATCCGCTACCCCGACGGCCGCATCACGCGCGTCGAAAAGGACTGGGAGCCGGTGCCGGTGCAGGCGGACGAGGCCGACTGGCGCAAGCGCTCCGCCACGGCCAACATGCGCCAGACCCAGCCCGACTGGACCTGGACCGTCGCCGACATCCCGGAGCACAAGCCGGCCTTCTCCGACCTGCGCGCCGACCTGAGCGGGCGCATCTGGGTGCAACGCCCGGGTCCCGGATACCACGTCGACGAGGAATGCAACGAGGATCCCGAGCCCGGCGAGCCATTCGGCACCGCGTGCTGGAGCGAGAAGACCACCTGGGAGGTGTTCGACGAGGAGGGTCGCTTCCTCGGCGGCGCCGAGCTGCCCGAAGGCTTGCAACCGTACGTGCCGCCGTACATCCGCGATGACGTCTTCCTGACCGCCTACATCGACGATATGGGGACGGTCATGGTGAAGCGCTTCCGTATCGTGCTGCCGGGCAACTGACGATACTTGCCGCAGGCGCCGCGCATGTGACCGGGCCCCCGCTTGGCGTGTCGCCGGCGCTGACGCCGTCGTGCTGCGATCGCTCAGGAGACGCCCGGGCAGGCGACGCTCCAGGCGGTTACAATGGGGATCCTCGTCGACATTCCGTGGTTTTCAAAGAGACGACACTCGGAGTACGCAGTCATGAAGAACAAAGCGAAGCTCAACGTCATTCTCGCCGTGGCCGTCATCGCCATCGGCGGCACCGCCTGGTTGGCAGCCCAGAGTCCCGGAGTGGGAGCCGGCAAGACGGTGCACGTGCTGGCGACACCCACGTGAGGCTGCTGCAAGGTGTGGGTCGCACACCTCGCGTCCAACGGATTCACGGTCGAGACGGAGCTGGTGACGGGTGACGTCATCAACGCCAAGCGCGCGCTCAACAACCTCGGGCCCGAGCTCGCCGGGTGTCACCTCGCGGACGTCGACGGCTATCTCATCGAGGGGCACGTCCCGGCAGCCGACATCGCCCGCATGGTGGACGAAAAGGCCGACATTGCCGGGCTATCGGTGCCGGGCATGCCTGCAGGGTCTCCGGGAATGACCGGCTCCGGGTCCTTCCGCGTGCTGGCGTTCGACAGCGGCGGTCAGATCACGCAGGTCTTCGCACGCTACTGATGACGACCGACGCGCGCGGGTGAGGCTCGCCGCGATGTTCTCCCGCTGCGGCGGCGCCGAGGGCGGGTTCGCCCGCCGGACATCGGTCACGACGCTGGCCGTGACGCTGACCCTCGCCGCGGTCGCCGCGGGCGCTCCCGCGACGCCGCAACGGCAGCGCTTCGAGGCAACCGTTTCGCGCGTGCGCGTCGACGTCATCGTGCGCGATGACGATGGCAACTTCGTCGACGATCTGCAGGCGAGCGACTTCCGCATCTTCGAGGACGGCGAGGAACAGCCGCTCCTCGGCCTGCAGCTCGTCGATTTGCCCGCCGGCCTGCTCGTCGACCGCTCCCGCGGCGAAGCGGCCGCAACCGAGCTGGTCGCCAATGCCGACCCCGCCGCCGGCACGCCGAGCGAGCGCTCCAGCGACTTCGGCGCAATGGTCTTCCTGGTCGACTTTCAGAACCTCGACTTCAAGAACAAGCTGCGCTTCACCGAGGCATGGGAGGACCTCGTCGCGCAGACCGAGGGGCTGCAGATCCCGCGTGCGGTGTACCTGATCAACCAGGTCGGCGAGCTCGAGGAGCTGGCGCCGCTGACGCAGGATCCCGAGCTATTGCTGGCGGCGGCCGAGGAGGTCAGCCAGCGCTCCAACGTGCGCAAGACGCTGCGCGACGAGCGCATCGAGGACACCCTGGAAGGCGACGAGATGGTGCGCCAGTACCGCGATCGCGACAAGGCGCTCTACACCTACGAGCTGCTCACCCAGTTCGCCGAGGGACTGTCGGCACGCTCTGGGCGCACCGCGCTGGTGTGGGTATCGACCGGCGTGACGCTGATGTACGGCAACGCCTTCTGGGGCGGCGCCAACGAGACGTCGAAAAACTCCCGCTCCGCCTCCCCCAACCCGATGATCCTGGCGCGCCAGAAGGCCTTCCACCGTGCCGCCAACAGCGCCAACGTGAGCGTCTATACCATCGACCCGACGCCCAAGGTCGAGCAGGTGCTGGGCGTCGCCGACGCGCGCTTCGGCCCCGTCGCCGAGGGCGGCGACTCGCCGATGTCGGGGCTGATGGTGCAAGGCATCGAGCTCGACGCCATGCGCAACTCGCTGCGCCTGGCAGCGAAGGAGACCGGCGGCGAATCGTTCATCGGCTGGGCCGATCTGACCCAGGTGCTGACCGAGATCGAGGCCGACACCGGCCGCTACTATCTGCTGTCCTACGCTGCGCCCAGCCCCGAGGGGGATGGCGACTACCACGACATCCGCGTCGAGGTGGCACGCGATGACGTTGACGTGCGTGCGCGCGATGGTTATTTCGACTACGACGCCGCCGACCGGCGGTCTCGCTTCGTCAGCGCCGCGCTGTCGCTGCCCGGCACCGTCGCCGACCTGCCACTGTACGCCCAGGCCACGCGCACACGGGACGCCGACGGCAACACGCATCTGATGCTGTCGTTGGCGGTCGACGCCGATCAGCTCGGCATCGGGGTCGACGACCAGGGGCTGTTCGCCGGCTTCGAGGTCCACGACGCGGCGCTCGACGAGCGCCTCGATGTCAAGGAGGAGTACCACGGCAAGGTGCAGCGCCGGCTGACGCCGCTCGCTGCCGACGACGCCTCGATCGCCGCCGTCGCACGCGCCGCCGGCCTCCCTGCCGGCGAGTTGCTGGTGACCCACAACGAATGGACACTGCCGCCCGACGACTACGACGTCCGCGCGATGATCCTCGACGAGAACACCGGCCGCGTCGGCTCGGCGCGCGTGCAAGTCACCGTCGACAAGGTCGAGCCCGGCGCGTGGTCCACCAGCGACCTGCTGCTGATCGAGAGCGACCGCAGCGGCAAGACGCGCCCCGTGGTCGCCGGCCGCACGCCCGCCGGCGCCACCGTGTCGGCGTTCCTCGAGGTCTACAACGGCGTCTCCCCTGCCGTGCGCGGCACCATCCGCGCCGTCGACAGCCCGATGTCGGCGCTCGGCGACGGCGCGGATATCTACTTCACGCCGCTGTACCCCGACGACGACGGCATCCACCGCGGCGCGGTGTTGCTGCCGCCGCTGACCCCTGGCACCTATCACCTGCGGCTCGAGGTCAACGACATCGCCGCGGGCCAGGGCGACACCTTCGAGCAGAACATCGAGGTTTTGGAGCCGCCGCGCCGCTGACCTCCGAGCGCCCAGCCACGGCGCCGAGCCCCGGCGCGCGCGCCCACCCGTGACGCCCTGCCTGTCGCCGTGTTGCACCGGCCCCCGGTCGGTTGGATGATCTCGGTATGAGCATACGACGAGCGTTTTCAGCGACCCTGCTGGCCCTGTTCACTTTGGCGTGCTCGTCGGAGGCTCCGGCTCCGGCGCCGCCGCCGGACAGCGGCCCCTCCAACTGGACCGGCACGATCTCGGAGAGCAACGGCGTGGTGCGGGTCAGCAACCCCGAGGCCGGTCTGTGGGACGGCGCCGCCACCCCGCCGCTGCGCTTCGAGCCTGTCGCCACCTACGGCGGCCGCGGCACGCAGATCACCGGCATCGGCGGTCTGGTGGTCGACCGCGAAGGCAACGTGCACATCTACGATCCGATCGGCGGGGCACTCATCGAGCTGTCGGCCGACGGCGAGGTGCTGCAGCGGGCCGGCAGCTCGGGCCCCGGACCCGAGGGGCTCGCCGCGGTGCGCGGTATCGCCTACGACGGCGCCGACACCATCT
>JASFRZ010000079.1:0-13994 GCA_050114655.1 Acidobacteriota bacterium
GCAGGGCGTATCCGCGTCGCGCCAGGAAGGCGCCGACGGTCGACTTACCGCTGCCCGACGCGCCGACGAACGCCACCGCGGCGCCGTTGACCTCGACGGCTGTTGCCGACAGCGGCATCAGGCCCCGCTGATAGCAGAGCGCCACCAGCGGCGCGCCCAACAGCAGAGTCTCCACCGTCGCAGGGTCGGTGCCGGGTGCGGCGTCGATGATGACCTCGTCGGCGTTGTCCACCCGGCAACGTAGCTGCGGGGTGTTGAGCAGAAAGGAGGTTTCGTTCGCCTCGTAGGCGGGGCCGACGAGCTGCGCGCCTTCGAGATGCTCGGGTACCGCGCCGCTCCGGATCCGGACATCCGGAGACGCTCCCTCCTGCGCTGGGAGGCGGCACAGGTCGGCGAGCACCAGCGGCGCCGCGATCACCGCGCCGGCGGCGTCGTAGTGTCGTGTGACGGGCGTCATCGTTGCCGATTCCGCATCAAGCACCGAGCCTGTTCCACCGCCGCGAGGCAGTCCATGATGAGCGCCGTGGTTGGAGGGGAGCCATGATAGTCTCTCGCCGGAAAACGCGCTGTTTCCCCCTCCGGGATGCCGATTTCCGATTCTGACCCCGAGGCACCTGACGATGCGTATTGCCGTCGTGCACCGCCATTTCATCGTCATCGACGACCTCCTCGAGAGGTCCCGATTCGACCTCTTGTACGAGAGCCTGAAGCGCGCCAAGTATCGCGCTCATGTCGGCTGGTCGTCCGTCTGGTCGCTCGCCGAAGATCGTGCGTTCCGTTGCTCGCCGTTCACGAGCGCGACCCTGGTGAAGGACTTCAACAACCCGGCGAGCGTAGCCTACTCCCTCTTCGCCGAAGCCTTGAGGCAGGTACTCGGGGAGGTCGAGTACCTGACCGGCAGGGAAGGGGAGAACTGGCACCACTTCAGCGGTAACGCGGTCCTGTTCCCGCCCGGCGGCGCGCTCAACTGGCACAGCGACAAGAAGTACGCAGCATCGTACACCTACTATTGCCAGAGCGTGTGGCAGCGTCGTTGGGGCGGTGAGCTGCTGGTCCTCGAAGACGACGAGCCCGGTTGGGGGCGCCCGGGTGAAGCCGCAGCCGCCGTACAGGAGCCGGGCACCGTCGCCGATGTCGGCTACTTCGTGGCGCCCGTCGCCAATCGCCTGGTGGTGATCCGCGGCGCGACGCCGCATCGAATCGCCGCGGTGAGCGCAGCGGCGGGCGAGAATCACCGCATGTCGATCACCGGCTTCTTCGTAAAGGGTGATCCGGGAGAGAGCGATGAAGCTTGATTGTTACCTCCAGGAGGGAATGGAGCTGGACATCGTGCCGGCCGGCAGCCGGCGTCGCTGGATGGATGAGACTCCCGGCTCGTACGCCTATCGATGCCTGCCGTTGACCATCGCCAACTCGCACGGCTGGGAGATCCGTTGCCCGGTCGCTTTCGAGGCGGAATGGGACGGCGGCGCCTCGTTGGAAGCCGTGCGGATTTTCATCGATGAAGACGATGCGGAGGGAGCGCCGGAAAAGGGCGTCACCCACGCCGCGAACGATTTCGTCGAGAGCCACTTCGGCAGCGGCATCGTGACCTTCAACCCGATGGCGATCTTCCGCACGGCGCCGGGCGTCAACCTCTGGGTCACCGGTCCGCCCAACAGCTTCAAGGATGGGCTGCAGCCCCTTTCCGCGGTCGTCGAGACCGATTGGATCCCTTACAACTTCACCATGAACTGGAAGTTCACCCGCCCCGAAGTGCGTGTCCGGTTCGAGCGTGGCGAGCCCTACTGCTTCATCTTCCCGGTGCCGCGCGGCATCGTCGAGGACTGTGAGCCGAAGATGCGACCGATCACCGACGAGGCGGGGCTGCAGGAGATGCACCGGCGCGCCTACAACGAACGGACGTTTCTGTCCACGGTCCAGGCCGCTCGCGGCGGCCAGCCGGTCAGGAACGACAAGAGCCTGCGCTTCCAGGGCTGGTACATGGCCGGCCTCATGCCGGACGGCTCGCCGATCGAGCAACAGCACCAGACTTCCATCGGGGCGAAGCCGTTCGAGCGCAACGAATGACCGCGGAGGGGCGTGACAAATCCCCGCCGGCGAGCGGCGCGGCGGCGGGACGATCGTCGCCGCTGATTCTCGGGATCAGCAGCTCGCACAACGGCAGCGCATGCCTGATGCGCGGCGACGAGATTCTCGTGGCGATCCAGGAGGAGCGGCTGTCGCGCGTCAAGCGCGATCGCATCCACGGCGGACGCTCCTTCCTGTCGTGGCGCTACTGCCTCGATGCCGCCGGCGTCGAGCTCGGCGACATCGACCTGGTGGTCTGCTGTGCGCAGGACTTCAGCGAGCATCCCAGCGAGGACATCTCGTTGAATCGCGAGCTGCACCTGCGCCGGCGCAAGGTACCGTGGATCACGGTTTCTCATCACCTCGCCCACGCGGTGGCCGCCTACACGACCTCGGGGTTCGAAGGAGCAGCGGTCCTGGTCATCGACGGGTTGGGCTCTCCCTACGCCGATCTCAGCGAGGCCGAGCGCTCCGCCATCATCGTCGACGAAGGCGACAACTCGTGGGAATCGATATCGCTGTTCGAGGTGGATCAGCGCGGCGCCCGAGCGCTGGAAAAGCAGGTGACTGCCTACTCCGACCCGCAGCGTGGCGCGCGCGGGCGGTTGGCCCTGCCGGATTGGGATCTACCGTATTCGGGAACGCTCGGACGCCTCTACGGCGGCGCGGCGAACCAGATCTTCGGCGACCCGACCACCGCCGGGAAGGTGATGGGATTGGCGGCCTACGGAAGGCCGGAGATTCCGACCGAGGACTTCTACGAGGTCCGCGACGGCGCCTTCAAGTTCCTCGACCGGGTACCGAATAGCTTCGCGACGAGAAAGCGCTGGCCGCAGCTACGCGAGCGCTACGAGGTCCTTGCCGCTTCGGTGCAGGCCGCCGTCGAAGAGGCGATTCTCATGCTCGTCCGCAGGCTGCAGGAGCTCACGCCGTATCGTGACTTCTGCTATGCCGGCGGCGTTGCGCTCAACAGCGTGGCCAACGAACGGATCATCCGCGAGTGTGGATTCGACAACGTCTACATCATGCCGGCCGCCGAGGACAGCGGCGTTTCGATCGGCGCCGCCTACTACGGGCTGATGCATCTGACCGGCAGCGTGCCGCGTCGCCGCCTGGACGTTGACGCCGTGGGAAGGACGTATTCTCCGGCGATGATCCAGGAGGCGATCGGTCGTGCTCCGTGCATCGTCGCCGAGCCCCTCTCCGACACCGTGAAGGCGACCATTGACCGGCTGCTGGCGGGAGAGATCGGCGGCTGGTTCCAGGGTCGCTCCGAGCTCGGCCCGCGAGCGCTCGGGTCGCGCTCCATCATCTGCGATCCGCGGCCGGCGGACGCCAAGGAGCGCTTGAATGCGCGCGTCAAGCGACGCGAGATGTTTCGTCCGTTCGCCCCGTTTCTTCCGCTCGAAGACGTCGCGGAATGGTTCGAGCTCGGCTCGGCACCCCCGGAGGCGCCGTTCATGCTGCGCGTGCTGCCGTTCAAACCGGACAAGGCGGAGCTGGTTCCCGCGGTGGTACACGCCGACGGAACCGGGCGGGTGCAGACGGTGACCCGCGACAACGGCCTGTTCTACGACCTGGCGGTGGAATTCAAGCGGCGCACGGGCATACCGGTGCTGCTCAACACCTCCTTCAACGTCGCCGGCGAGCCGATCGTCGAGACCCCGGCCGATGCGCTGTGGACCCTGCTCGAGGTCGATCTCGACTTTTGCGTCCTCGGAGACACGCTGGTCACCAAGCAGGACGGCTACGAATCGTTGCTGCAGCTGACTCCGGCGATTGATGAGCTCTACTACCAGATCCGACGGCGCAGCCGCGCGGGGAGCCTACCGCCGGGGAGGATCGGCGCGGGATTGATCGACTTCGAGGTGGAGACGCCGTGGGGGTCGGTGATGCGCACCCTCAACGGCCTGCAATTCGCGGTGCTGGCAGAGATCGACGGGGTCAGATCCGGCTGGGAGATCCTCGAGCGGCTCAACGCACGCCGTGGGTCGAACGTGTCGGACGCCTGGCTGCTGGAGACACTCGCCTTACTGCGGCGGTTGGGCATCCTGACGCTCGCCTAGCTCGACAGCCTCGTGGACCCATCCCGTCGCGGTGTAGCGCTGGTGCCGCGGGTCGTCGGATGCGCAGCGGATCGGCGTGACCTCGTGAAAGGTCGCGGGATCGAACAGCACCAGCCGGTTGCACGCCGGATCGATGCGGGTAAACCGGTTGGGCGCGAAGCTCTGCCGCGAAGTGTCGAGGTCGTACAGCAGCAGCTCGCCGCCCGAAAAGGCGAGTGGCTCGGGGGCGAAGAAGTAGACATAGCTCAGCACACGGCGCGAGCGCTCGGCCTCGAAGAGGTCCTGGTGGCAGCGGAACAGATCGCCGTTGCCATACGCCGCCACTTCGAGCTCGATGTGGTCGATCCTGGGCGGTGCCAGGCCGAGGCGACCGGCCTCCGATTGCACCAGCGGACGCAATCGCGGCTCCATGAGCGCGGCCACCTCCCTGGGGCTCGATATCGTGCGCGCCCGGCGGGCGTCGGGATCGACGCGCTGGTCGATGTCGGTGCGTGCGAAGCGCCGTGCCACCGTGGCCGCCTTGAACGCTTGCGGCGACCGCAGGGCGAAGTCCCAGATCTGCTCGCGCTCGTAGTCGGGCAGGAAGCCGTCGTGCACGACGAAGGGCGCCGGTACCGTCTCCGCATCGACCGCCGAAGGCGTCGTCGCTCTGCCGGAGAAGAGATCGTCGAGATAAGCGAGCCAGCGGTCATCGGGCGCTGTCCCTGCCAACCGCGCCACCAGCTCCGCCGCGGCCGCAAGGTCGCCGCTGGCGCGGTACGCATCCACCAGTCTTGTCCCCAGTTTCAGGTTGGTGGGATCGGCCCGATGGGCGGGCTCGAGCGCGGCGATGGCGCGCTCGAGCAGTCCGGAGCGAAACAGGATCTCTCCCTTGTCGCTGCGGTCGCGCCCGGTCATTCTCCGGTCCATTTGGTGGCGTGCGTCATCGGCGGGCAACCCTCCTCGAGCCAGCGCAGGAACATGCCGGCGGAGATGCCCTTCAACAGTACCTCGCCGTAGTCGCGCATGAGGGAGCCGTAGGCGCCGCCCGGTTCGAATCGAGTGGCCCCGTCGTGGGCCGCGATCCAGCTCGCCAGCCGGTCGCTCTCGAGAATCGAGCTCATGCGGGGGACGTCGAGGACATGCGAGGCCAGCGGCGAGCGGGAGATCGCGGCGATCTGATCGCGTATCTCGTCTCTCGTCTCCACCAGGCGCTCGGCCCAATCCACCGCCTGGGCGCCCTTTTTGTGTCGTTCCAGGATGGTGTCCGGGACCAGACCTGCCGCGGCACGTCGCAGCAGCGATCGATCGGCGCCGCCTGCAAGGTATTGCAGCGGCGGAATCCCGAAGCAGAACTCATAGACCCGCTTGTCGCGGAAGGGGTCACGGAACTCGAATCCATACATCGCCCGCAGCCCGGTGTGGATCTCGCCCACCGCGTCGTCGTAGGCATTCGCCTGTCGCACCCGCAAGCTGCGCTGTTGCGGCAGGCGCGGCACGCCGGTTTCCCAACCCAGCTCGCGCAGCCACTGCTCCAGGTTCAGCTCGTCGATGAGGCCGGGACGCAAGGGCGATCGTGCCGCAGCGTGCTCGATGCTCCGACGGCGCGCGAACGGCGCGGTCGCCCGGAACTGGAGCTCCCGGACCAACGGTGCCACGACGTGCGACCGGAGCACTCGTCGCTTCGGCTGGCCCAGCCAGTCGGAGCGTTGCGGAAGCAGGTGCGCCAATGCCAACCAGCGCCCGTGGCGTGCGAGCTGGGCGAGCTCGCCCTGGCCGCCCCAGCTGAAGGTCAGATCGCCGGCGCCTCCGACCAGCAGGCCGCCGACGCCGAGCTCTCCAGCGGCGCTCCACAGCGGGTGGAACCAATGATGGTTGGCGACACGCAGCACCGGGCGCTGACAGAATCGCGTGCGCTCGTCGAGGCCTTGCAAAAGAGAGTCGGCGCCCTGCCGGATGTAGTTGACGGCGACGTTGTGATACTGCTCGGCGATCGCCTCGACGAACGCGGTCTCGTGCAGCAGCTTGGTGCGGGGAGGGAGCCGTGCGAAGTCGGGCGGCGGCGTGCGGTGAAATGCCGTGATGTGGCGCTGTTGTGCCTGCAAATGGGCGGCCGCGGCGCACACCACGCTCGACGAATCGAGCCCGCCGCTCAGGGAGGCGCCAATCAGCTCGCCGGAGCGGATCTTGCCGGCGGTGCTCGACTGCAACAACGAGCGGGCTGCCGCCGCGTAGTCGGCGTCCGAAGCGTGCCGTACCGGCGGGCAATCGGCTACGTTCCAGTAGCGCGACACCCGCTGCGACGAGGGGCCGGTTTCGAGGCGACTGCCTCCGGCGAGCCGACGGATGCCGGCGAACGGGGAGAAGTCGGTGCGCAGATGGCAGCCGAGCAGGGTCTCGGCCATCTTCATCTCGTCCAGGCGGCAAGGGATCTCATCGAGGGCCAAGAGAGCCGTGGGCATTGACGCGAAGGCGAAGAGCGACTCGCTGCGGTAGTAGAAGAGCGGGCGTTGCCCGGTGTGGTCGCGGAAGCAAAGCAGCCGGTTGCGCCCAGCGTCCCAGACGGCGAAGGCGAAGGCGCCGATGATGCGATCGGTCAGCGCCGTTCCCCAGGCTTCGAATGCCCGCTGGATGAAGTCGCCGTCGGTGAGCGTACCGGCCTCGCCGGCGGGCAGTCCGAGCAATCCGGCAACCTCCGCGCGATTGTCGATGCGGGCGTCGGCGAAGGCGACGTATCGGCTGCTGTCGCCCGGGGAGCCGTTGCCGGGCGGACGCCGGGTGGTGCGGGGATCCGTCGTTCGCACCATGCCGATCGAAGCAGTGCTCCAGGTCTCGAGTCGCCCGCCGCCGTAGGGCGCCAGTCCTTTGCCCATGATCTCGAGATCGCGCGCCACCGGGCGCGGCTCGCCGAACCGTAGGATGCCCGCGATGGCCACGTCGCTCTCGCCCTCCTATGCGCTCGGCGCGTCGATGGGGCTGCCGCCCTCGTCGAGATAGCCGAACCGCCGCATCTCCGCACCGTGTGCTTCGACCATCCGCTGCACCTGAGTCGCCGTCAAATGCTCGCGCCACGTTCCCGACCGGCCGGAGCGGAAGAAGGCACGCGACTTGTAGCCGCGCTCGAGAAAGCCACGATTGCGCTCGAACGCCTGCAGCCGCTCGAAGCCCGAGCGCGAAACGGCGCGCTCGATGGCCTGCGCGTCGGCGTCGGGCGCGATGAGCTCGGCGGCCCGTGTGAAGCTCGTCTCGGGATCGGAGAGGAGATCTTCGTACCGTATCGCGATGACACGAAACGGCAACTCATCGCACCAGCCGCGCACGTGGCCGCTCCAGTCACCGGTGCGCACGGTGAGCTGCCGGCCGAGGCGGTGACTCTTCGTCGTCATTGCGTTGCTCGGCGAGCAAACGCGCGTGACGATCTCATCGAAATCCGGCGTCGCCGAGACGTGGAAGGCGTACGAGACCACGATATCGAGGGGATTGCGTACCAGGTACACGGCGCCCCGGGTCGCGTCGGCGGGGAAGAGCCGGGCACTGTAGGCATCGTGGGCCTTGAGAAAGACTCTTTCCTCCGAGCGGCGCGAGACGGTCCGGTATACCTCCGGGCGGAGCGCCTCGATCTCGTCATCGGTCAGGTCCGACGCACGGATGCCACTGATGCGGTCGAACAGCCGTCGGCTGCTGGCCATGTAACCGGCGTAGGCGAAGTGGTTGAGGTCCACTTCCGGGCGTCCCGACAGCAGGTATTCGATGAACACTCGCATCCAGGTGTTGCCCGACTTGGGGTACGAAGCTATCCAGACGATCTTGCCCATCCGTCCGCCTGGTTGCAGCCAAGTACCCAACGCTCCCTGAGTGGCGTGTCCTCGTTGACGATGTGCACGAATCGATCATTGTGCAGGCGACCGAAGAACGGGAAGCGCGGGACGTAGGGCGACATGAAGTGGAAGTGAACGAGCAGCCGGTCGCGCGTTCCCTGCCGGCTGCCGAAGTGAAAACAGGTCGACGTGTCGGCTCCGGATACGGTTCCCGTCGGGCCGGTGAGCGGCACGATGCAATCCCTGCCGACGATGCGTTCGACTTCCTCATCCCCAATGCTGCCGGTCTGGTGGGCAAAAAACGGGTACAGCTTGCGGGATGCCGGTGCCGGTACGATGGTCAATGGTCCGGAGTCCGTCGATACGTCATCGACGTGCACGAACATCTTCAGTTCCCGGTACCCGGTCGGGTCGATGTGGAACAGCTGCGAGCTGTTGCGGTCGCTGCTGAGTCTCTCGTTAGGTGAGTACCAGAGGTAGATACCGTCGAGCACCGGCAACACGCCGAGGTACCTCGTGGCGGTGGCGAGGACGCGGGCGTCGAGCGCAAACCGGAGCAGCGGAGAATCCGCGCGCATCTCGCCATCGACCCTTCGTACGGCCAGATTCAGCTGGCGCTCGCGGCACGCCGCCTTCATTTCCTTGAGCGCGCCGGCGTTCAACATCGCGCGAGCCTCGTCCACCACGGCATCGCTCAGCGGGTGGCCATTCTCGCCCGACCACGTGAAATGGCCCTGTGTCGCAAGCGTGGCTGAATCACCGGTGTAGCTCCGGTTGTTCTCGAGTTGTGCGGCGAGCGCAGCACGTGTGCGTGCGCTGAACGGGTGCGCGCCTCTGCACAGAGCTTCGTAGTATCGCCGCCGTTCATGGGGAAACTTGAAGTAGCGGTGGTAGATACGGTTTCGCACCTTCGCCAGGCGAGCGCCGAGCCTGGACGCGCGAGCGGCCCCTGGATGAGCGAGTGTGGAGGCCTGCATCACGGACTTTCGTCGTCGCGCTCGAAGTCCTTCAACTGCAGCGACTTGAAGTGAGGGCCGCCGGGCGTCTTGCCGTCGGGCAGCAGGCCGCGCTTGTACCACTCCTGCGTGGTCAGCCGTCTCGCCGCGGGCTCCAGGTCGGCGCGATTCGCCGCCAGCACGTGTGGCATCCTGCGTCGCCCGAGCCCGATGCGATACTGCCTGGCGAGCTCCTCGTCTTCCTCGAGCGCGCGCAGGCGCGGCTCGAATTCCCGCACCAGTGCGTGTTGCACAGGGAAGACGAAGCAGTAAGGCTCGCCGCGCTCGAATCGCACCGACTGGCCGGGACGGGTGAACTTCCAGTTCATCGTGAAGGTAAACGGCATCCAATCAGTTTCGACCAGCGCCGAGATCGACTGAATGCCGTCCTTGAACCGGTTGGTCGGTCCCATCACCCAGAGGTTCGTACCGGGCTCGGTGACGAAGATCGCGCGTGTCTCGAAGGTCAGGATGCCGCTGCCGAAATGGCCGCGAACCGGTTGCTCAGGCTCGCCGTCGTGACGAATCTCGACGTCGTCGGGTGCCACACCGCCGTTCCACGTCGCTTCGAATCCGCCGAGGCTACGGATCTCCCAGCCGTGCGCGTTGGCAATGGAGAGCGGGATGCAGTGGTAGGCGCGCGCCCCCGGCATCTCGTCGATCCAGTCGCGCCGCATCGGCGCCGGCCCGATGTCGATCTTCGCATCATCGACCAGATAGCACTCGAGTTTCATGACGACTCCCGCGGACGTTCGTGGCCTCGCGCCCGCATGCTAACCCGAGCGGTTGTTCGGTGACAGGGCGCCGGGAAGCCCTCGACGTGGGCCGCGGCCGTTGCGTCCCCCGGCGTCACGTCACCGTCGAGGTGGTCCGCCGCAGGTGCTCCGAGAGCCCGCCCAGCAGGCCCGGCAAGCGCTCGAGGCCGGGACGGTGGTAGACCTCGAATAGAGAAACGCGTCCCGCGAGCGACACACAGCGAAGAAAGTGCTCGTCTGCCTCGTCGGCGGCGAGCGGATAGCGCGGCATGTAGGTGAGCTGCTGCAGGCAGCGCACCGCGTAGGCGGGCGCGATCTCCTCGATGCGCAGGTCAGCGCCGTCGTCCACGCGGCGAAACATGTAGACGTTGCGTAGCGGCACGGGAAAGGGATCCGCCGTCTCTGATACGGGGATGTGATACCGGGGAGATTCCTGATGGTCTCGCAGCTGGCCTCGGGCTTCCTGGCCCAGGACCCCCAGCGTCTCTTCCGAGAGCTTGAGCTTGCGCACGCTCTCGAGGATCTGCGGCTGACCGTCCGCGGTGAAGGCGATCGGGCAAATGTCGTCAGCGACGAAGCCGAATCCCCGCTCGCACAGACCGGCCGAGATCGTCGACTTCCCCGTGCCGGAGGGGCCGGCGAATGCGCAGCCTTGCCCTTCGTGGGCCACCGCCGATGCGTGCAGCGGCAACAGGGAGCGCTGGTAGCACAACGCCCCGAATACCGACCCGAGAAGAAAGACACGGACGTCCACATCGGCGGCTCCGGCGCACGCGTCGACGGTCACCGTGTCGCCGCCGGTCACGCGATACCGGCCGACGTGCTCCCGCTCCAGATAGAAGCCGTCCGGTCCGACGAGGTAGGGGGCGCACTCACCGTCAGACTCCATGACCCCGGGCCCCGAGGTCACCGTTCCTCTGCGGATCACCACATCGGGGTGGTCTCGATCTTTCGCCGCCGTCCGAAGCTCGGGCAGCTCGAACTCGGAATGCACCAGAAGGCCCATCATCCGGTAGGCGAACACCGGAGGAGAGAGGCGGCCCGACGACGACACTTCGGTCAACTCGTTTTGTTCTCGGTGCCGAAGAACCCCGTCAATGATCGTCGGACGTGACTGCCCGCGGCACGACTCACCGGGGCGATCTTGTGGGCCGCTCCGGCGCGCACGATGACCAGTCGATTCGAGAGGGGACGGAGCATGTAACCGTCATCGTCCTCCGACGGTTCCGGGAGATCCCCGTCGGACCGTTCTTCGGCGCCCGCGGCAGGATGCAACTCGGGGCTGGCGACAAGAAGCTCGCCGCCCCATTTCCGGTGCCACCGCTCGTGATAGTAGAAGGTGAAAGCGCCGCCCTTGCGAGCGTCGCTGTGCCAGTTGAGGCTCACCGCCTGCGGATACAGGTAGGACCTGACGCTGTAGGTCTTCGCCCCTTCCGGGCTCAGGCCGCACACGTCACCGACCACGTCGGAAAGCCCCTCCATGGCGTCGATGAACAGCCCCATCGCCACGGTGATCGGATCGGCGTTGCCGCGTGGCATGGTGCTCTGGTAGGGGCGGCTTTCCATCGGTCGCTGGTCTTCGAGCGACCAGGCGGCGCCCCCCGGAATGTAGTCGGATCCGACGGTGCGGAATTCGAGTCGCGACAGCCCGCGTTGCAGAAACGCGAAGTTCTTGTCGGTAAGAAAGCCGTCGATGACGGCGAACTCGCGTCGGAGAAGGGTGAGTCGCTGATGAGGTTGCAACGCGAACGAGCTCACGGCTGCCCCGGTTCGATGAGACTCGCGGAGTGCCGGATCACCGCGGCGGCGATCAGCCTTCCACTACGTCGATGAGACCCTTCTGGTGCATCTGCGCGAGGAAATCGATGACATCTCGCTGGCAGGTTTCCGTCTCGACGTCGTACTCGTCGATCAGCTTGGCGCACAGATCGGACACCTTGATGGGCTCTTCGATCAGCTCCCAGGTCCTCGAGGCGATGCTGTCGAGCACGTAGTACTCGCCGTTCTCGACGCTCATCATCGCGACCTCGCCGTCGAGGTCGGCCGCGACCTGCCGGTCTGACTGGCGGACGACGCTCGAGGCTCCGACCGCCGCGTCTTTACTGTCTGCTGCCACGTGCCCTCGCTTCAATCAGGCCAAAGGTAAGACACACGAAAGGTACAACAAACACAGTTATCCCGTGAAAGGGATCGTCGACCTTTTAGAAGGCGTTAGGTCAGGAAGCGGGGAAAAACGTGCCGTCCGGAGTCGGGTTCGGACCCGGGGAGCCCTGAGTCGAACGAGTGTCCATGCTGGTCAGCTTCGGAGCGCTCCAGGTCTTCTTGGCCTGCTCGTCGTGCTCTTCTTCGATCTGCTTCTTCATCGTCTTCCCTCGCAGAATTGGTCGAAAGGCCCCTTTTACGGGCACGGGAGTTCCCGACGATAACGGAATTCGATCGCCGACGTCAAGAGTGCTCGTCCTCTTGCAGCCACGCCGCCAGGGTTCGCTTGCCGTCCGCCAGTCGCCGGGTCGAGCGATTGCCGACCGAGAGCCGCAGGATGTTCGGCAGGTGCCGGCGGAAGAGCGAAGGAATGTGGCGGGCGTAGTAGGCCACCGTCGGCTCGACGTGCTCCGGATGCCAGCGCATCCGCTCGTAGAGCAGGCGCACGCGCTGCGCGAGGGTTCCGTGGTGCCAATCCACGACGTTGAGGTGCAGGGCGCGGGAGTCGGACGGGTCGGTGAACACCATTCGTGCGGCGCTGTCGATGACTTGCGGCGTGGCCGAGAGCGGCGCCAAAGCCTCGAGAAGGTTGTCGGGCAGGGGGGTGCCTATCAGCTCCCGGGCCAGGTAGAGGGCCAGGTAGACGCCACGTTGCCATCCCCAGGTGCCGGTGCGTTCGATGAACGTCGGCCAGTGGATCCCATCGTCCGAGGCGCGGATCAGGCGATCGATATCGACGAGCGGGCGGAGCCCGAACTGGAAGCGGTGATCGTAGGTCGCGTGCCCACAGACGTGCAGCAGCAGATCTTCCGGAGACAGCACCAGGGTGTCCACGCGGGCGACGTTCGTTGCAATCGCGCGTTGCCAGAGCCCGTCGATCTCGATGGGCAGGTTTCGGTTCGGCCGGAAGATCGTCCAATGGAGTTCCACGGCGGCCTTGGCTCTGTGCAGGCGGGGGACGTGTTTGGCGCTGCTGATATGCGCCGCGAACTCGTCGGGTAGCGGCTCTTCCGAGCGGAAGTCGTGTTCTTGGAGCAGTCGTACCGCGTCGTGCAATTGCGCCTGGCGCACCAGAAGGTCGATGTCGCCCATCTCGCGCAGCGCGGGGTTGTCGTACACGCGGGTCGCGATGTACGCCCCCTTCAGCAGGATCACCTCGATCCCGGCTTCGTGGCAGGTGGACACGACGGAGTGAATCGCCTCCTGCAGCCAGAGATTGCGGATGGAGTTGTTTCGGTAGCGTCGGCGGAGGGTCTCGAGCGTCGCCGGGGGGATCTCGGCTTGCAGGCCCGCCGAGGCGATTCTCGAGTAAGCGATCGCGCTGAGGCGCTGCGCCCTGCAGCGGGCAGTGAATTCCTCCCAGCAGTCATCGGGAAGATGCAGCAGGTCGGCGGCCGGGCCGGGGTCGTCGGGTTCGCCGCTCGCGCAGGCGACGAGAGCGCGATCGACGATATCGGGTTCGAACCTCATCAACCGCTGCCCCATCGCGGATCAGCCGGAAACCAGCCTGACGATAGCAGAAGGCCGATGCTACGATCCATGTGCTCATTCGCCCGTTGAGGGCCGCCGGCGCCAGGGGCAACGTCGATGCAGTGGCTGGTTCGATTACGTGGGATTCCTCCCGACCGTCGCGCGCTGTTGCTCGAAGCAGCGCTCCGTCTGTCCTGGTACAAGCTGGCCCTGTTCGTCCTGCCGTTCCGCTGGATTGCGCCCCGGCTCGGTCGCCCCGTGCAGGAGCCTTCCCGGCGGGGGAGTGCCGATCAGCTCGCCGACGCCCGCCGCATCGGTTGGGCGGTGAGCCTCATGGCGCGCAAGCTGCCGTGGCACAGTCGCTGCCTGGTGCGCGCCGTGACCGCGAAGGTCATGCTCCAACGCCGTGGGTTGCGCAGCACCTTGTATCTGGGTGTGCGGCGTGAAGACGACCGGAAGGTCTCCAGCCATGCCTGGCTACGCTACGGCGACCTGCCTCTTGTCGGCGGCCTGAGCGCCGATTACACGGTCCTGGCGACCTTCGCCGACGATTGAGCGGGCCGGTCAAGATCCGGTACAGCTAGCTCGGATCGTCGTGGTGTCGCGTGCGGCGATGGCGCCCTGCAGGGAATCGGCGAG
>JASFRZ010000080.1:0-13892 GCA_050114655.1 Acidobacteriota bacterium
ATGCCGACGAGCCATGGGTCGTCGTCACCGGTCGTCCATACAATCTCTTCGACGAGCGCCTCAACCTGCATCTCGGGCAGAATCTGCTCAAGATCGGCATCAAGGCAGTACCTCAGGATCTCCTGCACACCGAGGACGTCGACCTGAGCGACTTCCCCCGCATGTACTGGGGCCTCGGTGCGCGCATCCTGCGCACCGCACGGCTGGTCGTGAGCGCCCCGGGTGCCTACGGCGCCCACGTCACCAACTTCAGCTGCGGGGCGGATTCCTTCGTCGAGCATTTCTACCGCCACGTCATGAAGCGGAGCCCGTACCTGATCCTCGAGCTCGACGAGCACAGCGCCGTAGCCGGCGTGGTCACCCGCCTGGAAGCATTTGCCCACGTCGTGCGCAACGAGCATCACCTCCGCCGCCGAGTGTCTGCTCCGCCGCCGCCCATGCAAACGTGGGGAGCCGCACGATGAGCTCCCTTTCCGGCAACAGCCTCGATCGCGGTCGCTCGGTGGCCTCTCCATATCCCGCCATCGGCGCCCCGGGGCCGGGCGGATTCGACACGCTGGCCGAGAACGTGGGCAAGTTCCGGCTCGCCGGCAAGAAGGCCTTGATCGCCGATCTCGCGCGCGCCGGCAATCAGCTGCTCGCCGCCACGTTGCGCAGCTTCGGTGTGGACGCCGAGGTGATGGAAACGTACGCGGGTCTCAAGCTGGGCAAGCAATTCACCTCCGGCAAGGAGTGCTTTCCCTGCCAGATCACGCTCGGGGATTTCCTCCACCATATGGAGCGCGAGCGGGAGAGACTGGGCGACGCGTTCGACGCCGCCGACTACGTCTACTGCATGGCCGAGGCCGGGGGGCCGTGTCGATACGGCATGTACACGCGGCTGCAACGCATCGTGCTCGATTCGCTCGGCTTCGAAGACACGCAGATCGTTTACACGACCTGCGAGGACAACTACTCGGCCGAGGGCCTGGTTGCTCCCGAAGAGGAAGCCGCCGCCGTGAAGAGCGCGGTGTTCGGCTTTCTCGCCGGCGACGTGCTCGACAGGATCCTTTGGCGCACACGCCCCTACGAAAGGGAGGAGGGGCAGGCCGACGCGCTGTTCGAGGAGGGCCTCGCGGGGCTCGTACGGCTTTTCGAGGTGCACGCGCGCGACACCGAAACCGCTCCGATCATCGATGAGCTCGAACGCATCGCGATCAAGGCGCGCAGCCTGATCGATCCCGCCGTGCCGGCGAAACCCCTCATCGGCCTGGTGGGCGAGATCTACGTACGCAGCCACTGTGCCTCGAACCGCGATCTGATCCGGATGCTCGAGCGTCATGGTGCCGAGGTCGTCAACGCGTCGATTACCGAGTGGGTCCACTTCGTCGTATACGACCTGATGCAGAGGGCGCGCCGAGACGCGATGTACGCGTTGCATCGGGGCAATCTCCGGGAAGGGGCGCGGCATCTCCGCGAATGGCTTCTGCAAAGGCTGACGTTGGCTTATCAGCAGCTGCTGGTGCACCGGGTGTACGGCCGCGTAAGACGCCATCTGCCCATCCATGCCGACCACCGCATTGGCTCGCTCGGGCGCCACTTCGACAACGACCGGCTGTTTTCCTTCCGCATGGGCACGGAGGCGGCGTTGAGCATCGCCGGCGCGCTCGAGTATCAGGCCCATGGTTTCAATGGGGTGGTCAACGTGTTCCCCTTCGGCTGCATGCCGAGCACGACCTGTTCCGCGGTGCTGAAGCCGATGCTCGCCGGGATGCGGGTGCCGTACATCGATGCTCCCTTCGACGGCACCGATCAGCCCAATCGCGAGGCGATGATTCGCACGTTCATGCATCAGGCATCGCAGAACCGGCTCATGGCTGCGCGGGGGGAGTCGAAATAGGGAAGGAGATCCAATGAGCATGCAGGTCATCAACCCGGCCACCGGCGAGCTGGTCCGCGAGTACGACGAGACCACGTCCGAGGCCGTCGAAGCGATTATCGAAGCAAGCCATGCGGCGTTCTTGCAGTGGCGGCAAACCGACTTCGACGAGCGCGCCGGGCTCATGCGCCGGGCGGCGGAGATCCTGCGCGAGCGAACCGACGAGTACGCCGCGCTGATGACCGAGGAGATGGGCAAGACCCTCAGCGAGGGTCGTGCCGAGACGCAGAAGTGCGCGTGGGTGTGCGACTACTACGCCGACAACGCAGAAGGGTTTCTGCGGCGCGAGATGGTGGAGACGGACGCCGAGAAGAGCTTCATCTCCTATCAGCCCCTCGGCGTCGTGCTCGCCGTCATGCCGTGGAACTTCCCGCTGTGGCAGGTGTTCCGCTTCGCCGCGCCGGCGCTGATGGCGGGCAACGCGGGGTTGCTCAAGCACGCATCCAATGTGCCGGGCTGCGCGCTGGCAATCGAGGACGTGTTTCGCACGGCGGGTTTTCCCGAGCATGTCTTCCGCACGCTGCTGGTCGGTGGCGGCCGCGTCGCACCGGTGATCGAACACCCACTGGTTCGTGCCGTGACCCTCACCGGCAGCACCCCGGCGGGACAGGCGGTGGCCGCCAAGGCGGGGGAGATGATCAAGAAGACCGTGCTCGAGCTCGGTGGAAGCGATCCGTACGTCATCCTCGAGGATGCCGACCTCGAGGAGGCGGCTGCCACGTGCGCTACCAGTCGGCTGATCAACGGCGGGCAAAGCTGCATCGCTGCCAAGCGGTTCATCGTCGTGGAGTCGGCACTCGAGCGCTTCACCGAACTGTTCGTCGGGCGCATGGCAGCCGTCCGCATGGGCGACCCGAGCGACGAGGCGACGCAGCTCGGACCGCAGGCGCGGCACGAGCTACGCGATGAGTTGCACGATCAGGTGGTACGCAGCATCGAGGCCGGGGCGACGTGCGTGCTCGGCGGCGAGATCCCCGACGGCCCGGGCGCCTACTATCCCGCCACCGTGTTGACCGGCGTCGGCCCCGGCATGGCCGCCTACGAAGAGGAGGTCTTCGGCCCGGTGGCGGCGATCATCGCCGCGCGCGACGAGACCGACGCGATCCGCATCGCCAACGACTCCATCTTCGGTCTCGGCGCTGCCGTTTTTACCGCTGACGCGGCGCGGGGGGAGCGTATCGCCGAGCAGGAGCTCGAGGCCGGCGCCTGCTTCGTCAACGCCTTCGTGCGTTCCGACCCGCGCCTGCCCTTCGGCGGCGTCAAGACGAGCGGCTACGGCCGCGAGCTGTCGGCATTCGGCATCCACGAGTTCGTCAATATCAAGACGGTCTACCTCGGCTGATTGCTGCGCGTGCGCCGCACCGGGTAGCCCCTCTTGCGGTAACCGATGATCCGCCCTGGCCCCTCGATCACCCGGCTGCGCTTGTCGCTGACCGCGGCGAGCCGGACGGCGAACTTTCGGTACAGGTCGACCTGCTCGGCGCAGCGCACGTGCATGGGCAGCGGCATCTGCACGTCGAGCTGCTCGATGGCCCAGAAGGCGCCCTCGAAGAGGCTGTCGCGCTCCTCGCAGTTGCCGGTGGCGACGGGGAAGAAGCCGACGTCGACCGGCGCGGCGCGCCCGGCGAGCCAGCGGATCTCCGCCTCGTACGGCTCGCGGTACTGCTCGCTCCACAGCGCGTGGTCGCCGGCGTGGAAGAAGCGCAGGCCGTCGGCTTCCACCAGGAAACCGACCCCCTCGTCGGTCGAGGCGACGGTGCGTACCCGCAAACCGGCGACCTCTGCGTCGGCGCGTGGCTCGAGTTGTATCCGTTGCCGTACCGCCGGCAGCTCCCGGCCGGGATCGAAGCCGAGCACGTAGGTAACGTCGTCGAAGACTCCGTCCCAGCGCCAGACATCTTCTGAGAAGTGGTCGGTGTGGCCGTGGGTCACGAAGAACGCCACTTGTCGGTCTTGCACCGCGGTGGGATCGAGGGCCAGCTCCAGCGCCTCGATGGCCTCCGGATTGTCCGGCACGTAGTCGAACACGAGGACGTAGTTGTTGGTGCGCACCGCCCAGCCGGAGTTGTGCAGGTAGGTGAGCGCGGCGGCCCAGCTCGGAAGGTAGCGCATGCCGGCGCCGCCGATGCAATCAGGCACGTAGCGGACGTCGGGCAGATCGATGCGCAGGTCGGGGTCGTAGTCGATCCAGTACGCGTACTCGATCTGCTGAGGCGCCATAATCGATAGCACCCAGCGCACCGGCAGCAAGGTCTCGACATCGAACCACAGCGTCTGGTCGTCGGCCTCGAAGCGAGCCTCTTCACGAGGCTCGTACGGGTAGCGAATGCCGCGCACCACGCGGCCGCGCAGATCCGCGACGCCCGCGTCCTCCATATCCGCGGAATCGGTCCGCTCGGGCGGAAACATCGCGCTGAGCTGCTCCTCGTCGCGCGAGCCGCGCGGGTGAGCCGCCCACTGCCCGTCCTGTTGGCTGTACTCGATGACCAACTCGCCCTGCGGAGGAGGAGAGAATCTCGCGGTTTCCGGCGTGCCGGGACAGATTGCCGCCGGCATTCGGGTGTAGTGGGTCAACCGCTCGCCACCGTAGTTGACGATCGCGATGCCGCGATCGTCGGCGAGAAATTCCGCCCCACCCATGCCGCCGTAGGTGCGAAACGCCTTGCCGGCCATCGCTTGCCGACTGGCGCGCAGCAGCGCGTCGATCTCCGTGGTGCCCAGCGGCCGTTCGTCGGCCAGACGCGCTGAGAGGGTCTGCTGTCCGGCGGCCGTAACGGCGGCAGCGAGAATCGCGACGACAGCCATCATCAAGGCCTTCATGCCACGGGGACTACGCATGGATCCTCTCCGGCGAGCGACATCTCGACTGTAGGCGCCGGTGTCGTCTTCGGTCAACGGAAGCGCGGGCACAGGCTCGCCGGGCCGAGGCAAGGAACGGCACCGCGCCGAGTGATGCGCGTGACCTCCTCCGCGTGCTACTCGTTGCGGAGGACCCGCACGGGGTCGACGCGCGTGGCGCGCCGTGTGGGCAGGTGCGAGGCGAGCAGCGCGACGCCGGTCACCACCAGGCAGCTCAGCGCCAGGGTCAGCGGGTCCGCGGGGCTCACACCGTGCAGCGAGCTCGCCATCAGCCGGCCGACGATCAAGGCCAGGCCGATGCCCAGCGCGATGCCGACAAGTGACAGCCGCAGGCCTTGCGCCAGCACCAGCTTCAGCACAGTGACGCGCGGCGCGCCGAGCGCGATCCGGATGCCGAACTCGCGCTGCCGCTGGTTGACCAGGCGGGAGATCACCCCGAACAGGCCGATAGCGGCCAGCAAGACGCCGAGGATACCCAGCGCGCCACCTACCTGCGCCGGGAGCCGATCCTGGTACAGCGCCGCACGCATGTGCTCGCTGAGGGTGATCAGACCCCAGCTGCGGATGCTGCTCTCGTGGTCGCGCAGCAGCTGTCGCACGCTGCCGGCCACCGGCGTCGGGTCGGTGTCGGTGGCGATGAGCATCGTCGTGTCGCCCGAGGGCGCCTGCGCGTAGGGCAGGTAGAAAAGCGGCTCCGGCGGCTCATGCAGGTCGTTGACCCGGCCGTCCTCGACAACCGCCACGACCTCGCGGTCCTCGTCTCCGATGCGCAGGTTCCTGCCGACCGGGTCCGCGCCCGGCCAGAAGCGTTTGGCCATCATCTCGTTGACCATCGCCACCGGCGCGGCGTCGGCGCGGTCGGCGGCGCTGAACGGGCGGCCACGGAGGATGCGTGTGCCCATGACCTCGAAGTAGTTCGGTGCCAGTTGGTTGTACTTGATGCTGACCGGTTCCCGCCCGGGGAACCGCACCATGCGGGCCGCACCGCCACCCGATCCGGCGAGCGGGATACGGCGCGCCCAGGTCACGCGACGCACTCCCGGCAGCGCCTGGATCTCCTGTGCTAGCCGTGCCCAGAGCTGCGCCTGCGGCGTCTGCTCCGAGGGCGCGCGCGACACCGACGTGATCAGCATCGGCTGTTCGGTGTCAAAGCCCGGCGAGATGCGCTGGCTGTACAGGAAGCTGCGCAACAACAAGCCGGCGCCGGTCATCAGCGCCACGCAAAGTGCCATCTGTGTCACTACCAGGATGTTGCGCAGCGAGAAAGCGCCGCGTCCTTTCCTAATGCTCGCCTCTTCGCGTTTCAGGCCGCCGACGATCTGATGGCGCGACGCCTGGAGAGCCGGGGCAAGGCCGAACAGGAAGAGCGTGATCAGCGAAGCCAGCAGGGTGACCGTGAGCACGCGATGATCGAGCCGCAGGTCGGGGCTGACGGTGATCGGACCCGGCGGCATCAGCGAAGGAAAGACCTGCAGGATGCTCCAGGCGAACAGTAATCCGACGATGGTTGCCAGAACGGCGACGATCAGGCTCTCGGCGAGAAACTGCCGGACGAGACGCATGCGCCCGGCGCCGAGCGCGAGGCGTACAACAGTTTCATGATTGCGCGCCTCGGTGTCGGCCAGCACCAGGATCGCCACATTGGCGCAGGCAATCAGCAGCACGACGCCGACGATCGACATCAACAGCAGCCCGGCGGCCAGCCCGCTGGAGCGGCGCTCGGAGGCCTCCGAAACAGCGTAGAAGGTGCGGTCGCGGTTGGTGTCCGGGTAGGTTTCCGCCAGCCGCGCGGCAATGGTGGACAGTTGTGCCTCGGCTTCCGCCAGCGTCGCGTCCGGACGCAGACGACCCAGCACGTCGAACTGGCGCTCAGCTCGATTTTCGAACTCCGCCCGGCTACCGCCCGACAGCACCGTCCAGGCCGCCGGCGAGACCCACAGGTCGACCGACATCTGCCGCCGCAGCCCGCGGAATGTGGGCGGCATCACCCCGACGACGGGGAAGAAGTTGCCGGTCAGCTCGATCTGCTCACCGACGATGCGCGGGTCCTGGCCGAACAACCTCGTCCACAGGTCGTGGCTGAGGATGACGCCGGCGTCGGCGTCGGCGCTGCCGTCCTGCTGCTCGGTGAAGGTGCGGCCGAGCGCCGCGTCCACCCCGAGGACGGAGAAGAAGTTGTCGGATACGACGTTGACCAGCACCTGATTCAGCTCGCCGTGGACGTTCAGCAGGCCGCCGCGACGGCTCTCGGCCACCGCGCCGGAGAAGGCGCTGCTCTGCCGGCGAATATCCAGGTAGTCGGCGTAGGCCATGGTGTCGGCCTGGCCCTCGAGCCCGCGGTGATAGATCCACACCAACTCGTCCGGTCTTTCCACCGACCAGGGGCGCAGGTACATCCCGTCGACAACGCTGAATAACGCGGTGTTCGCGCCGATGCCGAGGGCCAGCGAGGCCACCGCGACGATGGTGATTGCCGGGTGGTGAGCAATGGCGCGCAGGCGGAAGCGGATGTCCTGGAGCAGAGCAGCCATCGGCAGGCTCCGGGTCGTCCGGGGAGGTACGGCGGGGTGCGCCGCGTCGGCTGAGGGGATTATACGACTCCGGCATCCGAGTTCCAGGCGCCAATTGGTGCATTGCGCGGCGCCGTGGTGATAGCTTGCAGGGCAGCCGACGTCCGAGTACGAGATCCAGGAGCAATCACCATGCACGACCGTTCCCCGGTTCCGATCCGATCCATCGTTCCTTCCGCATCGTCAACCGGCTGTGGCGTCGCGGCGATTGCGCTGGCGGCGCTGCTGGCCCTGTCGGCCTGCTCCGGTCCGTCGCCGGACACGCCGCCGATGCCCCCCGGCCCCGACGAGTGGCAGATCGAGCCGGTGGTGTTCACCGACGTGCACGTGAACGATGCCTTCTGGGCGCCGCGCATGGAGATCAATCGCACGGTCACCATTCCGCACCTGGCGCGGCAGAACGAGGAGACCGGACGGGTCGACAATTTCCGCAAGGCTGCCGGCCTGATCGAAGGTCCTTATGAGGGGCACCGCTACAACGACTCGGACATCTACAAGTCGATCGAGGCGGCGTCGTACGCGCTGGCGCAGACGTACGATCCGGCGCTCGACCAGCAGGTCGACGAGCTCGTGGCGCTGGTCGCGGCGTCGCAGATGGACGACGGCTATATCTTCCCCGCGTGGACGGTCGATCCTGAGCATCCCGCGCCGGGGGTGAGCACGACGCGCTGGGAACTGACCAACTCCAACAGCCACGAGCTGTACGGCAACGGCCACCTGATCGAGGCGGCGGTGGCGCACTACCGCGCCACCGGCAAGCGAACGCTGCTCGACGTGGCGATCCGCGCCGCCGATCAGATCGATTCGGTCTTCGGGCCGGCGGCGGAAGGCAAGCAGGAGGACACCTCGGGCCACGAGGAGATCGAGCTCGCGCTGGTCAAGCTGTACGACGTCACCGGTGAGCAGCGCTATCTCGATCTCGCCAAGTTCTTCCTCGACGAGCGCGGAACCGAGCACACCTTCCAGAGCGAGCCCGACGACAGCCCTACGGCGACGCACGACAACCGAATCTATCGCCAGGATCACCTGCCGGTCACCGAGCAGCGCGAGGCGGTGGGCCACTCGGTGCGCGCCATGTACCTGTACATGGGGATGGCCGACGTCGCCGCGCGCACCGACGCGCCGGGCTATCGTGAGGCGCTCGACGCGCTGTGGGACGACGTCGCCGCCAAGAAGATGTATCTGACCGGCGGTATCGGCGCGCAGAGCTCGATGGAGTCGTTCGGTGACGCCTACCAGTTGCCCAACCAGACGGCGTACGCGGAGACCTGCGCCGCCATCGGCCTCGACATGTGGAACCACCGCATGTTCCTCGCTTCGGGCGACGCGCGTTATCTCGACATCATGGAGCGCATCCTCTACAACGGCTTTCTTTCGGGGGTGTCGCTGGAGGGCAACTCGTTCTTCTACACCAACCCGCTGGAGTCCACCGGCGACGACGAGCGGCGCGAGTACTTCTCCACCGCCTGCTGCCCGTCGAATCTGGCGCGGCTGATGGGTCAGCTACCCGGCTTCGTGTACGCCACGCAGGGGGAGCGGGTGTACGTCAACCTGTTCATCGGCAGTGAAGCCGACGTGACCCTGCCGGGCGGCGCGGTGCGGCTGACCCAGCAGACCGACTATCCGTGGGACGGTGCAATTCGCCTCACTGTTGGGCCGGTCGACCCCGCCGCCTTAGGGGACGATGTGGCCGCGGGCGCCGAGGCTGTCGAACGGCCACTGGCGTTTCCGGCCGACTTCCAGATGTATGTCCACATCCCCGGCTGGTCACGCAACGAGCCGGTGCCGACCGACCTCTACACCTTTGCAGACAGCTCCGACGAGGCGCCGGTGCTGCGCATCAACGGTGCGGCGACTCCGTTGCGGATGGACGGCGGCTTCGCCGTTATCGATCGTACCTGGAGCGCCGGCGACACCGTCGAGCTCGAGCTGCCGATGCCGGTGCGGCGCGTAGCCGCCAACTCCGAGGTCGAATCCGACGCCGGCCGCCTGGCGATCCAGCGCGGCCCGCTGGTGTACGCGATCGAAGGGGTCGACAACGGCGGCTCCGCACTCGACGTCACGCTGCCGGCCGATGCCGTTCTCACGCCGGAGTTTCGTCCCGAGATGCTCGGCGGCGTCACCGTGCTGCGCGGCGAGGGCCTGCGCGGCGGCCGGTCCCTCGACCTGCTCGCAGTGCCCTACTTCGCGTGGGCAAACCGCGGCCCGGGCGAGATGGAGGTATGGCTGACTACCGCTGATCGGTAGTGAAGCGGTAGATCGTGCGCGAGTGGTACTGCTCGCCGGGGCGCAGGATGGTCGAGGGGAAGTCCGGCTGGTTGGGTGAGTCGGGGAAGTGCTGTGTCTCGAGACAGAAACCCGAGCGGTAGACGTACACCTGCCCGCCCTTGCCGGTGATCGTGCCGTCGAGGAAATTGCCGGAGTAGAACTGCAGGCCCGGCTCGGTGGTCTCGACCTCCAGCACACGGCCGGTGAGCGGGTCGGTGACGCGCGCCGCGAGCTCCATGGCCGACAGCGTGCCGTCGGCGCTGATCGACGCGCCGTCGTCCGAGCGGTCGAGGACGAAGTTGTGATCGTAGCCGCCGCCGCGGATGAGCTGCTCGTCGTCCTGCTCGATGCGCGCGCCGATGGCAGTGGCCATGCTGAAATCGAACGGTGTGCCGGCGACCGCGGCGATCTCGCCGGTGGGGATCAGCGTGCCGTCGACAGGCGTGTAGCTGGAGGCGTTGATCATCAACTGGTGATCGAGGATGTCGCCCGAGCCCGCCAGGTTGAAGTACGAATGGTGCGTCAGGTTGACCGGCGTAGGAGCGTCGGTGCTGGCGCGGTATTCGATCACCAGCTCGTCATCGTCATTGAGCAGGTAGTCGACCTCGACCGTCAGCGTGCCCGGGTAGCCCTCTTCGCCGTCGACGCTCGTATAGGCGAGCGTCACGCCGGCGCCGTCGGCGCGCTCGGCCGGCGTGCCCTCCCACAGCACCTTGTCGAATCCCACCTCGCCGCCGTGCAGGTGGTTGATGCCGTCGTTGGCGGCGAGCTCGTAAACCTCGCCGTCGAGGGTGAAGCGGGCGTTGGCGATGCGGTTGCCGTAACGGCCGATGAGGGCGCCGAAGTAAGGACTGTTGGCAAGGTAGCCGGCGAGATCGTCGTAGCCCAGCACGATGTCGCCCATGTTGCCGTCGCGATCGGGCGCCAGGATCGACAGCACGATGCCGCCATACTCCATCAGGCGGACCTCGATGCCGTTGGCATTGGTGAGAGTGAACAGCTCGACGGTGCGACCGTCGGGCAGGTTGGCGAAGTCGGATCGGGTGACGCGGGTGCTCGGCGCTTCCGGCATCTCGGGTGCCTCCTCCTGCGGGGGTGCGCCGCAGGCGACCACGACGACACAGGCAATGAGACAGACAGCGCGCGACAACGAATTCATGGAATCGACCTTTCGGTTGGATGCCCGAACTTTAGCCTGACGACGCCCTCGCGTCAGCCGGTGAACGAACGCAGCATCGCGTCGTAGATCGGCACCAGCGGCACGGCGCGCGGGTGGTATTCGACCAGCCAGTCGTCGCCGAAGTCGACCACGGTCTCGGCATTCAGAAGGTAGCCGACCTTGGGCCAGGGATGCCCGGCGTCGCGATTGGCTGCCATGAAATCGGCGAAGTGGATGGCGCCGAGCTCGCCCGCCGGGACGACGTTGCCGGTGTCGGTCCACACCGCCAGGTCGGGTCGCGCCGGCGGATCGACGAGGCCCAGGGCCTCGTCGCGGTAGAAATCGAGCACCTGCGCGAGGCTCTCGGCGGATTCGCCTGCATCGATCGGGTCCTTCTCCAGATCGATCGCCAGGTTGCACAGGCCCGGGGACAGGAACACGCCGATGTGGGTGGCGAAGCGCTCGGACCCGGCCCGCTTGAGCCGCGCCCACAAGAACGGCCCGCGCTCACCGTTTCCGTCGTCGGGCCACAGAGCCGCCGAATACCCGCCGTCGCCGAACAAGCCCGTCCCGAGGTGCGCGATCAAGCGCTCGGTCTTGTCCCACAACGCATCGGCGCCAGCGGCGAACTCTTCGCCCTCCGCCGCGCCTGCGCCGATTCGCTGCAGCAGGGCGAAATCCTGCGCGGAAAATCCGTCCACCAGAGTCCGCGCTACCACGCGATCCCGTAGTCTTCGCCGTGATTGCTCGACCCGCCCCACATGGTGCGGTGGGCGCGGTCGAAGAAGATCGCGTTGATCGGGCCGGAGGTACGCGGCGAGGTGGAGATGCGGTAGCCCATGCGGCGCAGCTCGGCAATCACCCAGGGTGGGGTGTCGTCCCTTACCAGCAACGCGCCGGGCGTCGAGGGATGCTGGTCGAACGAGCCCTTCATCTGCGAACTGTTGATGTTGGCCGCCTCGACCGCCTGCTGTACGTTCATGTCGAACTCGACGACGTTGAGGAAGAACTGCAGCAGGTTCTGATCCTGGCTGTCGCCGCCCTGAACGGCGAAGGACAGGAAAGGCTCGCCGTCCTTGACCGCCAACCCGGGCGTGAGCGTGGCGCGCGGGCGCTTGCCGGGCTCGACCACGTTGTAGGGGTTTTCCTCCTCATAGACGACGAAGCTCTGCATGCGTTGCGACATGCCGACGCCCGTCCCACCGGCGATCACTGCCGGAAGCCAGGCGCCCGAGGGGGTGATCGACACGATCCAGCCGTCCTCGTCGGCGGCCTGCACTGACGTGGTGCCGCGGTAGAAGGCCTCGTCGAAGGGAGCCTCGGTACCCCATTCGTTGCGGTTGTTGCTACGCGGCGCGGCGGCGTCGCCGACCTGGATCGCCGGTGCTCCGGCGCCGATCGCGTGACCCGGTGTCAAGGCGCTCACTCCGAGATCGGCGATCGGCCCCGGTGCTTCTTCTCCGCTGCTGCTCCAGCGCTCCAGGATGTCGAGGAAGGGATTGGTGCCGCCCTGATAGGGATAGGGATCGCCGGGCTTCACGTCGGGATCGTTCTCCTCCCAGTCGATGGTGGCCGCGCGCGCCTTGGCGTATTCCTTGGACAGCAGTCCCTCGATGGGCTCCTCGGGCGGGAAGTAGGGATCGCCGTAGTAGAAGTCCCGGTCGGCAAAGGCCAGGTTCATGGTCTGGTAGAGGGTGTGGATATAGCGTGTCGAGTTGTAGCCCATGGCTTGCAGGTCGAAGTTCTCCAGGATGTTCAGCGCCTGCAGCATCACCGGGCCCTGCACCCAGTGGGTCAGCTTGTAGACCTCGATGTCCTTGTAGGTGGTCATTACCGGCTCTTCGATCTTGACCTCCCAGTTCGCCAGATCCTCGGTGGTGATCAATCCGCCGACCTCCTGCGCGCCACGGGCGAACTCCTCGGCGATGTCGCCGCGGTAGAAGCGCTCGTAGGCGGCGTAGATTGCCTCCTTGCGGCTCTTGCCCTCGGCGAGTGCCTGCTGCTCGGTCTCGACCAGCTTGCGCAACGTTGCCGCCAGAGCGGGTTGGCGGAAGATCTCGCCGGGGTAGGGCGCCTCGCGCTCGGCGCTGCCGAGGTGGGGTAGGAAGACGTCGGTGGTCGCCTTGCCCCACTGCTTGAAGAGCTCCTTGTTGCGCTCCATGTTGTCGGCCGCCGCGGCCTCGATGGCGTAGCCGTCGGCCATCTCGATGGAAGGTGCGAGCACCTCGGCGAGGCTCATCGTGCCCCACTCGGCGAGCATGGTCATCAGGGCGCCGGGCGTCCCTGGGGTGACCGCGGCGAGCGGGCCGGTGTCGGGCGGGTAACGCAGGTCGCGCGCCTTGAAGAAGTCGGCGGTAGCGCCGGTGGGAGCGACGCCCAGTCCGTTGATCGCGATGACGCGCTTCTCGACCGGGTGCCAGATCAGTGCCTGGGTTTCGCCGCCCCAGCCGAGCGTGTCCCACATCGTCGAAGTAGCGCCGAGCATGGCGCAGGCCGCGTCGACCGCGTTGCCGCCACGCTGGAAGATCGTCGCGCCGGCGGTGGCACCGAGCGGCTTGCCGGTGATCGCCACCCAGTGAGCGCCGTGCAGCACCGGCTTGACGGTGCGCTGGGCGCCGGCGACGGTGGGCAACAGCAGCAGGGTAGCCAGCAGGAAGGCGATGGGCCGCGCCGAGCGGGTCTCGCCAATGGTGAGGGAACGCGGGTGGCGTGTGCGGTAGCGCATGAGTCCTCCGGAAGATGACGGTGCTGCTTGTCGGCTCGGAGAAACACTACGGGCCGGATTCACCCCGGGTCAACGTGGCGCGTCGGGCCGCAGCAGCGGCTCGACCGCCTCCCAGGGGACACTCAGGTCGGTGGCGCCGAACGCGTAGGCGGCGATCTCGTACTCGTTGTAGTGGAACAACAGTCCGTCCGCGTCGATCAGGAAGTTGTCGGTGAGCGCGAAGCGCTCGTCGTCGAACCAGAAGCCGGCTTCCGAGAGCGGGGTGTCGGGCGGCACCTCCACCTCCTCGCGGAAGATGGCCTCGGCGACGTCGGTGAGCCGGCCGCGGCCGCCTTCGACCAGGAGGTCGTCGAGCGCGATGAGGGCGCCGGTACCGGGGCGATAGTTGCGGTA
>JASFRZ010000081.1:0-13837 GCA_050114655.1 Acidobacteriota bacterium
CGAGCATTTCGACCTGTCGCGGTCGCGGAGCCCCGAGGGGATCACGACCAGCCGCTATCCCTCGGCCCTCGACCAGTACATCCCGCCCTTCTCCCTGATCTGGGTCGCCATGGTGCATGACTTCTGGATGCTCCGTGACGATCCCGACTACGTCCGCGGCTTCCTTCCCGGGATCCGGGGCGTGCTCGACTGGTTCGCGCAGCGGATCGACGACTCCGGTCTGCTCGGGCCGATCCCCCAATGGCCCTACGTCGACTGGGCCCGGGGATGGCGTAGGGGCGTGCCTCCCGGCGGAACCGAGGGCCACTCCGTCGTCATCTCGCTCCAGTTCGCCTACGCGCTGGAGCGGGCCGCCGAGCTGCACCTGGCGCGCTGCCTGGCGGTCGAGGGAGCGCCGCACCAGATCCGCGTCAACACGGTCAACCCCGACGCCGTCCTCCAGGGCTCGCGGATCTGGAAGGGCGCATGGCGCAAGGAACGCGCGGAAGCTTACGGCCTGGCCGAGGACGAGCTCGAGGAGCACTACCGCCGGCGCAGCCTGCTCCAGCGCAGCGTGCGCCCCGAGGACGTCGCCGAAGCCGTCTATTTCTTCTGCGCCGATCTGTCGAGCCGCTGCACCGGGAACATCCTCAACGTCGACGCCGGCGTCGTCGCTTCGTTTCCCCGCTAAGGCCGTTCGACCTGCCGCGCGGGAGACGGCAGTCGACGATCATCCGGGGTCGGACCGCCACGGCTTAACGTGCGAGCGTGAGCGAACTACGCACGGCGTAGCGCAACCCAGACAGAGGCGGTCGCCGAGACCACCGCGATCCCGGCGAGAATCTGGATCGCACGGCGGTCCGTGGATGCCAGCCCATGTAAGTGGGCGGCGGAGATCATGTAGATAGCAGCGGCAACACCGGCGCACAACAACGCGACGGCCGCCAATCCTGCCACTGCGAGTGCCTTTGCGCGTCGCATCGTCCGGTCGCTCCATGCGTTTCCGGCGACGCGATCCTGCCGCGCCACCGTCGATGCACAAGACGAGAAACCCCCGCAAGAGGCTAAACTGCCGGAGCACACATGCCCAGGTGGCGGAATTGGCAGACGCCGAGGACTTAAAATCCTCTGCCCTTCGGGGCGTCCGAGTTCGAGTCTCGGCCTGGGCACTTCGTCCGAAGAGTCGGCGTGTTCGACCGTGACGGACGCCACTTAGGTATCGTCTGGTGCTGCCGGGAGAGCAGTAGATCAGCCGCGGCGCTCAGTGGGCAGCGGGGCACGCGACGAGGCGCAACGCATCCTGATCCAGCGGGTCTGCGAAGCTTCGAGAATCCGCCTGATGAAGCCGACGTCGCCCAACCTCCGCCGAGACGGCCGTGATTCGTCCGTGGAGATCGACTGCGATTGCGCTATGTTTCCGTCGCGCTGACGATCATCGCTCCGTTGAACCGGTGAGCGAGAGCTTCTCGCCTCCATGAGCATGAACGTCCGAGCAGCAGTCGCGGCATCCGTCGTCGCCATCTTCCTGGTCGCCTGCGCTCCCCGGGAAGACGTAGCCGAAAGTGACGCCACCTGGGTCGGCACCATCACCACCGAGGGCAACGTCACCACCGTCGTCAACGAGTCGGGATCGGTCTGGGGTGGGACGGCAACCCTTGTCGAAGAGGCGTCGATCGGTCTGGCGGTTGGGCCCGAGGAATACATGCTCGGGGAGATCGCCGCCCTGTACGCCACGGACGACGAGGTCTACGTGCTCGACCAGAGCGTCTCCAAGGTTCGGGTCTACGACCTCGCCGGCGAGCATCTGCGGAGCTTCGGGCGGCCGGGGCAGGGGCCGGGAGAGCTCGGTACCGGCGCCCGTTGGTTGCTGGTCGGCGGCGACGGTCGTACCTACGTGGGCGATCTCAGGAACCAGAGAATCAACATCTACAGCAGGGAAGGGGAGACGCTCGGTGCGATCGCTCTTCCCGCGCGCTCGTCGTCGGGTCTGGCGCCGATGGTGTTCGCCGACAACGGGGGCATCTGGTGGACGGTTCGCGTTCCCAGTGACGACGGCTCGTCAACGCGGCGCGCCTTTCAGGTTCTCACGGCCGACGGGCCGGTGGGCGATCCCCTCTTCGTTCCCGAGATCGAGTACGAAGAACTGCTCGTGAGCAGCCAAGGTCGCGTTGTCGGGGCGGTACCGTTCGCGCCCAGCGTCGTTTTCACGTTCAGCTACGACCAGGCGCTGATTGCCGGGGCCACGGACCGCTGCACGTTCCGGATGATCCGTCCATCCGGGGAGATCACTCTCGTGGAGCGCTACTGGGAGCCCGTGCCCGTCACCTCCGAGGAATTCGACTACTGGCGACGCTTCACGATCGCGGGATTCGGAGGCAGAGATGTGGATTGGAACGGCGAGGACATCCCCGATCACAAGCCCGCCTATATGGTGTTCCTTCCCTCGGCTACCGGCGAGGTGTGGCTGATGCGCCAAGGAGAAGGCTCGGGAGATTGCAATCTCGCGCCCGAAGAAGCGATGGAGGCCGGCTTTGACCAGGCTGTCATTAGCTGCCTGTACCCGAATCTCTTCTTCGACGTGTTCGGCCGCGACGGCCGCTATCTCGGCGACGTCGAGGGCTTGCAGCTGAACGTGACCCTCCCGTTCATATCGGGCGACACTGTGATCGCACCGGTCGAGGACGACAGCGGAACGATCATGGTCAAGCGCTACCGGCTGGTGCTGCCGCAGCGGGGGGCCCAGTGAGAAGGGCGGTGGGTGCACGCGGTCCACTGACTATCGCGATTCCGGTCAACTACGTGCGCGAGCTGCTGGCTGCGTCACCGACCCGTCGTCGACGGTCCTTCCTTGCGCGGTTTGACGATTTCCTCGACCCTGTACCCTCACTTTCGCAGCCGCTCAGCAAGTTAGTTCGCGCTGGCGGAATTCAACGCTACGAGGAGGCATTGTGGAAGCCGATATCGCCGCGATCAAGAGTGTGCTCGAGCAATACGCCCTCTCCTGTAAAAGCGGGGACTTTGACACCTGGCTGTCGCTCTGGTCGGAGGGCGGAACCCAGATGCCACCTGATGCTCCCGCGAGAGTCGGCAAAGAGGAAATCCGAGACGGGATGAAGCCGCTGTTCGACGACATGAACCTGGACATCGTCATCCATAGCGTCGACGAGGCCGAAACCGAGGGGGATTGGGGATTGACGCGATGCACCTACTCGTTGACCGTGACGCCGAAGGAGGGCGGCGATTCGATCGAAGCGATGCCGGAAGGAAAGGCCCTCACCCTGTACTCGAGACAAACCGACGGCACCTGGCGAATCAGCTACGACTGCTTCAATTCAAACGTCGCGCCGCCTCAATAGAAGCGGAGGTGCGATGAGCCGTGGATCGCTGCGAAGGCGCTGGAACATGCCGCCTGGTCGCGTACACGCGACGCACGCAGTTGTTGTGGCGGCTCTCTTGTCGGTTTGCTCCTGTTACCGGACCTCGCCGGACGTCGCCGAGCAATTCCAGCGCTACGCAGACGCCAGCGCATCCCACGATCTGGAAACGCTCGAGACACTCATGGCCGACGACATTGTCTGGCAGCTGGGACGGTACACCTTCGAAGGCAAGGAAGCGGCGCTCGGACCCCATGCATACGACCTCGGCATGGACAATGAGCTGACATTTCGCGATGTCCGGGTGGATGGAAACGTTGTCGAGTTCGAGCTCGCCGAGACAAACGAGACGGTTCGGGCGATCGGAATGACCGAGCTTCGCAGCTATCCTCGCTTCACGTTCGCGAATGGCCTCGTTGTCCGCAAGGGGCCCAGTGGCAAGGAACAGCCCGCCGGATACTCCATGGCCGAATACAACCGGCGAATGGCGCCCCTCCGCGAGTGGATTCGCAATACGCACCCCGAAGCCGTGTCCGATCTCCTGGATGCCGGTGGGAGTTTTGTCTTCAGCCGGGAGAACGGAGCCCTCATGTTGCGGTTGACGCGAGAATGGCTGGCGGCTGGCGCGCCAGGTCGCCTGCCATTCGCGCACTAGCCTTCGGCCGAGGTGTATCCCTCGGCGCTCACTTCCCGTCTCCACCAATAGGAGACGAACGAGAATCAATCTTCGAGGAGGTGAGCACGATGAGCGAGCTGAACGGCCGTGAACGAGAGCTCGTGGCCCTGGGAGCCGCGATCGGCAGCAACTGCGTGCCGTGTGTCGAATACCACGTGCCCGAGGCGAGCGCGGCGGGTTTGAGCTGGGAGCAGGTCGAGGAAGCGTTTCGAATCGCCGACCGCGTCCGACGGGTGCCTGCGCGTAAGGTGCTGCAGGCCGCCCGGGCGATGATCCCGGATCGGTCTACGCCGGCGTCCAGACCGGCCCGCGCCACCTGCGGCTGCAGTGAGTCGTCGCGGGCTACCGAACCGAGCCCGGCCGGCTGATCCTGATAACGACGAGAGGAGACCGACCATGCCTTTCTTTCTGGAGGAGAAGGATGTCGTCAGTGAGGTCGCCGGCTGCCGGTCCGTCCTGATCGTGCCCTGTCGCTTTTGTCCCGCGGCGAGTTCGGCGGTGGCGAATGACGAGCCATACATCGAGTTTCCCCGCAGGGGCTTCAAGACTGCTTCGTATGAGCGTCTGGTCGAGGCGACGAGGGCGGCGCTGGAGGAACGCGGCATCGAGACCGGTGTCTTCAAGGCCCACATGGCCCATCAGTTCGTCCTGTGCATGTGGAGCGCCAGGCGCCGCAAGCAGCTCGCCGCGCGCGCGGAGAACTACGAGGCGATCATCGTGTTGGGCTGTGAGGCGGCTGTCGAGACCGTCCGGGCCGCCGTCGCGGCCACCGGCTGTCGGGTGCTCCAGGGTATGAAGACGGTCGGCGTGATGAGCATTCAGCCGCGCTTCAACCTGCCGGGGACGATCCGGCTGGCGCTGCAGGGCATCTCGCCTGTCCATTTCGCACAGGAGCCGTCCTGACCGCGCGCTGTCAGCCGCAGGGCTTGCGATCGCAGCGGAACACGTCGTCCGCGTCGCGATAGAAGTCGCACTCCTGCTCGAGGGCCTGCTTCAACCGACGGCGGGCGCGGTGGATGCGAATCTTGGCGGTGGCGAGCGAGCAGCCGGTGATATCGGCGACCTGCGCGGCGGTCTGGCCCTCGAGATCGTGCAACACGAGGGCCGAGCGATAGCTGTCCGGCAGGGTGTCGATCACCTCCCGCACGCAGCTGTTCATCTCGTCGATGACCAGGCGCTCGTCGATGTCTTCTTCGACGACGAGGTCTCCGGCCTCGAACTCGACGGTGCGTGCCCTGTTCTGCGGTTTGCGAAAATGGTCGGTGGCGACCCGCGTGGCGATGCTGAAGGCCCACGTCTTGACGCTGGATCGCCCTTCGAACCCCTGCAGGCCGCGGGCGATCTTCAGCATCGTCTCCTGCAGCAGGTCCTCGGCGCTCGCACGGCTGCCGGTGAGCCGGTGCAGGTAGCGGCGCAGGGGGGCGGAGAGCTGTCCCTCCACTTCCTCGAAGACAGGCGGCGCGGCTGCCTGTTCCATGGCATTCCTCCTTCCAAGGGGGCGCCGAAGCGACATCGGGGGCGCCCGCGGGCGCGGGAGGCTACGACAGGGAATCGCCGAGGTCGTGATTACCAGCAGTATAGCGCCGAAAGATCGTATTGACCGCGAGAGCGGGTCATCGAAGCATCGCAGGCATCTTCCACACCATCGCTATTGCCATCGAGACGCTCACGAATCAACGGGACAGTTGTCGACGCGTGTGGGGGAAACCCGGGGGCACGAACGCGCGTAAACCACAACGAGCCGTCGTGCCATCAAAGACAGCAGGAGGATCCCCGTGCACGAGCTGTTTCGTGATTTTCGCTTTGCCGCCCGGCGGCTGTTCAAAGACCGTGGGTACGCGGTCACCGCGATCCTGACGCTGGCGCTGTGCATCGGCGCCAATACGGCGATCTTCAGCGTGGTCGACGCGGTGGTGCTGCAGCCGTTGCCGTTCGATCAGCCGGAGCGGCTGGTGCGGATGTTCAACAGCTACCCCAACGCCGGCGCGGAGCGCGGCTCCAACTCGGCGCCGGATTTCTACGACCGGCGTGCGCTCACCGAGGTGTTCGAGGAGGTCGCCGAGTTCCAGGGCACCGGCGCCAGCATGGAGCTCGATGGAGTGCCGCAGCAGGTCAGCGGGTGGAACGTGACGCCGTCCTTCTTCAACGTGCTGCGGGTGGAGCCGGAGATGGGCCGTGCGTTCACCGAGGCGGAAGGTGAGATCGGCGCCGAGGACGTGGTCATCCTGTCGCACGGGCTGTGGCAACAACTCTACGGCGACGACCGCACGGTGATCGGCCGGACGCTGCGGTTGAGCGGCGAGCCGGCGACCATCGTCGGGGTGATGGGGGAGGGCTTCGTTTTCCTCAACCCCGACGTGCGCATGTGGCGGCCGCAGCGCTTCACCGAGGAGCAGCGGCAGGAATACCACTCCAATAGCTGGAACATGATCGCGCGGCTGCAGCCGGGCGTGACGCTGGAACAGGCGCAGCAGCGCATCGACGCGCTCAACGAGGCCAACCTCGACAAGACCCCGGCGCTGCGCCAGGCGGTGATCGACGCCGGGTACCACACGCCGGTGATGTTCCTGCAGCAGGACATGGTGCGCAACGTGCGCGCGACGCTGTTTCTGCTGTGGGGCGGTGTCGGCTTCGTGCTGTTGATCGGTTGCGTCAACCTCGCCAACCTGGTGATGGTGCGCTCGTCGGCGCGGGCGAAGGACCTCGCCACGCGCCTGGCGCTCGGAGCCGGGCGCTGGCAAGTGACGCGCCAGGCGCTTGCCGAGAGCCTGATCACCGCGGCGGTGGGCGGCACGCTCGGCGTCCTCTTCGCCTGGGCCGGCCTGCGCGGCATGGGGGCGATGGGCTTCGACGATCTGCCGCGTGCCTCCGAGGTGTCGCTCGATGCCAGCGCGCTGGCGTGGACCGCCGGGCTGGCGGCACTCATCGGCCTGTTGCTGGGGCTGATCCCGATGGTCGCGGTGTTTCGCACCCGTCTGACCGCTGCGTTCCGCGACGACGACCGCGCCGGCACTGCGGGGCGGCGTTCCCGCCTGCTGCGCGACGGGCTGGTGGTGGTGCAGACGGCCTTCGCGCTCATCCTGCTGGTCGGCGCGGGCCTGCTGCTGGCGAGCTTCCGGCAGGTGCTGGCGGTCGATCCCGGTTTCGAGCCGCAGGGTGTCCTGTCCGCCACGGCGTCGCCGCCCTCGTCGCGCTACGAGAACCGCGCCGCGCTGTTCACGTTCGCCGATGAGTTGCTCGCCGCGGTGCGTGCGCTGCCCGGCGTGGAGGCGGCCGGGCTGACCAGCTCGATCCCCTTCGCCGGCAATTACTCCGACAGCGTGATTCTGGCGGAGGGCTACGTGCCGGCGCCCGGCGAGTCGCTCATCTCGCCCGACCGCACGCAGGTCTCGGCGGGCTATTTCGAAACGATGCAAATCCCGCTGATTCGCGGCCGGACGTTCAACGAAACAGACCTGGAAGACTCTCAGCCGGTGATCGTCATCGACCAGAAGCTGGCCGACAAGTTCTGGCCCGACGGCGACGCCCTCGGCAAGCGCATGTTCCGGCCCGACAACGTGGAGGAGATCCTCGATCCGACGGGTGCCACGATGTTGACGGTGGTCGGTATCGTCGGCGGTGTGCGCCGGCAGACGCTCGAGGATCTGGGCGAGATCGACGTCGGCGCCTATTACCTGCCGATGAAGCAGAATGCCTTCCGAACGATGGGCCTGGTGGTGCGCACCGCGGGCGACCCGAACGCCCAGGTGGCGCCGCTGCGGCGCATCGTTGCCGAGATCGACCCCGAGCTGCCGCTGTTCGGCGTCGCCACGATGCAGGAGCGCATCGACGATTCGCTGCGCGGCCGCCAGTCGCCGATGTTCCTGGCGCTGGTGTTCGCCGGGCTGGCGCTCTTTCTCGCCGCGGTGGGGATCTACGGGGTGCTTGCCTACCTGGTGTCGCTGCGCACGCGCGAGATCGGCATCCGCATGGCCCTGGGCAGCAACCGCGGCGACATCTTCCGTCTGGTGCTGCGCGAGGGGGTGGCGATCATCGCCACCGGCTTCGTCCTCGGTCTGATCGGGGCAGTGGCCCTGCAGCGCGCCATCGAAAGCCAGCTCTTCGGTGTCAGCGTGCTGCAACCCGGGGTGCTCGCCGCAGTGCTGGCGGTGCTCGCGGCGGTCGGTCTGGCAGCCTGCGCCATCCCGGCGCAGCGTGCCACGCGCATCGACCCGGTGAGCGCGCTGAGCGGCGAGTAGCGACGGTTCGGCGACGGGATTCCCGGTTTTCGCAGATTTTTTTCAACAATTTGCAGTGCCCGCGGGTCGTAACGGTTAGAGCAGCCGGCAGCGGCGGGCGTAGGCGCTGCAAGGCTCAAAGCGTGACCGCCCTGGCTGAAAGGCCCTTGACACGCACGCCGACTGTCATATAGAAATGTGACACTCCGTTCCCCTGGAGTAGGGTCACCGTATGGCAGGGACATCGCTCTCGGATCTGTTCGAGAGGACCTGGCGCAAGCGCTCGCCGATGTGGCGTGCCTACGCGCTGCGCCTGACGGGTAATCCGTACGACGCCGACGACGTCGTGCACGAGGCCACGGCGCGCACGCTCTCCACCCGGCCCGATCTCGACAGCGGGGCACGGCTGCACGCTTATGTGCTGACGGCGATCCGCAACATCTCTCTCGAGCTGGTTCGCAATCGCGGCCGGGAGGTCACCTTGGACGAGCGCTACCCGCCGTCGGACCGGCACTATGCCTCATCCGCGTTGCAGCTCGCGCTGTCGGGCGAGGCGCGCGCCGCACGCCGTGACCTGGCGGCGGCGCTGCGCCAGAAGCTCGGCAAGTTGCCGCTCGAGCACCGCCAGGCGGTCGAGTGGATGCTGCTGCGTACCCCGCCGCTGCGCCTGCGCGAGGTCGCCGAGCGCCAGGGCGTGGCGACCAGCACCGCCCATTACCGCCTCAATCGCGCGCTCGAGACGCTCGCCGAGATCCTCCGGATCGATGCCGAGGAGAAGCTGACCCGAGCGGAGCGCGGTTACTGATCCCTGACCCCGGGATAAGCCCCGCCCGGGTCCAACCTATTCAGGCATCCGTAGCTCGTCGAGCTTGGCCTGCACCTGCGCCGCGTCGGGCGCGCCGGGCATGGCCTCCAGGTAGGCCTCGAGATGCGCGATTGCCTCTTCCGTCGCGCCGGTCGCCGCGTAGGCGAGTCCCAGGCTGCGGTGTGCCGGGCTGTAGCTGTCCTGCGCTTCGAGGCATGCCTCGAGCTCAGCGATGGCCGCTTCGTTCTCACCGGTGAGCTGCAACGCGTAGCCGTACAGATAGCGGCCTACCGCGCTGTCCGGCTCCAGGGTCACGGCGGCGTCGAAGTGCTCCAGCGCACGCGTCATGTCGCCGTGCATCGCCGCCACCTGTCCGAGGCCGCGATGCGCGATAGGATTGTCGAGGCGGATCTCCATCAGCCGGGTGAGTGCGCGCTCCGCTTCATCGGGCTGTTGGCGTTGCAGGTACCCCTGGCCGAGCACCCCCAGTGCCACCACCAGCATCTCGTCCGACGAGTCGGAATCGCCGTAGACGTCGACCACCTTTTCCATCTCGCTGATGGCGGTGTTGAAGTCGTTGCGCTGGTAGGCGTCCCAGCCCTTGTCGTAGGCGTCGCGAGCCTCCTCGACGTTGCCGCTGATCAGTACGATGGTGCCGAGGTCGTTGGCGGCGACGTGGAAGATGTGCTTGAGCTCGCGGGGGATGTAGCCGTCTTTCTCGAAACGCACGCGGTACTCGTCATCGGGGGTCAGGTCGGGGTAGGAGAAGGCACCGTCATCTTCGGTGTGCCGGGTGTTGCCCGACTTGCGCTTGCTGATCTCGTTGATCTGCTCGCGCCCCCCGGCAGCGGTGGAGCTGATGCTCAGCCGGGGCCCCATGTACCAGTACTCCATCGAGACGACGACGTCGGGGATGGGGTTGCCGTCCTGGTCGACGACGATGCCGCGGGCGACGGCGAAACGCTGCGCGGCATTCAAAGGGGGAGCGACGGTGAGCGAGATGGCCGCCAGTGCCAGTGCTATAACGAGCAAGCTACGTCGGCGTGAATCCATGACCTCCTCCGTTCGCGGGGTGAAGACATGGCGGCACCGCGCCCCGCCGACGGCGGCGCCGCTGCGAACTTCAACGACTTACGGCTCGAGGTCAGGGCCGGAGCAGGGCTCCGGGGAGTTGTGGCTCCGTATACAAAGATCGATCCGAAGGGGTATTTTCGAAAAGAAGTCTGTGGTGCACTCTCTTTTTACGGAGCGGGGTGGGGCTCGGCGGCGCCGGTACGGTGCCGCGGCGCGTTGCAGGAGCGACGCGGCAGAAGGGTGGACGGGTGAGTCCTGAGCAGCACATCAGCGCGGAGCGTCTCGCCGCCCTCGCGGGCGGGGAGCTGCCGGAGGCCGAGCGCGAGGCCGCGCTGCGACACCTCGAGGAATGCGCGCCGTGCGGCGACCGGCTTGCCGCCGTGCTGCTGCTGCGCCGCTCGCATGTGAGCGCGCCGCGACGCGGCGGGATCGCCCTGGCCGCGGCCGCGCTCGTGCTGCTCGCCGGCGCCTGGATGATGCTGCCGCGCGAGCGGGCCGAGACACCTGTTGCCGAGGCCCCGGTCCCACAGCCGCTGTCTCCGGAGCGCCGGGCGGTTGTGGACCGCTTCGCCGCCTACGCCCAGGACGAGAACATCGAGGCATTCGTCTACGACTGGCTGCTCGACATCGCCTATCCCGACGTCGTGCCGGTGTCGCCCGACCAGCACCAGCCGCGTACGCGCGCGGCGCTCGAGGAGCTGCGCGACGGGCACTACCCGCAGGCCATCGACCAGCTCGCCGATCTCTACCGCGAGTACCCCGACTTCGACACCATCGGCGGTTGGCTGGGTGTGGCGCTGTATCTCAACGGCGAGACCGACCCGGTGGTCGAGGCATTGCTGGAGAAGGGCAGGGAGTCGTCGCTCGGGCCGCTCGCCGACATGTCGACCTGGTACGGCGCGCAGTACCTGCTGCGCACCCACCGTCCCGAGGAGGCGGTCGCCCTGCTGCGATTGCTGGCGCCGCGGCCTATCCAGCTCGGCCGCATGGCCAAGGCTCAGCTCGAAGAGATGCCGCTGGAGGAGCTCGATCTGCACGATGCCGTCGGCGTACCGCAGACATAGGGGAACGCCGCCCCCGGTAGGTAGCCATTCGCCGCCGTGAGGCTGCGAATTCTCGTAATCCTGACTCCTTCCTGACGGGTTCTTCATCGTCGCGGTGCAACTTCTCGTAAAGTTCGGCGGAACCGTCGGACGGTGAAACTTTTGCGGGGTACGCGGCGTCTAAACCTGTGGAGCGGGACGCTCACCTCCCCATTACGACTCGGTGGCTCCCCGAGGAGTAGTTGAGCAATGCGGAAGGTTGCGTCGATCGCGGGCCTGGCGCTCGCTTCGACCCTGTTGATTTCCCTCAGCGCGGTGGCTTCAGCGCCCGGCCTGAGCAAGCCGCCCTCCCTGACCCCGGTCGTCGTTGGTACCCCGGTGCCCGAGGCCGACGCGCGTGCGATCGCCGCGGTGCGTGAGCAATGGCTGCGCGCCGTGAACCGCGGCGAGTTCGGGGCGTTGCTGGCAGCGTACGCGCCCGGCGCTGTGGTGAGCGCGGCCGGTGAGCCGCCGCTGCTGGGGGCGGACGCGATCAGCGCGTTCCATCACCGCTGGGATCCCGACGCCGAGGTGTTCTACGACGTCGATGCCCACCTGGTGCGCTTCGAGGGTGACCTGGCGATCGAGGAGTGGGCCGCCTACGTCACCGTGACGCCGCACGACGATTGGCTGGGGATCGGCAGCGACGTGTACCAGTACGAGCAGCGCGGCGTGCACGTGTACCGCAAGGACGCGCGCGGCCACTGGCGCATCGACCGCGAGACCTGGTCTCCGGATCCGCCGGCGGTGCAGCGCTACGCAGCCGGTCTTGCGCGCACCTGCGTCCACGGCATCTGCTGAAGGGGCACAGCCCGCGCAAGCAGCCCGTGGGCCGCGGAGAGCACCGTGGTGCGCGCTGCTTTACACTCTTGCCGGTCGACCGCATCCGGCGGGCGATGCCCGTGGACCCTTCGATCGGTGGAGGAACGCTTGCCCCTGGCTCTGGCAGTGCACGGCGGCGCGTGGAACGTGCCCGACGGGGACGTCGCGGCGCATCGCGCCGGCGTTGCCGCGGCGCTCGAGCACGGCTGGACGCTGTTGCAGCAGGGTGCGTCGGCGCTCGACGTGGTGCAGGCGACGGTCGAGATGCTCGAGGACGATCCCACCTTCAACGCCGGCTACGGCGCCCACCTCAACAGTGCGGGAGAGCTCCAGCTCGACGCCTCGATCATGGAGGGTGGCGGGTTGCGCGCCGGCGCGGTGGCGGCGGTGCGGCGCGTGCGCCATCCGGTGGCGCTGGCGCGCGCGGTGCTGGAGAGCTCACCGCACGTGTTGCTGGTGGCCGAGGGGGCGCAGCGCTTCGCGCGCGAGCAGGGCATCGAGCTGTGCCGCAATCGCGACCTGCTGGTGGGCCGCGAGCGCGAACGCTACGAGCGCATTCGCGCCGGTGAGCACCAGCTCGTCACGCGCGAGTTCGACCGACAGGCGAGCGAGGCGCCGTTCGACACCGTCGGCGCGGTAGCCTGCGACGGTGGTGGACGCGTCGCTGCGGCGACCTCTACGGGCGGCACGCAGGATAAGGCGCCGGGCAGGGTGGGGGACAGCCCGATCGTCGGCGCCGGCACGTACGCCGACGATCGGGCCGGGGCCGTGTCGGCGACCGGGCAGGGTGAGAGCATCCTGCGCGTCACGCTCGCCAAAGGGGCGGTCGATCGATTGGCGGCGGGCGCATCGCCGGGGCGCGCGGGGCGCGGGGCGATCGATACGCTGCGCCGCATCGACGGCAAAGCCGGCCTGATCCTGGTGGACCGTCGCGGGCGCGCCGCCGCTTCCTACAACACCCCGCGCATGGCGCGCGGTCTGGCGACAGAGGACGGCGGCTTGCTGGTCGGCGTCGACAAGGGGCTGCGCCGGCCCTAACGATAAATGAGTGTTCGGCGGCACGCTGCGTTACATTGAACCACTGGCTTTCCATCCGCTTCGGAGGTCGAGCAACCATGGGCAAGACGTATGTAGTGACGGCGTGCAACCGCGGCCTGGGCCTGGAGTTCGCTCGTCAGCTCTCGGCGCGCGGCGACCGGGTGATCGCCACGGCGCGCGATCCCGAGGCGGCGTCCGCGCTCAACAAGCTCGACGTGCAGGTCGAACCGCTCGACGTCGCCGACGCCGACAGTGTGGCGCGCTTCGCCGCAGCGCTCGGTGACGAACCGATCGACGTGCTGATCAACAACGCCGGCGTCGGCGTGCGCTCGCGCCCGCTCGAGCAGGTCGACCTCGAGGGCATGAGCCACTTCTTCGAGGTCAATACGGTCGGCGCGCTGCGCGTCACACGCGCGCTCCTGGAGGGGCTGCGCTCGGGGGCGGACAAGAAGATCGTCAACATCACCAGTCGCATGGGCAGCATCGAGGACAACTCCAGCGGTGGTGCCTATGAGTACCGTGCCAGCAAGGCGGCGCTGAACATGGTCACCAAGTCGCTCGCGCTCGACTTCGGCGGCGAGGGCTTCGTCTGCGTGGTGATGCATCCGGGCTGGGTGCAGACCGACATGGGCGGTTCCAGCGCGCCGGTCGAGGTGGAGGACAGCATCTCCGGCATGCTGCGGATAATCGACCGCCTCGACCAGGACTTCAACGGCGACTTCCTCGACTTCACCGGCGCCAGCCTGCCCTGGTAGGGGCACCGTCGCGGC
>JASFRZ010000082.1:0-13832 GCA_050114655.1 Acidobacteriota bacterium
CGGTCGGCGCGACGCGCCGCGCGGTGCAGATCTTCGGCGCGCAGGGCAACCGGTCGTCCGCCGGCGTGGAGCGGCTGTATCGCGACGCCAAGGCGATGGAGGTGCACGACGGGGCCGCGGAAGCGCAGCGCACCGCGGTGGCCCGCGGCATGCTCGCCGATCTCTTCGAGCCGGCGGGCTGAGCCCCGGCACCGGCGTGCGGAGGGGATAGCGACATGGACTGGGATCTCACCGAAGATCAACGCCTCGTCCGCGACATGGTGCGCGAGTTCGTCGCCGCCGAGGTGGTGCCCGAGGCGACGGCCTGGGACCACGAGAAGAGCTTCCCGCAGGAGGTATTCGCGCAGCTCGGCGAGCTCGGCCTGTTCGGCATGACGATCGCCGAGGACAACGGCGGCGCGGGCCTCGACCTGACGACCTATTGCCTGGTGCTCGAGGAGCTCGGCTACGGCGACGCCTCGACCTGTGTGGCGATCAGCGTGACCAACTCGGTGTACTGCGCCCCGTTGCAGAGGTATGGCAGCGAGGCGCAGAAGGAGCGCTTCCTGCGCCCCTGTGCCGGCGGCGAGTGGCTCGGCGCGTTCTGCCTGTCGGAGCCCGAGGTCGGCTCGGACGCCGCCGCGCTCAAGGTGCGCGCCGAACGTGACGGCGACGACTACATCATCAACGGCACCAAGGCGTGGGTGACCAACGGCTCGGTCGCCGGCGCCTTGCTGGTCTTCGCGGTCACCGATCCGACGGCCAGGCGCGGCCGCATGAGCGCCTTCGTGGTACCGAGCGAGCATGCCGGCGTGACCATGGTGCACGAAGAGGACAAGATGGGGATCCGCTCGTCGCGCACCAACCAGGTGGCGTTCGACGACTGCCGCGTGCCCGCCGACTGGCGCCTGGGCGAGGAAGGGCAGGGGCTGGAGATCGCCCTCGCCAGCCTCGACGGAGGCCGCGCCGGCATCGCCGCGCAGTCGGTCGGCATCGCGCGCGCGGCGCTCGACCTGGCGCTGCAGTACGTGCGCGAGCGTGAGGCCTTCGGCGGGCCGATCGGTCGCTTCGAGGGGCTGCAGGCGCAGCTCGTCACGATGGCGGCGCAGATCCGCGCCGGACGGCTGCTGTACCTGCGCGCCGCGACCCTGCGCGACGCCGGCGAACGTGACACCGCGGCGGCCGCGATGGCCAAGCTGTACGCCTCCGAGATGTGCAACCGGGTGGCGTACCAGGCGGTGCAGATGCACGGCGGCTACGGCTACGTGCGCGACTATCCGGTGGAGCGCCTCTATCGCGACGCCCGGGTGACGACCATTTACGAGGGCACCTCGGAGATCCAGAGACTCGTGATCGCGCGGCAAATGCTCGCAAGCTAGGAGTGTGTCCGAGTAATGGGCGGGGCGCCGCGCATGGGTCTTGTGGGGCAGAGGCAAGGAACGAGGAGGAAGTCGATGTGGAGTACATCGTCGACGACGAGTGACGTAGCATATGCCCCACAACCCCCATGCGCCCTTCGGGTTACGGGCAGCGTGGGGGCATCTGCTTCGTTGCAGCTCCTCGACGATATGCTCGATATCGCCTACGTCGCTGCGCCTTGCATCTGCCCCCACGGTGCCCGTAACGGCGCCCCGCCCATGACTCGGACACACTCCTAGTGCAGCGTCCCGGGACTGCCGCGGTGGTCGCGGTACCGGTGGTCCTGGTGTGCCTGTTCGCCGGCCTGACGTCGTTCGGACTGGTCGGGCCCGACGAGCCGCGCTACGCGGCGATTGCGCGCGACATGGCGGCAACCGGCGACTGGGTGACCCCGCGGCTCAACGGCGAGCCGTGGATGGAAAAGCCGATCCTCTATTACTGGGCCGCTGCGGCGGCTTACCGAGCACTCGGTGACAGCGAGGCGGCGGCGCGCCTGCCGTCTGCCCTGAGTGCGCTGATCAGCACGCTGGTGCTGGCGTGGTTGGGGCTGAGGGCCTACGGCCGGCGGACCGCGGTGATCGTGGCGCTGCTGTTTCCCACCACCGTGGCGGCGATCGGCTTCGCGCGCGGCGCCGGCACGGACATGATCTTTGCCACCTGCGTGGTGCTGGTCATGGCGGCGGCGTACCGGCTCGCGGGGATCCGCGAGGAGACCGCTTCGTGGCGCGCGCGCGCCGTCTTCGGCGCCGCGCTCGGCGCGGCGGTGCTCGCCAAAGGGCCGGTGGGCGTCGTGCTGACCGCCGGCGCGCTGACGCCGTGGATCCTGTCGACCCGTCAGTGGGGGCGTATCCCGCGCTACTTCGCGCCGCTGTCGATCGCCGCCTTCGCGCTCGTCGCCTTGCCCTGGTACGTGCTGGTGGCGCTACGCAACGCCGATTTCGTGCAGGTCTTCATCATCGAGCACAACGTGCAGCGCTTTCTGACCCCCGTCTTCCAGCACCAGCAACCGTTCTGGTTCTTCGGTGGCGTGCTGCTGATCGGTCTCGCGCCGTGGACGGCGCTGCTCGTCGTCGCGCTGGCGCGCGGCGTGGCGACGGTGCGCGCGCGCGGCACGAGCGCCGCCGCGTGGGCGCGCTCGCCGTCGCTCTTTTTCGCCTGCTGGGCGCTCTTCCCGCTCCTGTTCTTCAGCCTGTCGAAGTCCAAGCTGCCGGGCTACATCCTGCCGGCCGTGCCGCCGATCGCCCTTTTGCTGGCCTTCGTGCTGGCCGACCTCGAAACGTCCGCTTCCACCACGGCGAAGCGACTGTTTCTCGCCGGCGCGGTGGTGCTCGTCGCCATGGGGGTGGCGCTACTCATCCCCGGAGTGGTTCCGTCGGCGATTGCCCAGCTCGAGGGCGCCGCCTTGTACCTGCTCGGGGCGATCGCGATCGGCGCGGGCGGTGCGGTCGCGCTGTACGCTGCGCGGGGGCGTCCGGCCGAGGCGTTGCTGGCGACCGCCGTCGGCATGGCGATCTTCGTTGCCTGCCTCGCCTGGGTATTGATGCCGAGGGCGGATCCCGCGGTCAGCCCGCGCAGCGCCGCACAGCGCGCCGCCCGCCTCGCCGACGGCGATGACGTCGTCACCTATCGGCTCCACCGCGCCTGGCAATACGGGCTCGACTACTATCTCGACCGCCCGGCGCGCCCATGGAGCGGCATCGACGCACCGGGGGGACTCGTGGTTACGACCGACGAGGGGGCCGGGATCCTGCAACGGAGTGATCATCAGGTGCGCGTGCTCGAGCGGGTCAGCGAGGAGGCCGTTCTGCTGGTCATTGAGCCGCCCAGGGCCCGCGGAGGGACCCGGTGAACGAGCCAGGCAGCGACACGACCGCCGGTGGTGCGCCGGCTGCCGTCATCGGCATCGTGATTCCGTGCTTCAACGAGGCACGGCGCTTGGACGTCGCACGTTTCGAGAGCTTCCTGCAGTGCGACGAGGACGTGCGCTTCGTGTTCGTCGACGACGGCTCGACCGACGACACCGCGGCGGTGCTGAACGAGCTGTGTGCACGGCACCCGCGGCGCTGCATGATGCTCCCGGGGGGCGCCAACCGCGGCAAGGGCGAGGCGGTGCGCATGGGGCTGCGCGCGCTGCTGAAGGATCGCGCAGTCGATCGCGTCGGCTACTGGGACGCCGACCTGTCGACCCGGCTCGATGAGATCGGCCGCATGTCGGCGATCCTCACCCGCCGCGACGACATCGACATCGTGATCGGCATCCGGCGCAAGTTGCTCGGCCACCGCGTGCGGCGCACCTGGGTGCGCGGCCTGCTGGCGCGCATTTTCTCAGTCGTGATCTCGCTGGCGCTGCGCCGTCGCTTCCTCGACACCCAGTGCGGTGCCAAGCTGTTCCGCCGTACGCTGGCGCTGGGTGCCGCCATCGAGCGCGAATTCGTATCGCGCTGGATCTTCGACATCGAGCTGCTGTTGCGCTGCACCGCCGGAGCGAGCGAGCGCGCGCGCCGCTGGGATTCCGTGTTCGAGTACCCGGTCGAGGCATGGACCCCCCGCGCTGCTTCCAACGTGGTGCCGTTCAGCTATGCCACCTCGCTGCTCGAGTTGCCGCGGGTACTGTGGAAAGAGCGCTGAGCACCAAGGAGAACGACATGTCGGAACACCTCCCTGCCCCTGGCGCTGTATCGTCGGCGACCCAGGCCGTCGGCCGTACGCCGCTCGTGCGGCTGTCGAAGATCGTCCCGTCGGACTGCGCCGACGTATTCGTCAAGATGGAGGCGCTCAACCCGACCGGGTCGTACAAGGACCGCATGGCGCGGGCCATGATCGAGGAGGCCGAGAGGCGCGGCGACCTGCGACCGGGAATGACGGTGGTCGAGTACACCGGCGGCAGCACCGGTTCCTCGCTGGCGTTCATCTGCGCCGCCAAGGGTTACAAGCTCAAGATCGTCTCGTCCGACGCGTTCTCGCCGGAAAAGATCGACACCATGCGGGCGCTCGGCGCCGACGTCGAGATCATCCCCAGCAAAGGCGGCATGATCACGCCCGACCTGATCCCGCGGCTGATCGAGCGGGCTCGGGAGATCGCCGCCGAGGACGGGACCTACGCCACCGATCAATTCAACAACCGCGATTCGCTGGTCGGCTACCGGCAGATCGGGCGCGAGATCCTCGAGCAACTCGACCGTCCGATCGACGTGTACTGCGGCGCGGTGGGGACGGCCGGCATGTTGATGGGTGTCGCCGGGGTCCTCAAGCAGGAGCGCCCCGAGACCCGCGTCGTCGCCTTCGAGCCGGCCAGCTCGCCGGTCATCTCGGGCGGCGAGGCGGGCACGCACCACGTCGAGGGGATTGGCGCCAGCTTCGTCCCGCCGCTGCTCGATCCCGAGCTCTACGACGAGGCCCGCGGCATCGACGAGCAGGAGGGGCGCGCCATGGCGCGCCGCATGGCGCGCGAGGAGGGCGTCTTCTCGGGCGTGTCCAGCGGCCTCAACGTTGCCGGCGCCCTGCACATCGCCGGTGAGCTCGGTCCCGGGCACACCGTGGTGACCGTCGCCGTCGACTCCGGCCTCAAGTACCTCGCCGGCGATCTCTACAAGCCCGACTGAGCCGACAATCCACTGGAGGGAAGCGCATGGCTCGACATGCCGTGTGGCCACGGTGCCGCTGCTTGGCCGCTCTGGACAGCTCGATTGTTCTCTGGCAGGCTGAAATTGTCGCCGAGCGAGTGGTAACCCCGCAGTCCCCTGATATGACGCGGGAGTCCGCATGACGCGCCCCAGGCTCACGATCCTTGCCGCCTCGATCCTGACGCTCGCGGCAACCGCGCGGGTCGAGGTCGCCCCCGCCTCCGAAGTCTCCCTTGCCAGCCAGGGAGCACTGTTTCTCGGCTTCGAAGCAGGCGAAGAGCGTCGCTACGTACTCGGCCCTGCGGAGCAACTGCACCCTGGGGAGGGGGGCGATTGGTCGATCTACCTGCGCGAGCTGGTGGGCAATCCGCCCGAAGGTATTTTCGAGCTCGCGCACCACTGGAACAGAGGCAGTGACGAGTACGATCCCCCGCTCGGCACCGTCATGGAGACGACCGGCGAGGGCGAGCTGCGCATCAATCGCCACGGATTTCCGCTCGATCTCGAGTTTCGAACCAAGCGGCACTTCGCCGGATTCGGCGACGAGGAGTACACCGTCCGGTTTCGCTATGAGGAAGATCGATACGTCAAACGCGTCGCCATGGGTCCGGCAGCGCGCGAAGTATGGGTCGCGATTCCGAATCACTCCGGGCTGGACCTGTCGGCGCCGGCGGGGTTGTTCACCCTGGACCCGACGGCGCTCGATTGCTCGGTTCCGTTGCCGCCGAGTCTCAGGCAGGCCGCCGCCGTTCCCCTTGCCCCGCGTTCGTCGGCGGATACGAATTCATCGCCGCCGCCCGCGCCACCGTTGCGAATGGTCGACAATGCCTTCTGCCGGGAGTCGCTGTTCGCCCATCCGGGTTTGTTGGGCTTGATGCTCCCCGAGCTGTGGGAAAGGGCCACGGGCGAGCACGAGTTTCTGTTGTTTCGGCCGTCCGGGCCCTTCGGCATGAAGGGATTGGCCGTCGGCGGACAGACGGGCGGAATCATCGCCCCCTCTCGAGACGACACCGACGGCGGTGAAAGCCCGCAAGGGAACTTTGCGACCGAGACGCTGCGCTACCTCGACCGCGTCGACGTTCAGGTCGGACCGCGCACCCGCGAGGCGTGGCTCTTCGATGAACTCGGCGCGTTCAAGGCGATCTACGTCGATGACGACAACGTCGTCGTACGCATCGACATCGTCGACGGCGGCAACCAGATACTCGGATTGATCGGACTCGGCGGCGCCGTCGGCAACTTCGATCCGACCCAGCGGCGAGCGCGGGATCTTTACATCCGCCTGTTGTTTCCGAGCGAGTACTAGTCGCCAGCGTTGCCGCGCCACCTGCACGCCAATGACGTGGTCGTACTGCTCGTAGTGCCCCAGGGTCACCGCGCCGCTCCCGACAAGGGTCGATGGGCTTACGACGCGCGCGGCCCTGCGCGTTGCGCCTTTGGGAGCGATCAGATCGGCCGGCCACTCGCCGCGCCGGAGCCCGCGCTCCCCGGACTGCGGTAGAACAGCTTCCCGGTAACGAGAAAGGCGATGAACACGACGACGGCGAAAATCAGGCCGCTGCTCGCCAGTTGCATCGAGCCGGAGAGGATGTGGCCGCTCGTGCAGCCACCCGCCATGCGCGCTCCGAAGAGCAGGATGAAGCCGCCGAGGAAGGCCCAGAACACCCTCTTGCCGCCGTCCTGACCGTGGTACTTGCGCCAGTGGCTCGAGGTCAGCTGCCATCGGAACTCGTGGCGGACCAGCGCATAGGCCAGCCCGGCGAGAAACGCACCGAGCAGAAACCACATCTCCCAGCTTCCCGGTGCCTCGATCCGCCGGTAGTAATCATTGTCCGTGAGGCCGACGACGCGGTCCGCGATGAAAGGGAAAGCGGTCGAGGCGCCGATCAGCCGATCTGCGGTCTCCGGCAGGATCATGACGGCGTTGAGAACCCCCAACCCGGCTCCGGCGTAGAGCCACAGGTAGCCGGTGGCTTTCTCGAGTCGGTGCAGCAGCAACGCGAGGCCTCCGACCACGACGCCGAAGACCAGGCAGACGAGCAGGTACGCGAAGGGGAACGGTTCCATCATCCCGTAGAGGGACTGCGGGCCGAGATCTTGCCCGAGGAAGGGGTCCAGAGCCGGTTTGGCGGCGGTGAATGCCAGGCCGCCGAGCAAGCCGCCCAGCGCTCCGATGCCGGCATCCACAGCGCCCTGACCGAGGGAAATGGTCAGCGTTCCGGGGCAGTAGCCCAGGATCGCCATTCCCGCGCCGAAGAGCAGCCCCCCGTAGACGATGCCACCCACGAGCAGCGGCTTTATCTCGTAGCTGGCGGCTCCGCTCACCACGAGGAGGGCGATGAGCACGGTCCCCACGGCGATGGCCGCGGCCATGGTCTTTGCGACGCGGAAATCCTCGAGCGTGGCCATTCCGGCGATGACCGAGTTGCGGTTGACCCGCGCGATCGCGAGGAGCAGACCGAAAACGAATCCGAACGCGACAGTGAGGTACATTCGCGGTCTCCCGTCGAATGGCTGCGACTAACTCAATCGTCCGTCCGCGAGGCCTGATTATCAAACGAACGATCGTTCGGATTCCGGGGATCCGAAACGGCGCGAGTGCGCTTCGCGGGGTCCCGGGAGCTGCGTTCGACGACGGGCGCGGGATCGCTACATCAACTGGGTGTTTCCGAGCGAATAGCAGTCGCTAGCGTTGCCGTGGTACGTGCACGCCATTGACATGGTCGTACTGCTCGTAGTGCTGCCGTAGCAGGTTCTTGCCGTAGTCGTTGCCGTTGGGGGTGCGGATCACGGTGTGCACGTGGTTGCGGGACATGCCCTGGCCGCGGTTGAGCGCGATGCCGCCCTGGTGGTCGAACTCCAGCAGCACCACCGGGCTGTGCACCCGGTAGTAGAAGACCGAATCGTTGCCGGTGCCGCCCATCCATACGAACCACGTGTCGTCGAGGTGCTCCTCGATCTCCGCCATGCGCAGCGCGGCGTGGCCGTCGTCCATGTTGCCGACGTATTCGCGCACCAGATTGAGCAGGGTCTGCCGTTGCACGGCGTCCATCTCGGAGGCGCGCAGTCCCTCGTAGCGCAGCTCGTAGTTGTCGCGGAAGGCGGCGGTCAGTACCTGTCCGATGGGCTCCTGCGAGACGATCGCCGCCGCCTGCTGCTCGGGTGACAGCGCACGGATCATCGCCAGGCCCCTGGTTTCCTCGGGGCCGAACACCCGCAGGCCGGCGTGCGGTCCGGACTCGGCGGCGACCGGCTCGGAGCCCATGAAGGTGGGCGTCATCACCACCTGGTCGCCGAGCACGAAGTAGTTGATCACCAGGTGATGGCCGTCGAGCTGCCAGCCCCACGGATCGGTATCGGATGGCTCGCCCATGACGGTGAAGAAATACAGGTCCTCACCGTATTCCTCGTGGTTGTCGACCAGGTCGGCGAGCACGCCGTTGAGCGTCATGATGTCGCGCGCCTTGCGGTAGCCGGTGGCTGACAGGCTGGCCTGCAGCAGCCCGAACGCCGCCTGGTTCTGCGCGTCGTTCATCGCCCGGCGCGACATGCCCTGACGGTCGTAACGGTGCACGTTCTGCCATTTGCGCCACTCGTCATCGTCGACCGGGTACTGCGTCATGGCACGCTGCTCTTCGGTGAGCGTGGCGAGAAAGGCCTCGGCGGCGGCACGCACCGGTGCGGTCGAAACGCCGGTCGTCTCGATGCGGTACAGGCCGCCGACCGGGTTGCCGTCGGTGGTGACGCCGACGAAGGGCTCGGCGAGCGCCTGCGCCTCGCCGCCGCGGCCGCCGCCGCGCTGCGGGGCCGCTCCGAGCGCCCAGGAAGTCAACGACAGGCCGACGACGCCGAAGAGGATCAGGGACAGCGGGGCAGCCAACGTTCGCTTCATGCGGGTCACTCGTGTCGGGGGGATCGAGGTGGCAACATTCTGGAGACCTTCCCAATGCCTGTCAAAGGAGTCCCCGATGTCCGACGAGCTCGTCATCCACGGTTTCGAAACCTCCAACAACTTCAAGGTGCGCGCGGCGCTCGGCTTCAAGGGCATCGACTACCGCTTCGTGACCATCGACCCGAAGGACCGCAGCGGCATGGTCGAGATCTCGGGCCAGCCGTTCACGCCGGTAATGACCCACGGCGACGTGGTGATGTTCGATTCGGCCGCCATCCTGCGCTACCTGGAGGCCAACTTCCCCGACACCCCGAAGCTGTTCAGCGATGACTACGGCACCATGCGGGCGATCGAGAAGTGGGAGTTCTTCGGCCGCGTCGATCTGCACGAGCCGCTCGGAATCATGGTGCGGCAGCGCATCGCCGGGACCAGCGACCCGGAGGCGACGGCGCGCGCCGCGCAGGCCTTCGCCGACCGCACCGCCGAGCTCGAGAAGATCCTGTCGAACCAGGAGTGGCTCGCCCACACCCGCCTCACTGCCGCCGACATCACCTGCGCCTGCGTCGTCCACCGCGTCAAGGTCATGAACGCCTTCGACGTCCCCGACGAGCGCCCCGCCGTTTATGCCTGGACCGACAAGGTCATGTCATTTGACCGCGGCCCGGACGCCTAGAGACCACCCGAGCCGATCAGCGGGCGGCCGATCGCCATGATGCCGCCGATGATGAGCACCAAGGACAAGGCCACGCCCAGGAAGGCGACCGCATAGCTCTTCTTCTCGCGTCGCTTGTTCATGATGTTGGTGACGTGGCCGACAGTGACCGCAGCCAGCATCATCACCACGTGGCCGAGTAGCTGCGGGTAGCTCGGTACCAGCAGGTACAGCACGATGCCGAGCAACACCTGCAGGTCCATCAGGCCGACGTAGGCGCCGCTGAGCGCGTTCGCCAGCTTGTCGAAGTCGCGTCGCGAAAAGAGGCCGTACAGCAGGTACACGAGCGCGGCGAGCCCGGCGAGCAACACCAGGTAGCGGAGTCCAGAATGCGCGTAAAAGACGATCGGAGTCATGCGCCACACTTTACCCCGGAGGCGTCCATCGTGCGCGCCGGCGGGGCGGCAGTTGTCATCGCCGCCGGGAGCTGTCGTCCTCAGCCGAGGCAGCGCTGGACGCGGCGCGCGGCGCGCGGGATCATGCCCTCATGAGCAACCCGACAGATGACGCCGCGCTGGCCGCCGCCGCGTGGCAGCTACCCAACGTCGGGCGCGAGGCAATTCGCGCCGCGCTGGAGAATCGCGCGCCGGAGAGACTTGTGGAAGCCGAGGGTCTGCTGGCCGAGCCCTCACCGGTATTCGTGACGCTGCGCATCGACGAACGGCTACGCGGCTGCATCGGCTCGCTGGTAGCGATCCACGCCAACATGGTCGAGGAGACCGAGGACCGGGCACGCGCCGCCGCCTTCGACGATCCGCGGTTCCGGCGCCTCACCCTGCCCGAGCTCGACGCGACCTCGGTCGAGGTGTCGATCCTGCGCCCGCTGGTGCCGGTAACGTCGGTCGACGAGCTCGATCCGGCGCGCTTCGGCATCGAGATCCGCGACAATAGTGGCCGCCGCGCCGTGTTGCTGCCGGAAATCGACGGCATCGTGACGGTCGAGCAGCAGATCAAGGTAACGCGTCAAAAGGCCGGCATCCCGCCGGGCAACGAGCTGACCATCCGTAAGTTCACCGTGGTCAAGGTGCCCGATCCGCTGTTCGCCACCAGCGGCCGTCCGAGCTGACGTCGACGGATCGCGCGGCGGCAAACGGGCTGGTGAGCCATGTGCGGGGCTGAGGATCAGCCGCCGCCGCGCCCGCCGCCATCGCGGCGTACCTCGACGCCGCCGCCGCGCCCGCCGAAGCCGCCGCGGCCGCCGAAGCCGCCGCCACGACCGCCGAACTCCCACGGCATTATGCCCTCGTCGTAGGTGGCGTTGGGGTGTTCGGGATCGACGTAGCGCCAGCGTACGGCGTCGGCGTACACCCTGCCGTCGGCGAGATCCGACAGCTCCACGGTAGCTTGCTCGCCGGCCTCGAACTTGAAGCGGCCGAGCGCGTTCCAGCCCGGCTCGAGCTGGTTTGTGTCGATTGTCATCTCGGTCTTCTCGCCGGCGTGGCTGATCGTGAGCTTGTAGGTGCCGGCGCCCCAGAAACCGTTGCGGCTGCTGCCGTTGATGCGGCGCGGAAGGAAGTAGTACGCGACGTCGTACTCGCCGGCGTACGGCACCACCGTGGTCCACACCGCCGGCTGGGCGCCGTCGCCGCCGTTCTTGGTGCGATAGTTGGTCTCGTAGCGACCGAAAGAGTAGGGGTTTTCGTAGGTGCGCCAGTTGCCGCCCTCGAGGCCCGGGCGCAGGTAGCGCTCCACGCGTCGCACCGGCATCGAGAAGCCGTCGTCCTCGTTGTCGACGATGATCTCGGTGAACGCCGCTTCCTCCTCGGTCACCACGCGCACGTACTCCTCGGGGGGACCCGGCTCGACCTCCTCCGGAATGCGCAGCGGCGAGCGCAAGGGGCGTCGGTTCTTGGCCAGGAAGGGATCGACCGTGACCATGCCGGGGCGCGCGCTGATGACCATCGAGACCTCGACCTCCTGGCCGCCCTCGATCTGCACGTTCTTGGTGATCTCGTCGCCGCGCCCGGCGAGCTGTACCTGCACAAAGCCGCGCCCCGCCTCGCCATTGCGGATGCGCACCATCACCTGGTAGACGACCGCGCCCCACTCGTCCTCGACCTTCTTGGCCTCGGTGCGGGTGAGGGTGTAGCCGGGGACGTAGGTGCCGTAAATCCAGTCGCGGATCAGCCCGTCGAGGCTGGCGCGGTTGACGTCATCCTCGCTGGTGCCCTCGGGGACGACCGCCTTCTCGAACTCGTCGAAGGAGATGTCCTCGTACTCGGACGCCTCGCCGAAGGATTCGAGCGTGTTGACGAACTCGTCCGAGCCCACCACCGCCTCGATCATGCGGAACATCGTCACGCCCTTGGCGTCGAGCACCGAGCGGTACAGGTCAGGATCGGCCTCGGGGTCGAGATCGGCGAGGGACTGCGTCTGCATCGCTTCGAGCATCTCGTCCCAACTGGCGTTCTCGCCCAGCTCGCGCGGTCCGTTGCGCTCATCGCTGTCGACCGTCTCGACCCGCACGGTGACGCCGCCGCCGCGCCCGCCGCCGCGCATCATGAAGCCGCCGCGCCCGCCGCCGCGGCCGCCACGCTGGAACAGGTCGGAGCGGATCTCCTGTGACAGGTCCTCCTGCATGAACACCGGCATGCCGCGTGCCAGCAGCGAGGCGTTCTCGCCCGCGAAGCTGCGGTTGAACGACCATAGCTGTACCAGCGGCGAGCGGAACAGTCCGCTCTCGCCGCCCTCGGGGCTGAGGAAGACACTGAAGATCGCCTGCGCGAGCTGGTCACGCTTGAGGCGCGCGGGGTCCTGACCCTCGCCGCGATCGGAGTTGAGCGTGCGGTTGACGCGCTGGGTCATGCGCTTGAGCTGCGATACCAGCGTGTCCTCCTCGACCATCAGGACGCCGGGTTCGGTCAGGCCGCCGCTCTCCTCCCAGCCCTCGTAGTACCACTGCACCAGGAACGGCACCTCGACGACGGCGAGACGCCCGTAGGGATAGGGCAGGCCGGTCTCCTGCTCCATCGCCGACAGCACCTGCTCCATCAGGGCGACGACCTCTTCGCCGGCGTCGTCGAACAGCGCCAGGCGCGCCACGTGGCGCGGGTGGATGTACAACACCACCTCGGTCTCGCCGGCGGTTGCGGAGTAGGTCTCGTACTCGCCTACGTTGAGCGAGATCTGCGGCACCGGCCAGGCAATCTTCCAATCGCTGACGCTGCGGCCGTCGGCCGACGCCGCCGGGCCGGCGGGCGCGCCCTGGGTTACCGCCTGGAGGCCGGCGGGCGCGTTGACGCGCACGTTGCCGGTGAAGAACGACACCGGCCGTCCCTGGTCGTTGCCGTAGTCCACCCCCGGCACCGGATACCAGCGGCTGCGCGGCGGCAGGTAGGCGGAATCGTCGCGGATCCACGCGGTCAGGTCGCCCTTGTGGATCGGCCCGTCCCACTTCTCGATGCGCGCCGCGCTGCGCAGCAGGTCGAATCCCTCGCGATCGATGTCACCGGCGTAGCTGACGGTCAGCGAGGTCTCGTCGTGCGGTGCGAGCGGAGCCGGCGGGGTCACCAGCAACACCGATCCTTCGACGGTGAACGGCAGCTCGTTGCCGGCGGCGCCGGTCACCGAGCTCACCCGTAGTCCGGGGTTGAGGGTGAAGACGAGCGTCTCGAGCGGCACCTCCTGAAGGTTCGCCAGGCGCAGTCCGGCGCGCGCGGTGAGCGGCACGCCGTCCTCCATGAGCGCGACGTCGAGCTGGTAATCGAGCACCGTGGCGACGGGCGCGTCGCCGTAGGAGATCTGGGTGGCGAACAGGTCGGTGCGGTACTGCTCCACCGCGGCGTCGTTGCGCGCCATGTTGCCGTACATGCCGACCGCGACGGCGAGACCGCCGAGCGCCAGCACGTGGCCGATCCTGGCGCCCCAGCCGGGCTGCGGCAGGCGCGGGTAGCGGGCGATCGAGATGCCCAGCAGCGCCACGCCGATGGCGAGGTAGAAGGCGCGGATCTCCAGCACCCGCGAGACGTCGCCGAGCCCCATCATGTCGGAGAAATAGAGCGGCGCGAAAAACGCGCCGAAATCGAAGATCCCGCCGTAGCGCGTGCCGAGGAAGAACAGCACGGCGATGATGTAGGCGATCGACACCAGCGCCACCGCGGTGGTGTTACGCAGCACGGCGCCGAGCGAGAAGGTGAACGCCGACATGAAGATCAGCGCCGGCATGGTCATCAGCAGGAAGTACGCCAGGTACGGCGTCAGCAGGAAC
>JASFRZ010000083.1:0-13664 GCA_050114655.1 Acidobacteriota bacterium
TACAAGGCGCGCAAGGGCCACGACGCGGATCGGCCGCACCGCATCAAGTACCGCGAGCTGACGCGGGGGTAGACTGGGAACCGCGGTTGCCGCAAACTCGCGGCCCGAGAGGCTACGGACGCCCGGCGTGGGGTGCTCATGGCGAGCGACATCGGAATCGAGAGGGTCGACGACTATCTGCAGATCACGTACACCGGGCCGTTCAGCCTCGAAGGGGCCCGGCGAACGGTGGATGCCATGGTGTCGGCGTGCGCCCGCGAACGATTGGCCAAGGTTCTGTTGGACTGTCGATCGATGACGGGTGGCCTGTCGGTGATCAGTCGGTTCGACATGGCGCAGTACGGCGCGTCGACGATCCCGCACTCGATCAGGGTCGCGGTGCTGGGGCGACCGGACCAGATGCTGCCCGACCGATTCTTCGAGAACGCCGCGCGCAACCGCGGCTTGATGGTCACCTTGTTCACTGCCATCGACGAAGCGATCGAATGGCTGGAGGGATGAGGGGACAGGGACGGAGCACGCGGCAGCAGCGGCGAGCGGAGAGCCGCAAGGCCGCTGCCGCGCCGCCCGCGCGCCGCGTTCTGCTGGTTCCGGCCGCGTTCGCCGTCGCGCTGTTGCTGGTCTCGCTGGCGCCACGCGTTGCGGGCGCCGCGCTTCTGGCCGCTTCGTTCCGTGGCTCCGCCCTGTTCGTGCTCGCCTGGTCGGCGGTGCTGTTCGCGGCCATGCTGCGCACCGGCACAACGCGCTCGTTGCACGCCGTCATCCGCCCGCAGCACTGGTTGCAGGCGCTGGTGCAGCTGGCGGTGTTCGCCTACTGGGGCTACTACTGGCAGCCGGTGTACGCCCATGCATGGCTGCTGGTCGGCCAGATCCTGTTCGCCTACGCATTCGACATGCTGCTCGCCTGGTCGCGCCGCGAAAGCTACGCGATCGGCTTCGGCCCGTTCCCGATCATCTTCTCGACCAACCTGTTCCTGTGGTTTCGCGACGACTGGTTCTGGCTGCAGTTCGTGATGATCGGGGTGGGCTTTCTCGGCAAGGAGTTCGTGCGCTGGCAGCGCGAGGGACGGCGGGTGCACATCTTCAACCCGTCGGCGTTCTCTCTCGGGCTCTTCTCGCTGGTGCTGATCGTAACCGGCACGACGTCGTTGACCTGGGGCTTCGAGATCGCCACCACCCTGACCCTGGCGCCGCGCATCTACCTGTTCCTGTTCCTCGCCGGGCTGGTGGTGATGTACTTCTTCGAGATCACCTTGATCGCCGGCTGCGCCGCCGCCGTGCTGTTCGGCTTCAGCACGCTGTACTACGCTGCCACCGGCGTGCCGTACTTCATCGACTCGGCCATCCCCGCGGCGGTGTTCCTCGGCCTGCACCTGCTGGTGACCGATCCGTCGACCTCGCCACGCCGGCCGCTCGGCAAGGCCATCTTCGGCGCGCTCTACGGCGTCGGGGTGATCGTGCTGTACGCCGCGCTGGGGGCTGTCGGTGCGCCGACCTTCTACGACAAGCTGCTGTGCGTGCCGCTGCTCAACCTCAGCGTGCAGCGCATCGACGCCCTGGTGCGCCGTATCGGCGAGCCGGCCACGCCGGTCGGCGCGGGCGCGCCGGCACCGGCGCGCGCCAACCTCGTCTACATGACCGTGTGGGCGGGTTTCTTCGTGGTGATCGCGGCGATGGGTGGCGCCGACGGCCGCCACGTTGGCGATGCGCTGCCGTTCTGGCAGCAGGCCTGCGCCGACGGCCGGCGCAACGCCTGTGAGCGCCTGGTCCAGATCGAGACCTCCTACTGCAACGACAACTCGGCCTGGGCCTGCAACGAGCTCGGCGGCGCCTATCGTGCCGGCACCATCGTCGTCGCAGATTCCGAGCGGGCGCGTGGCTTCTTCGCGCGCGCCTGCGAGCTGCGCTACAAGCCCGGCTGCTTCAATCTGCTCGATCCACAGGGCTTCGTGAACGCACAGCCACGGATGCTCGACCTGCGCCTGCTGCTGCGCGAGCGTGGGCGCAACTTGATGGAGACACCCGAGCCGGAGCTGTACGCGCGCGCCTGCGAGCACGGCTTCGAGTTCGCCTGCTCCCGGGGGCGGCCGTGAGCGGTATGCGCCGCCGCGCGCTGTTGCGCCGGCTGACCGTGCTGGTGGCGGTCTCGGCGCTGCTGGCGGCGAGCCGAATGCCGATCGCTGCTGCCGCGGCGCGGCCGGTCGGCTCGGTGGCCGGTCGGCCGGCGGCGGGTGTCATAGCACAATCGGTCGAGTCCGCGGCCGGGTTGGTGAGCGCGACGCCGCGCCTGCTACCCGAGGCTTGGTACCTGCCCGATGAGGAGCTGCTCGGCTTCGTCGAGATCCCCGCCGGTCCGTTCATCATGGGCGCCGACCCGGCGCGCGACGCGCTGGCCTATGACAACGAGCGCTGGGCGCCCGGCCGCCCGCAGGCTGAGGTCGTGCTGCCCGGCTTCTTTGTCGGCCGCTACGAGGTCACGGTGGCGCAATTCCGCGCGTTCGTCGAGGCCACCGGTTTCGCCGCCGACCCCGCCGCGTTGCAGGGCGCCGCCGAGCAGCCGGTGACCTCGGTAGCGTGGCCGGACGCGCTGGCCTACGCGGCGTGGTTGCAGGAGAAGCTGCGCGCGTGGCCGCGGACGCCCGCGCCGCTGGCCGCCGCGCTGCAAGCCGGGTGGCGCGTCAGCCTGCCGAGCGAGGCGGAGTGGGAGAAAGCGGCGCGTGGCACTGACGGGCGGATCTTCCCCTGGGGCGACGAGGTGCGCCCCGACCTCGCCGTCTACGGTCGTACCACGCCGCTGCCGGTCGGCAGCATCCCTTGTGGGGCGTGCGCCTTCGGCCTTGCCGACATGAGCGGCAACGTCTGGGAGCTGACCCGCAGCCTGTTTCAGCCCTATCCCTTCGATTCCGCCGACGACCTCGACGATCTCGATGCCGAGGCGCTGTTCGTCATGCGCGGGGGCCATTTCGCCGACACCGCGCAGAACATCCGCACCACCATCCGCGGAGGCATCGATCCGGGCGCGCGGCGCCCGTTCGTCGGCTTTCGCCTGGTGATCGATGACCCCGATACGCCGCTGGTTGACGTAGGAGTAGCGGGGTAGGACAGCGCCGCCCGGCTCAGAACGCCACGCCGATGCCCACCGAAGCCTCCCAGTTGTGCAGGTTGGTGGTCGTCCCCAGTAACGCCAGCACGTCCTCCGACTGAAACCGTGTGATGTGATCGCGCAAGTCGCCGCGCAGCGCGATCGGGCCGATCTTGACCTTCAAACCGCCGCCCCAGTTCCAGCCGAATGCGGTTTCGTCGAGGTTGCCGAGATCGGCGTACTCGAAGTTGACGCGGTGCAGGCCCACGCCGCCGGTGATGAACGGCGCCACCGGTCCGGGGATGATGATCAACAGCACGTTGGCCTCGGCGTACAGGATGCTGCTGCTCGATGGCGCCAGATACGCCGGTACGGTGGTCACGCCGTTGGGGCTGTACAGCACGCTCGCCTCGACGCCCAGGGGAAAGCCATACCAGCCCAGCCGGCCGCCGTACAGCGCGGCGTTGTCGAAGCTGGCGCGGGCGTCGTCGATGATGTCGAGGCCGAGGTCGATGTCGCCGCCCAGCAACGCGCCGATGGCGAAGGTGGCCTCGGTGTTCTGCGCCCGCGCGGGCGCGGGGATCAGCAACGATGCCAGCGCGACACCGGTGACGAGGAGCGTGAAAACGGTCGAGCCGGTGGCCAGGTCCCCACCGCGTAGTCGATGCATCAGGTGGTGTCGGATCGATGACTTCATGTGCCACTCCTTTCGCCGGCAAACCTGGTAAGGGTTGCGCGGTCGGCGTGTAAGAAATCCATGGTTGCTCGCGATCCGCTCCTGCGGCGCACCGGCCGATGCTCTGGAAAGGCTGGCACGGCCGTTGCAATTTTGTAAGAGCGTCAGATCGCCATTCCGTTCACCGCTGCAATACCGATGCCGAAGAAGGCCCCCCATGAGAGACGCACGGCGCAGATCGCATACCACCGGGCCGGTTCCGCTGACGATCGGGCTGGCCGCGCTGATCCTGCTCGCCGCGGCATGCACCGTGGCGATTCCACCGCCCGACAGCGCTGCCGAGCAACGGGTTATCGAACAAGGGGCGCAGTACGACGAGGTCATCACCGCGCAGTACGGCGTTTATGACGATGACGAGCTCGATGCCTACGTCGACCGCGTCGGCGAGAAGATTGCCGCGGTGTCCGAATGGCCGTCCTTGCCGTGGACCTTCCGCGTGCTGGACTCGTCGGCGGTGAACGCGTTCGCCATCCCGGGCGGTTACGTTTACGTGACGCGCGGGTTGCTGGCATACATGAACAGCGAGGCGGAGCTCGCCGGCGTCCTCGGCCACGAGGCGGCGCACGTCACCGGGCGCCACGCCGCCGAGCAGCAGCGCCGCGCGACGCTCGCCAACGTCGGACTTCTGTTGGGCAGCGTGGTGTCGGAGGACTTCGCCACCTACGGACTGCAGACGGGACTGGCGCAGACCGCCTTGAGCCTGACGTTGCTGAAGTACTCACGAGGCCAGGAGCTCGAGTCTGACGAGAAGGGCATCGGCTACGCGGTTGCTGCCGGCTACGATCCCAGCGGCATTGGGTCGTTTTTTGCCACTCTGCAGGCCCTGGAGCGCGAGCGCGGTGGGCGCGGGGTGCCCGGCTGGGCCTCGACCCATCCGCAGATCGACGATCGTATCGAGCGCAGCGAGCGTTGGGCCGCCGCCGCGATCGCGCGTTCCGGCGTCGACGTTGCCGACCTGACCGTGAATCGTAGCGGTCACATCGAACATCTCGACGGCGTGGTGTTCGGCGATGACCCGCGTCAGGGGTTCTTCCGCGACCATTCTTTTCTCCATCCCGAGCTGCGCTTCCGCATCGATCTTCCCGACGATTGGCAAGCTCTCAATACCCGCGCGGCAGTGCAAGCGGTTTCGCCCGACGAGGACGCGCTGATGCAGCTCACCCTGCCGCAGCTCGACGGGCGCTCGCGGGAGACGTACATCCGCGACTTCCTGGACGATATCGACGCCGAGGTCATCGACCGTGACGATCGCCAGGTCAACGGCCTTTGGGCGCGGCAGGCACACTTCACCGTCGCCGCCAATGCGACCGAGTACGAGGTGCTGGGAACCTGGGTGAGCTACGGCAACCGCCTCTACCAGCTCCTCGGAGTCAGCACGCCCGCGCGCTATGAGCGCTTCCGCAGCACCTTTCGCGCTTCGTTTCGCACCTTCGACGAGCTACGCGATCGCCAGGCGTTGGCCGTGCGCCCGGCGCGCATCGAGGTGGTCACCCCGCCCCGTGCGATGACCCTGTCGGTGTTGCTGCAACGACATCCGGAGGTCTCCGCCGAGCCCCGTACGATCGCCTTGATCAACGCCACGACTCTGGAATCGCGTCTGGCGCCGACCGGCCCGGTGAAGCTGGTTCAAGGCGACGGCCTGTTGCTGGCTACCACCAGACCCGACGGCGGTGGGTGAGTTGGCGGCGCTCGCCGCATAGGGCAACCTTTCGCCACCTCCCCGCCACCCATGAGGCGCGCGGCGCGCCCGCGCACGCCTCGGGAACGAACGGAGACCGATCGATGAACAGGACGTTGGCTGCGCTGCTGGTGGTAGGGACCGGTTTCGGGGTGCTGCAGGTCGCAGGTGGAGGCGAGCGCGCCGCGCCCGGATCGATCGCCGGGCAGGCTGGTGCGTCGGCGGAGGTACTGATGCAGGCCGACCGCGACTTCAACGCCGCCGTTGCCGAGGGCGGATCGCGGGCCTGGGCGGCCTGGTTCGCCGAAGACGGCGCGACCATCCAGCCGGGCATCGGCGAAGTGCGCGGGCGGGCACGCATCCTCGAGCTGATGGCCGCGCTCGACGATCCGGACGTATCGTTGCGCTGGGAACCCGATCGCGCCGACATCGCCGCCAGCGGCGACCTCGGCTGGACCACCGGCCACTACGTCTCCGAGAGCCCGGGGCCGGACGGCACACCGCAGCGATCCGAGGGCCTGTACGTGACCATCTGGCGGCGGCAGGCCGACGGCAGTTGGAAGGTCGTCATGGACCTCGGCAATCCGCTCGCGGCGCCGGCTGGCGTGGAGTCTGGTTCGGCTCACTGACCGCAGACACACACCGACGCGCTCTCGGTGTGCGGGAAGTCGAGGACAACGCGCCGCTCCGCCGGGCAACCTTTTGCCGCGCTCGCGCCACTCAGGGACGACAGCGCCGTCGCGAGACGGCCGGACAACGCTCCCGGAGAACGACATGCGCAATTGCCATCGATGGATGCCGGCGGTTCTCGTGACCGTAGCTCTTTTCTTCGTCTCGTACGCCGCGGCGCAACAACCCGGACCGGCCGAGGCGGGCGTTCAGTCACCCGCCACAGAGCTGTCGCGCGCACAGGAGATCGCCCTGGCCGAGGGCGCCGGGCCGCCGGCGCTGGTCGCCGAGGCGACCATCTACGTGCGCGGCGAGGGCGGCTACGAGGTGGCGCGCGCAGGCAGCAACGGTGCGTCGTGCCTGGTGTCACAGGACCGCCCCGACACCCTCGAGCCGTTGTGCTTCGACGCCGAGGGGACGCGCGCATTGCTGCCGGTCTATCTGGAGCGCGGCAAGTGGCGCGCCGCGGGCATGGGCGAGGATGAGATCGCCACGCGTATCGAGCAGGGCTTCGCCGATGGATCGTTCGGCCCGCCCGCCAGGACCGGCATCGCCTACATGCTCTCGGAGCACAACAGGGTGTTCAACGGCAGCGAGGTGATCAGCTACCCGCCGCATATCATGGTGTACGCGCCGTACCTCACCAACGCCGACATCGGCGCCGACATGAGCGATCCGTTCATGCCGTGGGTGCTCGAGGAGGGCAGCCCCCATGCCTACATCATCGTCGTCGCCGGGGGCCGCTGACGAGCGCGCGCTGGTGCGCCGCTTTCTGCGCACCGGCAGCGAGGCTTCCTTCCGCGCCCTGTACCGCGTCCACACGCCGGCGCTGTACGGCTTTGCGTTGCGCCTGGCGCGCGGCGACGAGCCCGCCGCACAGGACATCGTGCAGGAGGCCTGGATGCGGGCCATCGGCAAGCTCGGCGCATTCCGCTGGCAGTCGAGCCTGAAGACGTGGCTGCACGCGGTGGCGCTCAACGTCTATCGCGAGGGGCTGCGCCACCGCGCGACGGCGGAGCGCCACGACCACGAGGCGCAGCGACGTTTCACCGTCGTTCGCGGCACCGGCGAGCCGGCTCTGGATGTCGGGCAGGCGATCCACGAGTTGCCGGACGGACAACGAGAGGTTCTGGTCATGCACGACATCGAGGGATACACGCACCAGGAGATCGCCGCCCTTCTGGACATCGCCGAGGGTACGTCCAAGAGCCAGCTTTCGCGGGCGCGAACGGCGCTGCGTGCGTTGCTGGAGGGGAAGGGAGCGAGTCGCAATGCAGGATGACAACCGAGACGACCTTACGCCCGAGCAGCAGGCGCTGCTGGAGGCGCTGCCACGGGAGACCGCGCCGCCGCCGGAGCTCGAGGAGCACGTCGTGGATGCCTTGCACGCACGCGGGCTGATCCGCGAGTCGCCCGCGTGGGGCAAGCTCGCCGCGATGGCCGCGACGCTCCTGCTCGCGGTATCGGCGGCGTACCTGTTCGGGCTGCGCGCCGGCGCCCGACTGGTACCGTCGCCTGCGACAGCGCAGGCGACCTATGCACTGATGGTCTTCGACCCGGCCGCCGGCCTGTCGCCGGAGCAGGGTGCGGCGGCGGTGGTCGAGGCTACGCGCTGGGCCGACGAGCTGGCCGCCGCCGGAACGCTGGTGAGCGCGGAGAAGCTGCGCGACGAGGCCACCCGCCTGCGCCGGCGTGACGGGGTCGTTGAGCGCACGACCGACTTTCCGCCGCCGGGCGAGTCGCTGGTACTGGGCGGCTTTTTCCTGATCCACGCCGCTGACTACGAGGAGGCGCAACGAATCGCCGCCGCCTGTCCGTTGCTGCGCTACGGCAGCGTCATCGAGGTGCGCTCCTTCGAGGAAGTCTGAGCGGCCCGCGACGATTCCGGTAGCCGGGTGTCCCCGCCCTCTGTAACCATCTGTTGATGCCCCTGTAGAGGCCGCCAGAAGGCAACGCGGCAACGACGGGGGAGGAGAGGGCGCGTGGAAGTGGAGTACTTCATCGTCGGGATGATCCTGCTGGCCCTCGCCGCCGGCCCGTTCGTCCTGTTCGTGCTGCACCTGATGGCGCGCGAGCGGCTGCGCAAGCTGGAGCGCTCGCTCGCCCAGCTCGGTGAGCGCTTCGACGATCGCCTGCGCGAGCTCGAGCAGCGCCTTGCCGCCCTCGATGGCGGCGCGCGCACGGTGGATGAAGCGGCTCCCCATGACGCTCCCGGCGTAGCGACGAGCGCCGTCGCAGCATCGTTGGCGGCGGCATCTCAACGGGCGACGCAGGATACGGCCGCCGCCGTTCCGGAGACTCCTACGCCGCCGCGACCCGCCGCGGCGACTACTGCAGCCCAGAGGGACACAGCGGAGAAGATCGCGAAGCCGCAGAAGCGCACCCGCCCGTCACGCTCCAGCGCCGAGTGGGAGGAGATCATCGGCGGCAGCTGGCTCAACAAGATCGGCGCGGTGGTCACGGTGATCGGCATCGCGCTGGCGCTCGGCTACTCGATGCGCTACCTCGGTCCCGTCGGGCGAGTGGCGCTGGCGCTCGCGGGCAGCGGCGTGATGCTCGCGCTCGGCGCCGTCTTCGAAGGGCGCGAGCGGTATCGCGTCTTCGCCCGCGGCCTCATCGGCGGCGGCTGGGCGGGCCTCTACTTCACCACCTTCGCCATGCACGGGCTCGACGCCGCGCGCATCATCGACAGCCCGCTGGTGGGGACGGCGCTCCTGGTGACGGTCGCCGCCGGCATGGTGCTCCACTCGCTGGTGTACCGCTCGCAGACGGTCACCGCGCTGGCGTACTTTGTCACCTTCGCCACCCTGGCGGTGGCCCCGGCGACGCGCTTCGCGCTGTTCGCCAGCTTGCCGGCCGCTGCGTCGCTGCTGTACATCGGTCGGCACTTCCGCTGGCCAAGGATGATGGTCGCCGGTGTGGTGTTCACCTACGGCGCCTACCTGATCCGCGGCGGCGCCCCCGACGTCGGTCCGCAGGACTGGGCGTTCGGCCAGGGGCTGCTGTTCGTCTACTGGTTGCTGTTCGAGACGTTCGATCTGCTGTCGCTGCGCCAGCGCGCCCCCGTCGAGCTCGACCGCAGTCTCATGCCGCTCAACGCGGCCGGCTTCATCGGTGCGTCGCTGCTCGGCTGGTCGGCGGTCCGGCCCGACTCGCTGTGGCTGTTCTTCGTCGTCGCCACCGCGCTCTTCACCGCCAGTGCGGCGTTGCGCGCATCCCGCGCCGCCGGCGCCGTCGCGCAGGCCGGGGACGACGACGGCGCCGCAACCGACAGCGGTTGGCGTGTCTCGCTGCTGCTCGCCGCGGTCATGCTGGTGTTCGCCATCGGGCGCGGCTTTGACGGCTGGCGCCAGACCGTCGCCTGGCTGCTGGAGGCCGAGCTGCTGGTTCTCGGCGGGCTGCGCCTGCGCAAGACGTTTCTGCGACGCCTCGGCTCGGCGGTCGTGTTGCTGCCGGTGCTGGCAGCGATCTTCGAGCATGTTCCGTCGCCTGCCACCTTCACGGCCCTCGGGCACGCCTGGCATCAGAGCACGCCGCTGGTGCTGCTCATTGCCGCGGCCTTGTACGGCGACCGCGCGCTGGTGCGGCGCGCGCAAGGGGTGCGCGTCGTCGACCTCGAGCATGCCTACAACTGGGTCGGAACGCTGCTGGTGCTGACGGTGCTGGCCAACGAGGTGCCGATGGTGTGGATCGCCCCGGCGTGGTTTGCGCTCGGCCTGGCGCTGCTCGGCTTCAGCCTGGGGCGTGGGGCCAGCGAGCTGTACCTGCAGGGCTACGTGCTGCTGTCGCTGGCGTGGCTGCTGGCTTTGCTCGGCAACGTGCCGACGCGCGATCTGGTGTGGGGGGCGCCGGCGCGCTGGGCGACCGCGCTGCCGATGATCGCGGTGATGTACCTGCTGGCGTACCTGCGCCGTCCCATCGCCCGGAGCACCGCCACACCGGCGCCGGACATCGGCGAGGCGGGCCCCGAAGCTCGCGGTCGCGGGCTCGTCAGCCGCGTCGCCGACGCGCTCGACCGCAGCTCGGCCGCGACGTTGTTCACCGCCGCGACGTTCATGTCGTGGTGGTTTCTGGTCTTCGAGGTCTCGGGCCGCTGGCTGACCGTTGCCTGGGGCCTGCAGGGCGTCGCGCTGCTGGTGGCGGGATTCGCGCTGCACGCCCGCCGCGTGCGGTTCACCGGGCTGACGCTGCTCGGCGTGTGCATCGTCAAGTTGCTGATCTACGACGTCTCCGAGCTGGAGATGGTCTTCCGGATTTTCTCCTTCATCACCCTCGGCGCGCTGCTGCTGGCGGTGTCGTTCGCCTATGGTCGCTACCGCGAAGAGATCCGCAGGCTGCTGTAGCCCGCGCGTTCGCGTCGCGACCCGATGAGAAGCCCAAGCCAGCCGCAGAGGGCGGGCTCAGCGCGCCGCCGCTGCGACCCGTCTGCTGCGCACCAGCCACAACGCGATGACCGCGAGCGTGCCGTCCTGCAGCGCCGATGCTCCGACCAGCCACGGCGGATCGGCAATGAGCAGCCACGAGGCGCAGAGGAAGACGGTGGCGAAGCACTTGGTCATCGCCATCAAGCTGATGCCGCGATGCGCGTGCCACTCCATCAGGAACCCGGTGGCGACCACCAGGTGGAAGACACCGCCCTGGCGGACGAAGAAGAGGTCTTGCGGCAGCGGGAAGCCGCCGAAAGGCAGGGTCAGGTGGGGCAGTAGCAGCAGGCCGACGCCCACCGCGTAGCTGTGCAGCGCCACCAGCCAGACGAACAGAGCCGGCAGCCGTTCGTCACGCGGCGTGCTCAACGGCGGGTCTCCTCGAGCTCGGTGGCCGCCTCGGGCTGCGCCGGCCACAGGCCGTTGTGGCGCTGATCGTTGCCGAGCTGGTCGAAGACGTCTTCGACGCTGTCGCAGCCGAAGCGCAGCGTCGAGCTCACCAGGTGCTCGAGGTCATCGGCGACGTCGTGTGCCTCGGGATCGGCGAGAGTCACCTCCATGCTGATCTCGCGCAGCAGGCGCAACGCGCCGCACACCTCGTCCTCGGCGAAGCCCTCGACGTGGCGACGCTCGGCGAGGTCGCGGCAGAACGACACGTACACCGTCTTGTCCTGCGTCATCACCGAGGTCATCAGCGAGCGCAGCGCGGTGCGCGAGTTGAGCCGTAGCACGTCGCGCTCGAGCGCCGCGTAGCTGGGGAAGCCCGATGGGTCGTCGAGGATGGTGCGAGCCAGGCGGTCGGCGATCTCGTTTTCGTGCCGCTGCAGCAGGCGGTGCACCTTGAGGTTGGCGGACAGGTCCTCGTGCTTCATCGCCTCGTGGTTGAGCTGCCGCCAGTGCAGCGGGTCGTAGCGGCGGTTCTCGAGCAGGAACGGCAGGCGTCGCGGCAGCATCAGTCGCTCGCGCGGCTTCCATCCCAGCAGCCCGCGGGTGTACGAGGCGTCGACGGTGAGCTGGCGGTCGATGTAGCGTGCCATCCAGGCGCGCTCGAACGGTGGCTGGCCCGCCATGCGGCCGGCGACCTCGCGCGCCGCCATGCCGACGGCGCACACCGGTCGTGGCAGGTAGAGGAAGGATTCGGCCCGGCCGGAGGTGTGCTCGGTAGCGGCTTTGAACAGCGCGCCCACGGAAGTGGACCCGTCGGTGCTGGCCAGCAGCACCTGCCCCGAGGGCAGCGTGTGCATGCGGTCGAGCAGCCGCATCATGAACAGCGCGGCGTCGCGCACGTGCAGGTAGGGCACGCCGAAGCGACCGCGCCCGCCGAGAATGCGGCGGTTCCAGGCGGTAGACAGCCAGGTGCGCAGGAAGACGAACAGCGGCGGGTACTCGCACCAATCGGAGAACATCGCCGCGAAGCGGACGATGCAGTGTGGAAAATCCGCCTCGTATTCCCGCAGCATGGCCTCGCCGAGGCGCTTGCTCACCGAGTAGGGCTCGATACCGTCCGGTGCGCTCTTTTCGGTGAGCGCCTCTCCGGGGGCGGGGAACTTGCACGCTGCCACCGAGCTGGCGAACACGAAGCGCTGCGGGCGCACCATGCGGGCCGCTTCGAGCACATTGCGCAGGCCTTCGACGTTGGTCCGCGTGTACTCGCGATGGGGCTCGCCGGTGAAGTCGTAGTGCGCCGCGAGGTGGATGATCGCCTCGACCGGTCCTTCGTCGGCGATGCGGCGGAACGCCTCGAAGACGCCCGGACGATCGCCGATGTCGATCAGATCCCAGGAGATGTTGGGGTGCACCGGCGCGCCGCTGCGCGCCTGCGAGCGGCGCGCGATGCCGTAAATGCGATAGTCGTTGCGAATACGCGCCAGCAGGTGGCGACCGAGGAACCCCGAGGAGCCCGTCACCACCAGGCGCGGCAGGCTTCCGGAACGTCGTGGCCCAGCGGGGGTCGCGCTCATCCGCTCGCCTTTGGCTCCAGGGTGACCACCACCGACTCGTCCTCGACGCGCGCCGGGAAGAAAGTCATCGGCTGCAGCGGCGGGCCCGACAACACCCGACCCTCGGCGCTGAAGCGACCCTCGTGACAGGGGCACTCGTAGCGATCGGTATCCGGGTTCCAGTGCAGCTCGCAGCCCATGTGGGTGCACCATAGCGAGCGCGCAGTGACCGAGGCGCCGGCGCGCAGCAACTCGACCGGCTCGTCGCCCAGCACCACCCGCAGGCGACCGCTATCGGGAATCGACGTGAGGGCGACCTCGAAGGTCGGCGGGCCGCTGTCGCGCGTGCACGCAGCGAGCGACAGCAGCCCCGCGGCCGAGGCCAGCCGACCGAGGAACAGCCGGCGCTCCGGGCGGCGCGGCGCATCCGGCAGCCGACTCAGGCTGAGATGGACACGATGATCGACCATCGTCCTATTATAAGACGTAGAGGTCTGTTTTTAAGCCCGCCGGCGCGCTCTTCGTTAGAATCGCCGGTCACGGCTCTGGAGGGTGTCATCGTGGCCACGGAACATGGTGGGCAATCGGGTGCAGCGGTAGCGCGCCGGCACGTCCAGGTGTTCGGCGCGGTGCAAGGCGTCGGCTTCCGCCCCTTCGTGTACCGGCTGGCGCGGGATCTCGATCTCGCCGGCTGGGTGATCAACGACGTGCGCGGCGTCGAGCTCGAGATCGAAGGCAGCGCCGACGCGGTGGAACGCTTCGAGCGTCGCCTGCGCAGCGATCATCCGCCGCTGGCGCGCATCCACCGCATCGAGGCCAGCGACGTCGCGCCGTCCGGCGAAGAGGTCTTCGAGATTCGCAACAGCGTCGCCGGCGGCGACCGGCTGGCGATGGTGTTGCCTGACGTGGCGACCTGCGCCGACTGCCTGCGCGAGATCGACGATCCCGGCGACCGGCGCGCCGGCTACGTGTTCACCAACTGCACCAACTGCGGCCCGCGCTTCAGCATCATCCAGCACCTGCCCTACGACCGACCCAACACGTCGATGGCCGGCTTCACGCTCTGCGCGCCGTGCCGGGCGGAGTACGAGGATCCTGCCGACCGCCGCTTTCACGCCCAGCCCACCGCCTGCCC
>JASFRZ010000084.1:0-13612 GCA_050114655.1 Acidobacteriota bacterium
CACCTCGAACGAGGGGTTCTCGGTGGTGGCGCCGATCAAGATGATGGTGCCGCTCTCGACGTGCGGCAGGAAGGCGTCCTGTTGCGCCTTGTTGAAGCGATGGATCTCGTCGATGAACAGCACGGTGCGGCGACCGTCGTGGGCGCGCAGCCGCTGCGCCGCACCGACCAGCTCGCGCACCTCCTTGATGCCGGTGGTCACCGCGCTCATCGGCACGAACTCGGCGCCGGCAACGTCGGCGAGCAGGCGGGCGAGCGTCGTCTTGCCGGTGCCCGGCGGGCCCCAGAAGATGATCGAGTGCAGCACGCCGTGATCGATCGCCTTGCGCAGCGGCCGGCCCGGGCCGAGCAGCTGCGCCTGGCCGACGATCTCCTCGATCGTGCGCGGCCGCATGCGCTCGGCCAGGGGCGTGCCCGGCAGGACCTGATCGTCGTCGTCGAACAGCGTGCGCGTCATGCGCTCTACGGTACACCGTCGACAATCAGCGTCGCCTCGCTACCTGATCCGCTCGAGGATGGGCCGCAACCAGGCGCGTCCGGCGTCGTCGAACGGCGTCTCCTCGCCGTCGACATACCACTCGAATACCGGATTGCCGTCGGCACCGGCATACACGTGCAGACGGCGACGTCCGTCGGGTCCGCGCTCGTCGATCACCAGATCGCCGTCCTCGCCCACCGTGATGTCGTCGACCGTGGCACCGATCTCCACCTCGCCGACCTGCATCACGGCGACGCGCGACTCGTCGTCACGCCAGATCTGTACCGAGTCGAAGCGGCCCATGCCAAGCGGCGGCACGTCCAGGCCACGCAGGCCGTCGAGCGTGAGCTCGAGCGACTCGAGCTCCGTGCCGATGTGCGACAGCGACAGCTCGATCGGCTCCAGGTTCGGGGCGAGATCCGCCAACGTGAGCTGGAGCGGCTCCAACTCCGCCTCGAGCCCCTCGAGCGTGATCTCGAGATCGTGCGACGGCGCTTCCAGGGTCAGCGACAGCTCCTCGAGCGGCTCGAGCGCGGCCTCGAGCTGCTCCATCGCGAGGTGCATCTCGAGCTGCGGGAGCTCGAGCGGCTCCATCGACAGCTCCAGGCTGCCGGGATCGATGCGCAGCACGCGCCTGCCGTCGCCGACGGTCAAGGACATGTTGCCGTGAAGGTCACCGATCTCGTCGTTGCGCTCCAGAATGCCGTTGACCCAGCCGCGCGCTTCGTCGTCAAAGGGCTGCTCCGCCCCATCGACGGTGTAGCGGAAGCTCAACCCGCCATCGGTGGCGGGGACGACTTCGAGGCGGCGGTCACCTTGCGTGACGATCAGGCTGCCGCCGGGCTCGAGCTCGACGGCGTCGACGTCGCTGGGCAAGTGGGCCAGCCCCTTTGCCTCGAGCCGGATCTGACCGCCCTCTTCGACGATCTGCAGCACCTGATGGGTCGCCGCTTCCTGCACCGGCTCGGCGACGATCTGCGGCAGAGGCACCTCGACCGGTTCGGCGACGAGCTGCGGCACCGGAAGCTCGACCGGCTCGGCGATGAGCTGCGGCACCGGAACCTCGACCGGCTCGGCGACAAGCTGCGGCACCGGAACCTCGACCGGCTCGACAACGACGCGCGGCTTCACGCCCGGCCGCTGGGCACCATCGGGTTCCTGCGCCGCTGTCGGACGGAAGGCGGCCAGCGGAAGGACGGCTGCGATGAAGAGCACTGCCACGAAGGCCTTGCGGAAGGTACTCATGTTCTTTCTTCTCTTGAGGGGATCGAGGATGGAGAGCAAGCGGTGTTCGAGGTTGGAGCGACGGGAGAACGCCAGCGCGCCGACCACGCAGGGTCGCGGCGCGCGAAACTCACGCGCCATCTGCACCAGCGTGTCGGCGTACTCGTGCGGATCCGCGCCGGCGACGATGACGACGTCGTCGCAGGCGCGCTCCTGCTCGCGCAGCATGCGCCCTGCGGCGGCCCACGCCAGCGGATGAAACCAGAAGACGCTGCAGGCCATCTGCGCGAGCAGGCGTGACAGGGAGTCGTTGCGCTTGATATGAGCGAGCTCGTGCATCAGCACGGTGCGCAGCCGCCGCGGCGACCACCCGTGGGCGGCGGCGGGCAAGTACAGGACGGGACGCACGACACCCCAGGTCATCGGTACGAAAGGCGCGTCACCCAGGAGAAGCTTGACCCGGCGTCGCAGGTCGAGCGCCCGCGCGACCTCGTTGCCGGCATCGACGAGGGCGCCGTCATCGAGTGGCCGTGCGCCGCGCGCCAGCCGTGCGCGCCGTACCAGACCGACAGCGAGCCACGAAGCCATCACCAGGGCGCCGACGATCCAGGTAGCGAGCAGCCAGGGCGCGACGACGCGCGCAACCCGATGGCCCGTCGTCACGGCCCCCGAGATGCTCGTGGCAACAACCGACTCCGCCGCGGGGCTCTGCGCGTATTCCTCGGCAATCTCCCGGGCGGAATCCGCGGCCCTGGTCCCCATGGCGACGGCGTCCTCGGTGACAGGCGACAGTCCGCCGCGTTGCCGCTCCGACGGCACAAGCCATAGGGAGATCGGCGTTTCCTCGGCGGAGACTCGTTGCGGCACCAAAAGGTCGGGCGTCCAATCGCCGGCCCATTGCGGCGCCCATCCCGGCAGCACCAGGGCGAGCGCCGGCAGCAACAGCAGGACCGCCAGGCCACTGGTCCACACGAAATGGCGCGTCGCCGCCGGGGTGCGCCGCGCGAGCTGCGCGATCACGGCGAGGCCGACCAGCAGCAGCGTCGCCTTGAGGATCACGGCGAGCATCCACGCGGTCATCGCTCACCGTCCTGGTCGCGCGCCGCGTTGATGATCTGCTGCAGCCGGTCGAGCTCCTCGTCGGGAAGGTCGGTGTCGGCCATCTCGAGGATGGCGCTCACGGTGGCGGCCTGCGATCCGGAGAAGAACGTCTCGACCAGGTGCCGCACCGCCGAGTCGCGCGCCTCGCTGCGCTCCATCGCCGGAAAGTAGACGTACTTCTTGCCGTCGTGCTCGTGGCGGATGACGCCCTTCTCGCGCAGCACGCGCAGCGCCGAGCGAATCGCCGAGTACGATGCCTCGCCTGCCAGCTCGTCCTCGATCTCGGCGACGGTGGCGTGGCCGCGCCGATGGATGACATTCATGATCTGACGCTCGCGCCGGCTGAGATCGAAATGCGGTGGCTTGCTCATGGCTTCCCTGCGGTTTTCTACGCCCGAGCTGACGGGCGGTTTCCTCGTCCCTGCAAGTGGTGAAAAACCACCACATGAGCAAATCCCACCACATCGGGCCGCACCGTGCAAGAGATACTCGCCGGATTTGACCCCACCGCGCTCCGGCCAGGTGCTGCACCGGCGTCGGTTTACGCGTGGTCGTACGCGCTCACTGAAAGGTCAATCGGTAGCTCGCGCCGGCGGTTGCGGCGAACTCGAAGGCACCGTCAGCGGCGCGCGTGAACGGCACGGGGCGACCGTCGAGCAGGACACCGGTCAGGCCGGCGGCAACGACGCGGCACGGTCCGTCGATCGACGCGCCGATGCTTCCCTCGACCAGCTCGCCTTCGGTCCACGCCATCGACACGGTGAAGCCACCGCGGGCACGCAGGCCGGATACGTGCCCTTGCAACCACTCCGTAGGCAGCGCCGGCAGGAGCCGGACCGTTCCACCGTGGGACTGCAGCAGCATCTCGGCGATGGCGGCAGTCGCGCCGAAGTTGCCGTCCACCTGAAGGGCCCGCCCGCACAGCGAGAAGAAATTCGGCAGGGACGACTCGATGAGCAACGCGCGGAACTGGTGCAAGGCCTCCTCGCCGTCTCCCAGGCGGGCGCGCAGCCCCATTTTCCAGGCGTACGACCAGCCGCAGCCGCCGGTGCCGCGCCGATCGAGGGAAACGGCGGCCGCGCGCGCCAGTTCCTCGGTTGCCGGGGTGATCTCGCTGCCGGGATAAAGGCCCCACAGATGCGAGAGGTGGCGGTGCTGCGGCTCGATCTCGTCGTAGTCCTCGATCCATTCCTGCAGCTGCCCGTGCTTGCCGATCTGGTTCGGCGCCAGGCGGGCGCGCGCCGCGAGAGCCTGATTCGCCAGCTCGGCGTCGCGTCCCAGGGTGCCGGCCGCCTCGATGAACTCGGCGAACACCTCGCGGATGATCTGCATGTCCATCGTCGGGCCCACCGTCATGGTGCGGGCGGTCAGGGTCAGACCGCTGACCTCGTCGAAGAAGCGCCCGTTGCCGGGGAAGGCGGGGAAGTTCTCCGGCGAGTTCGACGGCGCCGTGACCAGCCACCCGTAGGTCGGATGCTCGACGAGGATGTCGAGGAGGAACTGCACCTGGCCGCGCAGCAGCGGGTAGATCTCCTCCAGGTACGCGCGCTCGCCGCCGAAGCGGTAGTGCTCGTAGAGGTTGGTCATTACCCACGCGCCGCCTACCGGCCAGGCGCCCCACGAGGGCCCGTCCATGGGTGTGGTCGAGCGCCACAGGTCGGTGTTCTGGTGCAGCACCCAGCCGCGCGCGTTCCAGTGCTCGCGAGCCGTGGCGGCGCCGGCCTCGGCCAACTCCCCGGCGAAGCGCGTAAGCGGCTGCACCATCTCCCGCAGGTTGCCGGACTCCGCCGGCCAGTAGTTCATCGGCAGGTTGATGTTGATGGTGTACTTGCTGTCCCAGGGTGGATTGGAGCTGTCGTTCCAGATCCCCTGCAGGTTGGCGGGCTCGGTGCCGGGGCGCGAGCTGCCGATGAGCAGGTAACGGCCGAACTGGTAGTAGAGCGCCGCCAGGCCGGGGTCCGGCTCGTCGGCAAAACGGGCGATGCGCTCGTCGGTGGGCAGGGTCGAAAGCGACGGCCCGCTGCCCGATATCCCTGAGGACCGCGCCGTCTCCGCGGCCGCCACCTCGGCTGCCGAGCCCGGGGCCGGCTCCGAAGGAGCCAGCTCCAGATCCACCCGATCGAACCAGGAACGATGCTCCCGAACGTGGTCGGTGAGCATCGCCTCCCAGGGCCGGTCGGCGGCAGCGTCGAGCGCGGCGCGCACGCGGGCTGCAGGATCCGCCGAGACGTCCTTGTAGTCGACGAAGCTGGTCGCTGCGGCGAACAGCAGCACGGCCTCGTCGGCGTCATGGACGCGCAGGGTGCGGTAGTCAATCTCGCTGCTGCCGCCGCGCACCCGTGCGCGCACACGTCCTTCGTAGCGCAGCCGGCCCTCGATGCCGAGGTAGTCGGAGCTCTTGCCGGTGACGCGCAGCTCGTCGGGCGGCAACCCGTCGATCTGAAAGTAGTCGGTGCCGTAGTTGGAGTGCGCCGTGTTGCGCACGCCGTGCAGGTCGGCCGAGAAGGTGACGGCTCCGGGGCGGTCGGCGGTGATGCGCACCGCGATCACCTGATCGACCGCGCTGGCGAAGACTTCACGGGTGTAGGTCGTTCCGTCGACGACGTAGCGCACCCGCGCGACGGCGTCGCCCAGATCGAGCTCGCGCGCGTAGCCGGTCGCCGCCTGGTGGCCGGGGAACTCGAGCAACAGGTCGGCGAACGGCTGGTACTTCATCATCTCGTAGGGCACGCCCATCATCGTGCGGCCGAACAGGTCGTGGGCGCGCGCGAACTCGCCGGCGAACAGCAGCCGACGGATCTCGGGAAGCGCCTGGTACGCGCCCGGGACCACCGGATCGTACGGACCACCCGACCACAGGGTCTCCTCGTTGAGCTGGATGCGCTCCTGCTCGATGCCGCCGAAGACCATCGCGCCGAGGCGCCCGTTGCCCACCGGCAGCGCCTGATCCCACGCCGGCGCGGGCTCATCGAACCACAGCGTGAGCGAAGACCCGGTGCCGTCCTGAGCGCCCCCGGCGCTGGCGACGAGAAGCAGGGCGGCGGCGAGGACCGCGCTGGCGGCGGCGCGCACCTCCGGGGCTGCGACCCTGAATTCATCGGCTCGAGACGGATCAGACATCCGGTCTCCTCGAAATCCGACCCGGAGGGAAAAGCCGTGTACACCCCGCAGGGCGTCCATCGGGCCTTTTGCGGCCCACCAAGCCGACGGTGATGGGAGAGAGTCGAATCGGATCACGACCACGTCGCGTTTTCAAGCGTCGACACTGCGGGCGATCGGCTGGTGCCCAGCGAAATCGGCGCGGACTGCTCCCCCGTCGTGCACCTGTGGCGCGTGGACGCAGCCCGGGGTTAGCATCCACGCATCATCCTTCTGCGGGGAGGCAGTGAGCTGGATAACCGACTGAGCACCGCGCTGATCGCCCTCCGCGACACGCTGGTGGCGGCGTTTATCGGCCTCCTCGTCGTGTTGCCGGGGATGGTGATCATCTGGCTGCGCGTTCCGGAGGGCGATCCGACCGCCAGCAACCCGGCCCGGATCTTCAATGCGACCGGCTTCCTGCTGCCGCTGCTGATGGTGATCTGGAGCGTGGCCCTCGGGATCACGGGCTGGTGGTTTCGACGCCATCGTCCGGTGTCCGGTTGGGAGCGACCGCGAGCTCTGCGACTGTCACCGATCGCGGCAGTCCCGATCGGCATCGTCGTGGGCTTCGGTGGGCTGGTGTTCTCGGGCCTGGTGACCACCATGGTCTTTCGACCTCTCGGCATTCAACCGGCGCGTGACGAGTTGATCAGCGCCGGCGCCGATTCGGGCGGCCTCGTGCTCGCCGGGCTCGGCCTGCTGGCGGTCGTCGTCGCGCCGATCGGCGAGGAGCTGTTCTTCCGTGGCTACCTGTTTCGCTGGTCGGCGAGCCGCTGCGGGATGCCCTACGCGTACGCGTTGAGCACGACGATCTTCGCACTCGCCCATTTCAACCCGTTCGGCCTGCCGTTGTACCTGACCTTCGGGCTGATCCTCGCCTGGTCGTACCAGCGTTGGCGCACGCTCGTGGTGCCGATCGCCGCGCACGCCACGCTCAACGCCATCGTCGTCGCAGGCTATATCGCACGCGCCGCATGAAGGTTGACCATTATGTAGGCTTAATGATAATTATGTAGGCTATGAACAAAGTCACGTATCTCGGCGAGCTCGAACAGATGATCCTGTGGACGGTCCTGCGTCTCGAGGACGGCGCCTACGGCCTCGCCGTGCGCGACCAGCTCGAGGAGCGTGCCGGGCGCGCGGTGGCGCGCGGCGCGGTGTACACCACGCTCGACCGGCTGGTGGCGAAGGGCTACCTGGACTCGCGCCTGGCGGATGCCGACGAGAGCCGCGCCGGGCGACCGCGGCGCTACTTCACGGTGACCGCCACGGGGCGCGAGGCGCTGCGCGAAGCGCGCGACGCGCTGGTCAACCTGTGGTCCGGCCTCGAGGCCGCGGTGGACGGCAAGTGAGCCGCCGACCGCCGCGCTCCCTGGTGGGAGAGGCGATCCTGCGCCTGGCGGTGGGCAACGCGCAGGCATTCGACGGACTGCTCGGCGACCTGCACGAGGAGATCTCCCGCTCGCGTGCCGCTTCCGGTCGCACTCGTCCCGGCGCGAGTGCCGCGAGAACCGGACAGCACGCGCCACGTCCCGCCGGTGGCCTGCGCTACCGGCGCGCTCTGCTCGCGCTCGCCGCCGGCTACGGCGTCGACCGGCTGCGTCACGGCTCGCCGGGCCGATCCAGGCGACCGCGCGACGGCACGACGAGGAGGCGCCCGCTCGCCGCCGTCGGCCAGGAGCTTGGCCTCGCCGCCCGCATGTTGCGCCGCCGGCCCGCTTTCTCCGCAGCCGTGGTGCTGACCCTCGGCCTCGGGTTCGGCGCGGCGGCGGCAGTGCTGAGCGTCGCCTACGGTGTATGGCTGCGCCCGTTGCCGTTCGACGATCCGGGCGCGCTGGTGCGCATCTACGAGGTCAAGCTCGACGACGAGGGCTCCGTCGCCGGCGACGGTCCGCTGCGGCCGGCGGCGCTCGACGCGGAGGTCGCGCGGCGCTCGTTGCTCTCGCCGCCGCTCGTCGAAGACATGCGGCGGAGCGATTGGGATGCCCTCGTCAGCGTGGCGGCGGTCTCGAGCATCAACTACGACTGGGAACACGACGGAACTTCCGAGCGCCTGCTGGCGGTGCACGCCTCGCGCGGGGTGTTCGACGTGCTCGGGCTGCGCGCCATCGCCGGCGGCTTCTTTTCCGACCGCCCCGGCAGCCGCGAGGTGGTGCTCGGCGAGGGCTTCTGGCGACGCGCCTTCGGCGCCGACCCATCTGTCGTCGGCGAACGCACAGTAACGCTCGACGGCGAGCGCTATCTGATCGTCGGCGTGGTGCCCGACGGTCTGCCCTACCCCGAGAACGGCGAGGACCTGTGGACCCCGTGGGATCCGACGCCGGACGACCTGAGCGAGGGCATGCGCGGGGCGCGCTACCTCGACGTCATCGGCCGTCTGCGCCCAGGTGCGACGATTGACGGCGCGCGCGGCGAGCTCGACGCCTTCGTGCGCGCGCTCGGCGAGGAGCACGAGAACCACGCCGGCTGGAGCGCCACCGCGGTGCCGCTGCGCCGCGACCTGATCCGGCCGTTCCTCGGCATCCTGCGGTTGCTGCTCACCGCGGCCGTGCTCTTTCTGTTCATCGCCTGCGCCAACGTCGCCGGGCTGATTGCCGCGCGGCGCGTGAGCGAGCGCCACGAGCACCGCCTGCGCATCGCGCTCGGGGCTTCGCGTTGGCGGGTGCTGGGACACGAGGTCGCCGAGATGCTGCTGCTGGCAACGGTCGGCGCGCTCGCCGCCGTGCTGCTGGCGTTCTGGGCCATGGCACCGCTGCGTCGGATCGCGCCCGCCGACATCCCGCGCATCGCCGACCTGCAGCTCGACGGTGTCGTGCTCGCGGTGCTCGTTGCCGGTGTGCTGGCGGCAGGCGCGTTGATCGCCGTGTTCAGCCACGCGGTGGCTGCGCGCGGCGGTGACACGGCCGGCAGCCGGCAGGCCACGGCGCCCGGCTCCGGTGCGCGCTCGGGCCTGATGGTCGCGCAGGTCGCCGTCACCACGCTGCTGCTGCTCGGCGGTGCGGCGCTGGCCAGCCACTTCCGCCAGCTCGCGCGCGTCGACCCCGGCTTCACCGCGGAGGGGCTGATGATCGCGCCGCTGGTGCTTAGCCAGCGCAGCTATCCGGACGACGCCGCTCGCTTGCAGTTCTTCGAGAGCGTGCTCGCCGGGCTGGCGCGGCGTGGACACGCGGCGGCGCTCGACATCAATCCGCCGCTGGCGGGCACCACGATGCGCTTCGGCTACCGTGCCGGCGACGGCACCATCGATCGCTCCAGCGAGCAGCACTGGGGCCAGTACCACGTCGTGTCATCGGGCTACTTCGGGGTCGCGGGGATCCCCCTGCTGACCGGGCGGGACTTCGACGCGGGTGATCGGGAAGGCGCGCAACCGGTGGTGATCATCAGCGAGGCGCTGGCGCGCGCCCACTTCGACGGCGATCCGGTGGGCCGCGAGATGATGGTGGTCAGTACCATGCGGCGCATCGTCGGCGTCGTCGGCGAGGTCAGCCACTTCGGCCCCGACACGCCGCCGCCGCCGGAGATGTACGTGCCGCTGGCGCAGGACCCGTGGCTGCTGGGTCATATCCTGGTGCGGCCCGGGGACACCTTCTCCCCCAACGTCCTGAAGGAAGTGGTCGCCGGCATCGACGCCGGCGTGCCGGCGACCGCGATGGCTCCCTACGAGGACCTGCTGCGCCGCTGGTTCGGTCCGCTGCGCTTTCAGCTCGTCGTCGTCGCGCTGCTGGCGCTCGCCGGAGCGCTGCTGGCGCTCGTCGGTCTGTACGCGCTGATCGCCTTCGTCGTTGCCGCCCGGCGGCGCGAGATCGGCATCCGCGTGGCGCTCGGCGAGACGGCGCTGTCGGTGTTCGCGCGCGTCATGGCGCGCGGCGTGGCGCTCACCGCCACCGGTTTCGTGCTCGGCACGCTCGGCGCGCTGGCGCTGCGCGGCGTGATCGCCTCGCTCGGCACTGCCGTCGACGTGCTCGACCCGTTCGTCGTCGCCGTCGTGGCCGCCTCGGTCGCCGCCGCCACGCTCGTCGCGAGCGCCTGGCCGGCGCGTCGCGCCGCGGCGGTGGATCCGATCGAGGCCCTGCGCGCCGCGACTGAATGAGAGGACGGTCGGGTCGAACGCCAGTCCCCCGGGACGATAGGCGCGGCGCGCGGCGAACTTTTCGGCATTATTTTTATATTGTAAAAATAATGTCTTCCCCACGGTCGCCGGAGGCCCCACGTGCCCGCCCATGAGCTCGGACAGTTCGAAGAGATGGCGCTGCTCGCCGTGCTGCGCCTCGACGAAGACGCCTACGGTGCGGCGATCCAGCGCGAGATCGCCGAGCGCACCGGCAGGCGGCGCACCATCAGCGCGATCTACGTGACGCTGGTGCGGTTGCAGGACAAGGGCCTGGTGGAGTCGACTCTCGCCGACCCGACGCCGGTGCGGGGCGGCAAGGCCAAGCGGCTGTTCCGCGTCACCCCCGAGGGCGAGGCGGCGCTCGAGGCGTCGCGCCGTGCCATGGAGCGCCTGTGGCAGGGCGTCGAGCTCGGCGGCCACGGCGGCGACTGACCGATGCGAGCAGATCGGCCCACCCTGCCCCGCTCGAGTGCCTGGCTGTTGCGCCGCGCACTGCCCGCCGCCTACCGCGCCGAGATGCTCGCCGACATCGAGGAGGCGTTCGTCCGTGACGTGCGCGCGGTCGGCCTGTGGCGTGCCCGCTGGCGTCTGCGTATCGAGCTGGTCGCCATTCTCGTGATGCACCGGCGCCACCTCGCCGTCGGGCACGCGACCTCTTCTTCCCTTCCGGAGCGCTCCCCGCAAAGGAAGATGCCGATGGACTCTCTGGCACAGGATGCTCGTTTCGCGTTGCGCCGTCTGCGCGCACAGTCGGGGGCCACCGGGCTGGTGGTCGCCCTGCTGGCGCTCGGGATCGGCGCCACGGCAACCCTCTACACGGTGCTCGACGCCGTCTTTCTACAGCCGGTGCCCTACCCCGCCGCGGATCGCCTGGCGGCGATCGGCACCACCTTCGGCCCGCAGCACGACCGGCTGGCGAGTATGTCGTGGCCCAACTATGACGACTTGGCGGCGAGCACACGCTCGTTCGACGCCCTCGGCGCGGCGTTGCCGCTCAGCCTGGTGGCTACCGGCGCGGACGGCGCCGTGAAGATGGCCGCCGCCGCCGCGTCGCCGCAGCTTCTCGACATGCTCGGCGCCACCCCGGCGCTCGGCCGCATGCCGAGCGCGGCGGAGTGGCGCGGCGACGAGTCCGCCGTGGCGCTGATCAGCCACGGCGCCTGGCTGCGCCTGTTCGGCGGCCCGACCGACCTTGCCGGGCTGCGCATCGATACCACCGACGGCGCATCGTACCCGGTGGTCGGCGTCCTGCCGCGCGACTTCGTCGCGCCTGAGGCGGCCGGCGTCGGCAACACGGACGTGTGGCTACCGGCGGCGCTGGTGCTCGATCAGCTCGATGATCGCGGCGCGCGCGTGCTCGGCGTCATCGGCCGGCTCACCGACGGCGTCGGGCTACCTGCAGCGCAGGCCGAGCTCGATACGCTCGCCGCACTGCTGGCGAGCGCGTACCCGGCCGACAACGCGCCCGGTGAGTACCCGTTCGGCATCGGCGTGCGCGACCTGACGCGCGAGACGGCGGGCGACTTCGGCACCTCGTATCGCATCCCGGCGATGGCGGTGGCGGCGCTGCTGCTGATCACACTGGTCAACGTAGCGTCATTGCTGATCGCCCAGGGCCTGCGGCGCGCTCCCGAGATCGCGCTGCGCGGCGCACTCGGCGCCGGCCGCTGGCGGATCGTGCGCCAGCTGCTGGTCGAGAGCACCCTGCTGGGGCTGCTCGGCGGCATCGCCGGGATCGCCTGCGCGCGCATCGGCACCACGGCGTTCGTCTCCGCCAATCCCGGCGCGCTGCCGCGCACCGCCGAGATCGGCCTCGATGCCCGCGCGGTGGGCTTCGCGCTGTTGCTGTCGCTGGCGACCGGGATCGTCTGCGGCCTGATCCCTGCACTGCGCCTCGCCCGGCCGGCCGGCGGTGCGGCGCGCGCGACACAACCGTCCGCCGTCGATGATCGCGGCGGCCGCCGCTTCGGCGCAGCGCTGGTGGTCGTGGAAATCGCCCTCGCTCTCGTGCTGTTCACCGCCGCCGGGTTGCTGGTCAACAGCTTCGTGCGATTGCGTGGCGTCAATCCCGGCTTCGACGCCGACGGTCTAATGGTGATGCGCCTCGATCCCGGCGCGGCCGGTGCCGATCTCGTCGCGCAGCGCCGCTACACCACCGAGGTGCTGGGTGCGGTACGCGCCCTGCCGCAGGTGGAGGGGGCGGCAACGGTGGTCAACCTGCCGTTGCAGCGGCTCAACTGGCGCCCGGAAATCAGCTTCGAGGACGGCACCCGCAGCGACACCGGTATCAACGGACGGGTCATCAGCGACGGCTACTTCGATACCCTGCGCGTGCCGCTGCTCGCCGGGCGAGACTTCGGCGCCGGTGACGACCTACAGACGCCGCCGGTGGTGATCGTCAACCAGGCGTTCGTCGAGCGCTGGCTACCGGGCGGCGATCCGCTCGGCCGCCGCATCGTCTTCAACCGGCCCTTCGTGGGCGAGCCGTTCGCGCACACGGTGATCGGAGTGGTCGCCGACATGAAGGAAGGCTTCGCCGCCGATCCGGCGCCGGAGCTGTACGTGCCTCTGACGCAGAATGGCTGGCCGAACCTCAAAGTGGTGTACCGGCCGCGCGCGGCCGCGCAGTCGGCCGCCGTGCGCGCCGCGGTGACGCAGGTCGACCCCGCCGTGCCGATCGACGGGCACCGCGCGCTGAGCGAGGAGCTCGGCGGCGCAATCGGACAGCGACGATTCCTCGCCCAGCTGGTGTCGCTCTTCGCCGCGCTCGCCGTCCTGCTCGCCGGCGCCGGCATCTACGCGCTCGTCGCCCACGGCGTGCAGGGGCGCCGCCGCGAGATCGGCGTGCGTATGGCGATCGGCGCGCGCCCCGGAGAGGTGGTGGGGATGGTGCTGCGCCAGTCGCTGCGTCGTACCTTCGTGGGGATTGCCGTCGGGCTGGTCGGCGCCGCATGGGTCAGCAGGCTGCTCGCCGGCGAGCTGTACGAGATCGGCACCCTCGACGTGCCGACGTACGCGACGGTCGCACTCGCGTTCACGGTGATCGCTACGCTGGCGGCCCTGCTGCCGGCGTTGCGCGCGGCACGCGTGGACCCGGCGCGGGTGCTACAAGCGGACTGAGACGACGCGCGGGGCGTGCATGATGCGATACGGCCGGGGACTTATCGGGTAGCTCGCGCCAGTCCCCTGTCGGCGCAGGCTCAGCGATCGCCGCGCCCCAGCTCGTCGTCGATCAGCTCGGCGACCATCTCGAAGGGCACCGCCCCGCCGGGCAGCGGCCGGCCGTTGACGAAGATCGCCGGCGTGCCGTCGACGCCTACGGCGATGCCGGCGCTGACGTCTTCATCGATGTAGTCGACGTATTTGCCGGAATCGAGGCACTCGTCGAAGGTCGCGCTGTCGAGACCGAGACGCGTCGCCTTCTCCTTGAGGTCCTCGACGTCGAGGGTGTCCTGCTCGGCGAAGTACATGTCGTGCGCCTCCCAGAACTTGCCCTGGTCGAAGGCGCACATCGAGGCTTCGGCCGACTTCTGCGCGTTCGGATGGATCTGGCGCAGC
>JASFRZ010000085.1:0-13583 GCA_050114655.1 Acidobacteriota bacterium
GAGGAGCTTCTGGCTTCCGGACTTCGGCTTCCGTGCGCAGCTCGACTACCTGTTCGCCGACGGCGGCGCCGGCGCGGACGTCGGCGGTGACCTTCCGGTGCTCTTCGATCCGCCCAAGACGAGCTGGGCTTTCGCCGTCAACGCCGCTTACCCCGTCTATCGCGGCGACGCCCGCTATGCCGAGCGCGAGCGGGCGCGCCAGGAGCTCGCATTGCTGCGCCTGCAACGGCGCTCCGCGGCCCAGCGGATCGAGCAAAGGGTGCGCGCGGAGCTGCACCGCATGGTCGGATCGTACGCGCAGATCGACCTCGCCGAAGAGGCCGCCGATGCCGCCCTGCGCAACCTCGAGCTGGTACAGGACGCCTACTCGCAGGGCGTCGCGAATATTATCGACCTGATCGACGCCCAGAACGCCGCGCTCACCGCAACGCTGGCGCGTGCGACGGCGGTGTACGAGTTCATGATCAATCTCACCGACGTCGGCCGCTCGATCTCCAACTTCGATTTCCTCAGCACGGCGAACCCGGGGGCGCGGCAGGAGTGGATGCGCCGGGCACGAGAGTTCTTCGAGGCCGCGCGGCGGTCGGGAGGTTCCGATGCACCCTGATCGGATGGCGATGCCCTTGTTGCTGTGCACTCTCGTTGTCGGCTGCGCGCAGGAAGCCCCCGCGCCCGAGCCGATCATCCGCCCGGTGCGCTCGGAGGTCGTTACCCTCAGTGGAGGCGTGCGCGAGCGCAGCTTCTCCGGTGTCGCGGAGGCCACCACGATGTGGAACGGCAGCTTCAAGGTGCCGGGCACCGTCGACAGCATCGCCGTGGTGGTGGGCGATTCAGTGGCGCAGGGCGACGTCATCGCTGCGCTCGACGCCTACGATTACGAGCTCGAGCTGCAGCAGGCAGAGGCGGCGTTGAGCCAGTCGCAGGCCAACGCGCGCAACGCGGCGGCAAACTTCGATCGCATCAAGCTGCTGTACGAGGACGAGAATGCCACCCGCGCCGACTACGACGCGGCGCTGGCCGCCGACCGCTCGGCGCGCCAGGGGGTGATCTCGGCGCAAACCTCGGTCGAGCTGGCACGCCGCCGTCGCGGGTACACCCGGCTGGCGGCGCCGTTTCCCGGCGATGTCGCCGAGGTGCCCGTCGATGAGAACGAGAACGTCAACGCCGGGCAGGTGGTGGTGCGGATGACGATCGGCGACCGTCGCCAGGTATCCGTCGCCATTCCCGAGGCCTACATCCTCGACATCGAGCGCGGCGACGCGGTCGCGGTGAGCTTTGACGCCCTGCACGGACGCACCTTCGCGGCCACAGTCGACGAGGTCGGCGTCTCGTCGGTGGGCCTGGCGACGACCTTTCCGGTGACGGTCATTCTCGACGCCGAGACCCCCGAGGTGCGCGCCGGGATGGCTGCCGACGTGACCTTTCGTTTCATCGACAGCAGCGCCGAGCCTTACGTCTCGGTGCCCCTGGCGGCGGTCCTCGAAGACGGGGCCGGCAACTACGTGTTCACGCTGGAGGACGCGGGCGGAGACTTGCGCACGGCGCAGCGCACCGCCGTCACGGTAGGTGACCGGCTCGGCACGGAAGAGGGCTCGGCTCGGGTGCGCATCGAGATCGTCACCGGACTGCACGAGGGCGATCGCGTGGTCACCGCCGGCGCCAAGCGCATCGTCGACGGCCAGCAGGTGCGCCTCGAAGCCACAGGCCCGGCAAGCTGATGGATCTCACCCGCTTCGCCATCTCCAACACGCGCACCACGTTCGTCTTCTACCTGGTCATCGCCGGGCTCGGCTTCATGTCGTACGCCGCCATGTCGCGCGCCGAGGATCCCGGCTTCATCATCCGTGCGGCCCAGGTGACGACGGTCTTCCCCGGCGCCAGCCCCGAGCGCGTCGAGCGCCTTGTAACCGACAAGCTCGAAAAGGCGATCCAGGAGATGCCCGAGGTCGACTTCCTACAGAGCGAGTCCAAGACCGGCCTGTCGGTGATCGTGGTCAACGTGCTGGAGAGCTACACCGAGATGGAGCCGATCTGGGACGACCTGCGGCGCAAGGTCGAGCGAGCCGCCGGGGGGCTGCCGGCCGGCATCATCGGGCCCACCGTCAACGACGAGTTCGGCGACGTCTTCGGCACCATCGTCACGCTGGCGGCCGACGAGAACGACTTCGAGTACGTGTACCTGAAGGATGTCGCCGACGAGGTGCGCGACGAGCTGTTGCTCATCTCCGAGGTCGCCAAGGTGCAGATCTTCGGCGCCCAGGAGGAGCGCATCTTCGTGGAGTACAACAACGCGCGCCTGTCGGAGATCGGCGTCTCGCCGGTGCAGCTCGCCCAGATCCTGTCGGCGCGCAACATCACCGCGCCGGGCGGCGATGTGATCACCGAGTCCGAGCGCATCGTGCTCGAGCCGTCGGGCAACTTCGAGAGTCTCGATGACCTTCGCAACACGGTGATCAACCTGCCCGGAAGCCGCGATCTCATCCTTTTGCAGGACATCGCCGACATCCAGCGCGGCTACATCGATCCGCCCGAGTCGATGGTGCGCGCCTCGGGCTCGCGCAGCCTGGCGCTCGCCATCTCGCTGCGCGAAGGCGGCAACATCCTCGCGCTCGGCGACGCGGTGCACACCAAGATCGACGAGCTGCAGGGGATCTACCCCATCGGCATCGAGTTCGACTTCATCCAGTTCCAGGCGCAGGAGGTAGACCGGCTGATCAGTGACTTCGTCGGCAACCTGCTGCAGGCGGTGGTCATCGTGACGCTGGTGATGCTCGCGTTTCTCGGGCTGCGCACGGGGATGGTCGTCGCCAGCCTGATCCCCACCACCATCCTGATGGCGCTGTGGATCATGGGCCTCACCGGCACGGGGCTCGACCAGATCTCGATCGCGGCGCTGATCATGGCTCTGGGCATGCTGGTGGACAACGCCATCGTCATGTCGGAGTCGATCATGACGCAGATGGCGGAGGGCAAGGAGGGGGTGCAGGCGGCGATCGACTCGGCGCGCGAGCTGCGGGTACCCCTGTTGACGTCGTCGCTCACCACCTGCGCGGCGTTCCTGCCCATCTACCTGGCCGAGTCCTCGGTGGGCGAGTACACCGCGGCGTTGTTCGTCGTCATCACCATCACGCTGTTGAGCTCGTGGGTCGTTACGCTGACGCTGATCCCGCTCCTGTGCGTGATGTTCGTGCGGGTGCAGGCGCGTGCCGAAGGGGAGGAAGGCGGCTATGACTCGCGCTTCTATCGCCTCTACCGCGCGCTGCTGCTGTCCGGGCTGCGACACCGCGGCGTCGCGCTGGGCTCCATTGCGGTGGTCTTCGTGGTGGCGATGAACCTCTTCGCCCTGGTGCCGCAGATCTTCTTCCCGCCCAACGAGCGCGCCACGCTGACCGGCGATCTGCTGCTGCCCACGGGCACGCCGATCGCCGCCACCGAGCGGCTCGCGGAGCGTTTCGACCGCTTCATTGCCGACAACCTCCAGGTCGGTGATGGGCGCCCGGATGGGATCGTCAACTGGGGCGTGTTCATCGGCCAGGGCGCGCCGCGCTTCATCCTGCCGTACACGCCGGAGAACCCACGTCCCGAGTACGCCACCATGGTCATCAACACCACTTCGCGCGCCGAGGTGGACCGCGTGATCCCGGAGCTGGAGCGCTTCGCCGCCGAGAACTTTCCCGATCTCAAGGCGGTTTTCATCCCGCTGCAGCTCGGGCCGCCGGCCTGGCCGCCGGTGGAAGTGCGCATCTCGGGTGACGATCCGGCGGTCCTGTTCACCATCGTCGACGACGTCAAGGAGCAGCTCCGCCGCGTACCCGGCACCAAGAACATCGACGACGACTGGGGCGCCCGCACCAAGAAGCTGCTCATCGAGGTGGATCAGCCGCGCGCGCTGCGCGCCGGCGTGTCGAGCCAGGATATCGCCGTCTCGCTGCAGAGCTTCCTCACCGGAATCGACACCACCGAGTTTCGCGAGGACGACAAGATCATCCCGGTGACGCTGCGCTCGGTCGAGACCCAACGCAACGACATCAACCGCATCGAGGCGCTCAACGTCTACTCACAGAGCACCGGGCGGTCGGTGCCGTTGGCCCAGGTCGCCGACGTGCGTGTCGAATGGCAGCCGGCGCTGATCCACCGGCGCAACCGCCTCGACACGGTGACAGTGGAATCCGCGCTCGAGCCCGGTTACACCGCCGCCGACATCGATGGCGCCATCACCCCGTGGCTCGAGGAGCAGCAGCTGAGGTGGCCGCGCGGCTACTCATGGTCGCTCGGTGGCGCCGACGAGGAGTCAGCCAAGGGGAACGCATCGATCGCCGCCAAGCTGCCGATCGCAGCGATGATCATCCTGCTGCTGCTGGTGGCGCAGTTCAACTCGATCCGCAAGCCGCTGATCATCCTGATGACCATCCCGATGGCGCTCATCGGGGTGGTGCTGGGGCTGCTTACCTTCAACCTGTACTTCGGCTTCATGACCTTACTGGGCGTCATCTCGCTCGCCGGCATCGTGATCAACAACGCCATCGTGCTCCTCGACCGGATCGACATCGAGATCAACCAGAACGGGATGCCGCCGGCGCGCGCCGTGGTGGAGGCGGCGCAACGGCGGATGCGGCCGATCCTTTTGACAACCACCACCACCATCGGCGGCCTGCTGCCTCTCTATCTGGGCGGCGGCGCCATGTGGGAGCCGATGGCAATGACCATCATGGCCGGGCTGGCGTTCGCTACGGTGCTCACCCTCGGTGTCGTCCCGATCCTGTATTCGGTAATGTTCGGCGTCAGCTTCAAGGGGTTCGAATTCTGACGCTGCGCTGCCGCGGCGGCCCGTGCGGAGGTGCTCGTGAGCGTCATCGAGTGTGTTCCTGATGAACTTCGTCGACGACACGGTGACGATCGGCGCGGAGATCTCCTGACACCCGGCCGCGAGCACCTGCCGCGGCCGCGTCGCCGGGCCGCATCCAGCGGCCTCGGGATCGCGCTCGCCGTGGCGCTGCACCTCGTTCCCGCCGCCGCGTGGGCGCAGGCCGATCGCGACTACCGCTACGACAATCCGGCGCCGGCCTACCCCGTGGGCGGCGGGCCGGTGGCCTGCTTCGACAGCGCGCACCACAACTACCATACTGGCGACGGCGACTACTGGCCCTTCGCCGAGCTCCTGCGCGGCGACGGCTTCGTCACCCGCATCGTGGAGCAAGCCTTCAGTGCGCCGGTGCTCGAGGGATGCGACGTGCTGGTGGTCGCCACGCCGGTGAACGACGCCAACGACGAAGACTGGGCCTTCCCGCACGGATCCGCTTTCAGCCGCGACGAGATCGCCGCGGTGTTCGGTTGGGTCAACGCCGGCGGCGGCCTGATGCTGGTTGCCGACCACAGCCCGATCCCGGGAGCGATGGCCGACCTCGCCACCGTGTTCGGCGTGGTCTTTCTCGACGGCGAGGCGCGCAACCGCGCCAACACGCCGCTGCCCGACCTGTTCCGGGTGCAGGACGGCACGTTGCACGACCACACCATCACCCGCGGGCGTGCCACCGTCGACGAGGTCGAGCAGGTGGCGACCTGGACCGGTACGGCATTTCGCGCCGCGCGCGAATTCGAGCCGCTGATGAGCTACGGTCCCGCGGCGCGCGCCTGGGTTGAGCTGCAGGAGACTTTTCCTCACCTGCCGCGCGCCGAGTACCCGGTGTTCGAGGCCGAGGGCTGGCTCGCCGCCGCAGCGCGTGACGTCGGCGCGGGTCGACTGGTAGTGCTGGCGGAGACCTCGATGTGCACGGCGCTGCGGAACGACTCGGGGCCTTGGGGGATGAATACGGCGGAGGGGGCGCAGAATCCGCGTTTCTGCCTGAATGTGGCGCGGTGGTTGGGGGCGATGCCGGTGAATCCGGTGCGAATGCGATAACGGAGCCGGCTGGAGCCCCGGTTACTTCATCGCTTCCATTGCATCCACGGAAGCTGCCTTGCGAGCCGGCAGCAAGCTGGCGGCGAAAGCGACGGCGACAACGAGAAGGACGGCGGCGGCGAAAGCAAGAGGGTCGTGGGTAGCGATGCCGAACACGACGGTGTCGAGGGCGCTGGCGGCCCAGAGGGCGATCAGGGCGCCGGCTCCGATGCCTACGAGGGTGACGGTGCCCGCGCTGCGCAGCACCAGACGGTAGAGGTCGCGGCGCTGGGCGCCGAGCGCCTTGCGGATGCCGAGCTCGCGGGTGTGCGTGGCGACGGCGAACGACAGCACGCCGTACAAGCCGACGGTGGCCAGGGTCAGCGCCGTGGCGCCGAAGAAGTTCAGCAGCCACATCAGCACGCGCTGCTTGGCGAGCGACTGTGCCAGACGGTCCTCCATGGTGCGCACGTCGTACACCGGCAGGTCGGCGTCGAGTGTGCGCACCGCCCGGGTGACGGCGGGCGCCAGGGCCGTGGGGTCGGGAGTGCCCGTGCCGGCCGCCGTCGAACCCTCGGCCAGCCGTAGTACGCCGAACATCGCGCGCGAGCCCCAGGCGGCGTGAGGCAGAAACACGGCGGGGCGGGTGTCGGCGTCGAGGCCGTAGTGCTTGACGGTCTCGACCACCCCGACGATCGTGGTCTTTTCGGTGAAGTCGCTGCCCAGCCACTTGCCCACCGCCTCCTCGGCTGGCCAGAAGCGCTCGGCGAAGTCGCGGTTGACCAGTGCCACCGACGGCTCGTCGGTATCGGCGTCGGTGAACGCGCGGCCGGCGATGACCTCGGCGCCGAGCGCGTCGAAGTACCCCGGCGTGACGATCATCAGGTCGGCGACGATGCGCGCGTCGGGGTTGTTCTCGTTGAAGCCCTCGACGATGAAGTCGGTCCATGCCAGGCCGCGCGCCAGCGGCAGCAGCGAGGTCCCGCCGGCGGCCTGCACGCCGGGCAGGCTGCGCAAGCCCTCGAACAGCTCGCGGTAGAACGCCACCCGCGCGTCTCGTGTCGCGTAACGTTGCCCGGTGGGGGAGACGCGGAATGACAGCGCCCCGCTGGGCCGGAAGCCGGGGTCGATGGTGCGCAGCTCGCCGAAGGTACGTATCAGGAGGCCCGCGCCGATGACCAGCAGAAGCGACAGCGCGACCTGAGCCACCACCAGCAGGCGCGAGCCGCCGCGGCGCCACGGCGAGCGCGCTCGCACCGCGGCGACCCCGTCGCGCAGGACGTCCGCGGGCGCAACCCGCGAGGTGCTGAGCGCGGGACCGAGGCCGAACAGCACGCTGGAGAGTACGCACAGGAGCGCAGCGAAGGCCAGCACCGCCGGGTCGACCGCGACGTCGCGCAGTCGCGGCAGGTCCTGCGGCGCGGCGAGGTGCAACGCACGCACCGCGGCGGCGGCGATCAACAGCCCACCGGCGCCCCCGAGCAGCGACAGCGTCAGGCTCTCGAGCATCGCCTGGGTCACCATGCGCGCGCGTGGCGCCCCCAGCGAGGCGCGGATGGAGATCTCGCGGCGGCGGGTGGTCGCCCGCGTCAGCAGCAGGTTGGCAACGTTGGCGCAGGCGATGGCCAGCAGCACGGCAGTCGCACCGAGCAGCACCAGGAGATAGCGGCGCGCGCCGCCGACCACCTGGTCGAGCAGCGGGACGACGCCGATCCAGAATTCCTTGCCCACCGCCAGTCCGGCGCCGAGCGCACCGGGATCTTCGGAGAAGGCCCGCGCGACCTCGAGCAGCTCGGCGTCGAGGCGCGCGCGCGTGGCGTCGGGGGCGAGCTTGCCGATGACGTTGAAGTTCTCCGAGCCGCGTTGCGTGGTCTGTGGGTCATCGAGCGGGAACGAAAGCAGCATGTCGAACGACGGCACGGTCACCAACGTTGCCATCATGTCGCCGTCGAGCACCATCGATTCCAGCACGCCGACCACCTCGATGTGGTTGCCGTCGAGCATGATGGTGTCGCCGATGATCGCCGGATCGGCGCCGAACTGCTGCGTATAGAGGCGCTCGCCGAGGATCACTTTGGTCGCTGCGTCGGCGGTGTCGTCTGCGGTCATGAAGCGGCGCCCGGCAACCGCGTCGATGCCCATGACGTCGAAGAACGACGACGAGACGCGCAGCGCGCCGAGCCGCAGCGGCTCGAAGTCGTCGCCGGTGAGGGTGACCTCCTGGCCGAAGGTGAGGGCGACGTGCTCCAGACTGGGCGCCCCCTCGCGGATGTCGAAGTACTGCGCCACCGACCACCAGTCCTCGGTGACGCCGACGCCGGGGGCGCGCTGCCACAACATCAACAAGCGGTCCTGATCGGGAAACGGCAGCGGGCGCAGCAGGACGCCGTTGACCACGCTGTAGATGGTGGTGGTGGCGCCGATGGCGAGCGCCAGCGTGACGACGATGACCGCCGCGTATCCGGGCGCCCGGAGCAAGCCGCGGGCGGCGTACTTGAGCTCCTGCGTCATGCTCTACTCCGGGCGGGGGAGCGCACCGGAAACGTCGGGCGTGTCACGTCGTTATGGGGAGCCTCTCGGCTGCGCGCATCATAACAGCATCGAGGCGCCCGGTGGGGGGCACGACGGATTTGTCGCCGCCGCCCCGGCGTCGAGCTCTCGACCCGGTACCATTTGCGGCATGACGTTGACGATCTGGTTGACCAGCGCCCTCCTGGCGGCGGCCTCCGTCGTGCCGGGCGCGCAGCGGACGGCGGGAGATGCCGTGACCTCAGCGAGCTCCATCCAGCGCGAAACCCTCGTACTCGACGACGGCTCGACGCTGCGCTACGCGATCGTCGTGCCGCAGGGCTACGACGGCTCGCGTGAGGCGCCGCTGGTGCTGGCCCTGCACTTCGGCTGGGCCGAGGCGCTGCCGCCCAACTACAGCGCGGTCTTTCTCGAGATCCTCGTCGAGCCGGCGCTGCGGGAGCTCGGCGCGATTCTGGTGGCGCCGCTGTGCCCGGCGCGGACCTGGGTGGACCCGCGCAGCGAGCGGGCGGTACTGGGGCTGCTCGAGCACGTGCGGGGGCAGTATCGTACCGATCCCGAGCGCACGCTGGTCACCGGCTTCAGCCTCGGTGGCATGGGTACGTGGTACTACGCCTCGCATCATCCCGAGCTGTTTTCCGCCGCGCTGCCGATGGCCAGCGTGCCGATGATCGCCCGCACGGCGGAGAGCGGCGCCGAGACCGTGCAGCGCTACGTCACCTCGGGCAGCGTCGAGTGGCCCGCCACGCTGCTCGACCTGCCGCTGTACATCATCCACAGCCGCGACGACGAGCTCATTCCGATCGCTCCGGTGGAGCGCGCAGCCGCCGAGCTCACCGCGCTCGGGGGCAACGTCGAGTTTCATCCCATCGACGCCGGCATCGGCCACCACGAGACCCCACGCTACGTACCCTACCTGGCACGCGCCGTGCCGTGGCTGCAGCGGCTGTGGGAACAGCATTAGAAAGCGGGGCTCGCGGCGCGCTACGGTGAAAAGTAGTCGCCTGCATGGAGATCGAAATGAGGTACTTCGTCACAGCACGCCTGAAGGACGGTTGTCGCGACAAGCTGGAGCGGGCGATCGAGGACGGCAGCCTCGGCGCCGGCTCGATCGCCGGCAGCGCCTACTTCGAGGCCATGGACGAGGCACGGTGCTTCGACGACGGCACCGTGCGCTGGGTCGAGGTCTGCTACTGCCCCACGCCGCTGCAAGAGGAGCGTCCCTACTGGGAGGAGTTCTTCCGGCTCGAGCGTATCGCCGATGCCCACTACCGCACCAAGTGCCGCGACGAGAACGGCAGCGAGCCGTGGGCCTGCGGCGACTGCGACTGCACCGAGCGCCTCGAGGCATGGTTGCAACGCCAGGGCGAGCCGTTTCGCGGCGCGCCGGCGGTGGAGGATCCGGACGACTGAACGGCGGCCCTCACGTGCCGCAACGCGGCAAGCCGTTGCGGTGATCCGAGCGCCCCGGCCTCGTTGGTGGTTGCGCCGCCCCGGGGTTTGTCTGCACCCCGAGAACCCGGATAGGGGCTCACGTCAATCGCTGCGTAGCACCACCATCGGGTCGACGCGGGCCGCGCGCCGCGCCGGCAGCAGGCAGGCGAGCAGCGCCACGCCGAGCAGCAGCAGGGCGACGCCGGCGAAGGTCACCGGGTCGGTCGGGCTGGTGTCGTATAGTAGCGAGCCGAACGAGCGCCCCAGCGCCCACGTTCCCATCGCTCCGAGCACCAGACCGGTGGCGGCGAGCAGCGTGCCTTCCTTGAGAATTGCGCCCACCACGTTGCGCGGTGCCGCGCCGATGGCCACCCGCACGCCGATCTCGCGCCGCCGCTGCGCCACGGTGTAGGCCATGACGCCGAAGATCCCCACCGCGCCGAGCAACAGAGCCAGGGTGGCGAAGCCGCTCAGCAGCGTGGTGGTCAGGCGCTCTTCCGCCACGGAACGACGTGTGCGGTCGGCGAGCAGCTCGACCGAGTAGATCGCCAGGTCGGGATCGAGCCCGGCGACGACCTGCCGGATCGACGGGACCAGTGCTCCCGGGTCGCCGGCGCTGCGCACCACGAACGACAGGTTCGGGCGATAGTTCCACTGTCCGTAGGGCCAGTACATCGTCGGTGGGGCCTCCTGCCGCAGGCCGGTGAGCCGCACGTCCTCGGCGATCCCCACCACCTCGATCGCCTCCGGGCCGCCCCAGCCGGGGATGTAGACGAAGCGGCCGAGGGGGTCGTCGTCACCGAAGAGTCGCCGCGCCAGCGTGAGGCTCAGCACGATGACCGGCTGCGTCTCGGGGGTGTCGCGCTCGCTGAAGCCGCGGCCGCGCACCAGGCGGGTGCCGATGGCGTCGAAGTAGCCGGGCGTGGCGTAGCGGAACTGGCAATCCGCGGCGAGGTCGGGATCCTGGCCGCTGATCGCGACCGAGGTGTACTGCGAGGCGAAGAACGGCAGCAAGCCGATGGCCCCGGCGGCGTCGACGCCGGGCAGGTTGTCGAGCTCCTGCTCGAGCCCGTGCATGAAGGCGCCGGCGGTCTCCATCGTCCCGTAGCGGCTGCTCGGCAGGCTGACGCGGAAGGTAATCGCCCCGTCGGACACGAAGCCGCGCTCGACCCCCTGCAGCTTGATCAGGCTCTGCACGAACAGGCCGGCGCCGAGCACCAGCACCACGGCGAGAGCGATCTCGGCGATGATCAGGCCGCGCCGCAGCATGCTCGAGCGGGCGTTGCCTGCCTGCTGGGTCGAGCCGCCGCGGATCGCCGCGTAGGTCTCGGCGCGCAGCGCGTGCCACACCGGCAGAAGCCCGACCAGCACCCCGCAGCCGGCGGTCACCACCAGCGCGAACAGCAGCACGCCGGGATCGACGCCGATGTCGACGGCGCGCGGCAGGTTGCCGGCGAGGGTGGCGACGATCACGCGGCTACCGAAGTACGCCAGCGCGACGCCGGCGAGCCCGCCGGCGGCGGCGAGCAAGAGCGCGTCCGCCAGCAGCGGTCGCGCCAGCCGTACCACGCTGGCGCCGAGCGCGGTCCGCACCGCGGTCTCGCGTCCGCGGCTCTCGGCGCGCGCGATCATGATGCTGGCGACGTTGACGCAGGCGATCAGCAGCAGCAGGCCGACGGCGCCGAGCAGGGTGAAGAGCACCTGGTCCACGTCGCCGACGATCGACTCCTTGAGCGGCGCCAGCGTCGCCGCGCCCCCTTCGTCGTGGTACTGCGGCGTCTCCTCGACGATGTCGCGGCCGATCGCGGCAACCTCTTGGCGGGCGGCCTCGAGCGACACGCCCGGCGCCAGCCGCGCCATCGCCGGGTACATGTGCCCGCCGCGGTTCTGCATGCCTTCGTCGGTGAGCGTGAAGGGTACCCAGAGCTGCGGCTCCTCGCCGCCCAGCCGGATGCCTTCCGGGGCGACGCCGACGATGGTGTAGTCGCGGCCGTCGAGGCGTAGCGTCCGCCCCAGCGCCTGGGGATCGGCGCCCAGCCGGTTGCGCCAGAAGCCGTGGCTGACGACCGTCACGAGCGGCGCGCCCTCGGCCTCGTCGTCGCTCGAGAACCCGCGCCCCATTGCCATCGGCACGCCGAGCAGCTCGAAGAACCCCGCGCTCACTTCGTTGGCGGTGATCCTCTCGGCGTCGCCGAGGCCGGTGAGGGTCAAGGATGCGCCGTCGCGCACGCTTACCCCCGCGAGCGTCGTGCTGCGGTCCCGGTAGTCGACGAAATCGGGCATCGAGAGCGTAGAAGGGTCGCCGTCGGGCCCGAGCTCGGCGAGCTCCACCAGGCGCTCGGACTCGGGGAAGGGAAGGGGGCTCAGCACCACGCCGTTGACGACGCTGAAGATCGCCGTGGTCGCGCCGATGCCAAGCGCGAGGGTGAGGATGATCAGCGCGACGGTGCCGGGGTTACGGCGCCAGCCGCGCAGTGCGACGCGCGCGTCGAACAGCAGGTTGCTCATGATCTCTCTCCGCGGGGAGCGCGGGGATCTCGGGGTGAAGGGCGAGCCGGCGCCGGCGGGGGCGCCGGACCGAACGGCCCGACGCGACCTGCGGCGGTCGGTGAAGCGCTCGCTGAATGCGGTCGCGACCAGCGCGCCGATCTCCTTGAAAGCGAAGCGCCAGCGCCGCGTCACGCCGGCGTCGGCGATCTCGCGGGCGCGCAGGTCGAAGGTCGTCTGCATACCGGGGCCCCAGGCGCGGCGGGACTCGGCCGGGTACAGGAGCAGCAGTGTCTGGTAAATGCGGGACAGCATCAGCGCCTCACCGGTCGGTGAGCAGGTGCTTGCGGCGCGCCGTGCCGACCAGCGCGCTGAGGCGGCGCGCCTCGGCTTCGGCGACCGCGCGTCCGAGGTCGGTGAGCTGATAGCTCTGCCGGCGCGCGTCGTCTGGCTTGACCGGGGCATTGGCGATCAGCCCGTCCTGACTGAGACGCTTGAGCACCTGGTAGAGCGAGCCGGTGGCGGGGTTGAGCATGCCGTCCGAGCGGCTCTCCACCTCCTTGCCGATGGCATAGCCGTGCGCCGGCCCGTCACCGAGCGCCAGCAGCACGTGGAAGGCGAGGTTGGTCAACGGCAGGTAGTCGCGTGCGGCGGGTTGTGCGGTCATCGATCGCCTCGGGAAGAGGTTTGCGGCCGGTGTTCGTGGAAACAACTATAGTGACAACCACTATATTCCGTCAACTCGGAGGCGCTCAGATGACGGCCCGCTTGTCGAACTCCCCCGCGACGCCATCGATGTCGAGGCTCTCGCCCCACTCGTGCTGCCGGTTCTCCAGCCCTAGGTTCCAGAAACTCTCCAAGTGCTCATCGGTGTCGAACACACGATGCAGATGCCGCCTTGTGAAGATGCGCTGCAAGCAATGGCGGGCGATTGCTTCCGATTGATATGCGAACCGCGCGAGCTCCTTGCGGTCCTTCACGAAATCGTTTGGATCGTGGAGATGTTCAACCGCGCTGCGGAGACGGTAGAGCTGCTCGACAAGAGTGTGATGCGCCGGCCCGATGAAAAGCTCACTCCGACTCTTGAACTGTCTTTCCGTCCTACCCGCTTCGGGGAGAATCGCTCCTTCAATACATCGGATGAACTGGTGGAGGCGGTCACCCAAGACACCCGATTTCGCACCGTCATGGAACGCCGTCGTCATACGCCACGTGCGGCTAGTCTCCGCCAAATGCTGGAATTCCACGATTCCCT
>JASFRZ010000086.1:0-13509 GCA_050114655.1 Acidobacteriota bacterium
TGTTGCGCTTGACCCTGCGCGAAACGGGTAAGTAATGCGAATCGTCGTCGACGCCAGGAAGGTCGCCGATTACGGCATCGGCACGTACATCCGCCGCCTCGGCTCCACCTGCGCGCGCCTCGCGCCTCACGACGAGTTCTTCTTTCTCGGTCACGGCTCGGACCCGGCCAGCCCGACCGCTACGGAGACGGAGAGCGGGGCGATCGCCGCGCTCACCGCCCCCAACATCTCCTGGGTGCCCAACAGCTCGGCCAACTACGGCGCCAGCGAGCTGTTCAGCGTCTCGTGGCAGGTGCGTAAGCTGCGCGCAGACGTGTTTCACGCGCCGCACTATGTCTTCCCGTTGTTTCTCCCCTGCCCGGGCGTGGTCACCATTCACGACTGCATCCACCTGCGCTTCCCGCGCCAGCTACCCAACCCGGCGGCGAGCGTGTACGCCCGCCTGATGCTGCACCGCGCGGTGCGCGCGGCGGACCGGGTCATCACCGTGTCGCAGGCCACCCGCGCAGACCTCATCGAGCTGGTCGACGCCGACGGCGGCAAGATCGAGGTCATCCCCCACGGCTGCGACCCCTTCTTTCTCGAGCAGGTCCCGCAGGATCAACTCGACGCGGTGCGGCACTACTTCGGTCTGGAGCGCCCGTTCCTGCTCAGCGTGGGCAACATCAAGGCACACAAGAACATGAAGCGCATGCTGCAGGCCTTCGGCAAGCTGTGCCCCGATTACCCCGACCTCGATCTGGTGGTCGCCGGCGGATCCCTGCACACCCACCCGGAGCTCGACGCGGTGTGCACGGAGTGCGGCGTCCGCGACCGCGTGCGCTCGCTCGGCGTTGTCCCCAAAGCGGAGCTGCGCGCGCTGTACAAGATGGCCGAGATCTTCGTCTTCCCGTCGCTGTACGAGGGCTTCGGCCTGCCGGCGTTGGAGGCGATGGCATGCGGCACCCCGGTGGTAGCGGCGCGCAGCTCCGCCATCCCCGAAGTGGTGGGCCACAGCGGTCTGCTGGTCAACCCCTACCGCGTCGATGCCATCGCCGCCGCGGTGCGCAGCCTGCTGGAGAACGAGAGTTTTCGCCGCGCGCTGGGTGTACAGGGCCGCCGCCGGGCGCGGGAGTTCGACTGGGACGACACCGCGAAACGAGTGCTCGACGTCTACCGCGAGGTCGCCGGCCAATGAAGGTCGCGCTGGTGCACGACTGGCTCACCGGCATGCGTGGCGGCGAGCAGGTTCTCGAGGGAATGCTCGACTTGTTCCCCGACGCCGATATCCACACCCTGCTGCACGTCCCCGGCTCGGTCAGCGAGCGCATCGAGTCGCGCCCGATCTACAGCTCGTTCGTCCAGCGGATGCCGCGCGCCGCCGAGAAGTACCGCTGGTACCTACCCCTGTTCCCGTGGGCCGTCGAGCAGCTCGACCTGTCGCGCTACGACCTGGTGATCTCCAGCAGCCACTGTGCCGCCAAGGCGGCCATCACCGAGCCCGGCACGCCTCACCTGTGCTACTGCCACACCCCGATGCGTTATGCCTGGGACCAGTTCGACAACTACTTCAGCGCGCGGCGTAACGGGCGCCTGGCGTTCGCCGCGATCAGCGCCTCGATGATCTGGCTGCGTCGCTGGGACGCAGCGACCGCGGGTCGGGTCGACGCTTTTGCCGCCAACTCCGCATGGGTGGCGGGGCGCATCGAGAAGTACTACGGCCGCACCGCAACGGTGGTGCCGCCGCCGGTCGACACCGACTTCTTCGTGCCCGCCGACGCGCGCGAGCCGGACGACTATTACCTCGTGGTTGCGGCGCTTTCGCCGTACAAGCGCAACGAGGTGGTCATCGAGGCGTTCAACCGCCTGCGGCGACGCCTGGTGGTGGTCGGCACCGGACCCGACGCTGACCGCCTCGACGCGCTCGCCGGTCCGACGGTCGAGATGCGCGGTCGGGTCGACGCCGGCGAGCTGCGCACGCTCTACCAGGGCTGCCGCGGCGTGGTGCTGGCAGCAGTGGAGGACGCCGGCATCGTCCCGCTCGAGGCGATGGCGTGCGGCCGGCCGGCACTCGTGCTGGCACGCGGCGGCGCACGCGAGGCGATCGAGGACGGCGTCACCGGCATCCTGATCGGAGAGCAAGGCCCCGCCCAGGTGGCCGCCGCCGTTGACAGGGCCGAGGCGACCGCTTTCAATACCGAGATAATTCGCCAACAGGCCCTGCGGTACTCTCGGGACCGTTTTCTGGGTCGACTGTCGACATTCATCGTCGACTCCGTTCGCTGCGTCGCTCCGGGGGGCCCTGGGACCGGCGCCGACACCGCCGTCTCACCACGGGAGCAATCACCTTGATCCAGCGCATGCGCCTGTACCAGACGGTGACGGTCCTGTGCTCAGATCTGCTCATGACCGCGGGCGCGTTCCTCGGCGCCTACTGGCTGCGCTTCGAGTACGAGGTGCGCCCCGTCGAGCCCGGCGACATCCTGCAGCTACCCGATTACGCCCGCCTGATGCCCTTCATCCTGGCGTTGTGGGCGCTGGTATTCACCGCCTTCGGCCTCTACCGCCTGCGCCGTACGGCGGCGCGCGCCGAGGAATACATGCAGGTGTCGATCGCCATCACCCTGGCGATGGCGCTGTTCGCCGCCGGTGCGTTCCTCACCCGACCGACCGACTTCTCGCGGCTGATGTTCGCCATGTTCTACGTCACCGACGTGATCGCGGTGATCGCCGGGCGCTCGCTGATCCACGCAGTGATCGACCGGATGCGACGGTCGGGACGCAACCTCAAGCGCGTGCTGATCGCCGGCACCGGCGAGCTGGCGCGAGCGGTGGTCGACAAGATGCGGTCGCATCAGGAGCTCGGCTTCCGCATCACCGGCATGCTTGGTGATGAGGTCGACGTCCTCTATCGCGGTGTGCCCGTGGTCGGGCGCATCGACGACGCCTGCGAGCTCATCCGTCGCTTCAGCGTCGACCAGATCTTCATCGCTCTGCCGCTGTCGGCATACGCCGACATCCTGCGTCTGCTCGACGAGGTGAGCAACGAGATGGTCGAGATCAAGGTGGTGCCCGACTTGTTGCAGCACATCACGCTGCGCGCCTCGGTGGAGGATTTCGACGGTGTGCCGATCGTCAACCTGTCGGCGACGCCGATGCGCGGCATGGCGAGCGCCGTCAAGCGCGGCCTCGACATCTGCGCTGCGACCGGGCTGATCGTGCTTTTTGCCCCCGTGTTTCCGCTCATTGCGCTGGCGATCCGGCTCACCTCACCGGGACCCATCTTCTATCGCCAGGAGCGCATGGGCCTCGACGGGCGCAGCTTCCAGCTCATAAAGTTTCGCTCCATGGTGGCGAACGCCGAGCAGGAGACAGGACCGGTGTGGACAGAGGAAAGCGATCCACGGGTCACTCCGGTGGGACGCTTCATCCGCAAGTTCAGCCTCGACGAGCTACCGCAGTTCTTCAACGTGCTGCGCGGCGACATGAGCATGGTCGGGCCGCGGCCGGAGCGCCCCTACTTCGTGCGGGAGTTCCGCGAACGGATTCCCCGCTATATGCTTCGTCACAGGGTACGGGCGGGGCTTACCGGCTGGGCCCAGGTCAACGGTTGGCGCGGCAACACGTCGTTGGAGCGGCGCATCCAGTACGACCTCTACTACATCGAGAACTGGTCGCTGGCGCTCGATTTCAAGATTCTCTGGCTGACCATCACCAACGGCCTGGGACACGAGCACGCCTACTGACGCGGGGCGTCATCGACGCCATGGTGGCGCGAGGTGCGCGGCTCAACACGGGATTCAATGAGATGAGTGCGAAGAGAACCGTTTTGATCACCGGCGGGGCAGGGTTTATCGGTTCGCACCTGTGCAGCCACCTGCTCGACGCCGGCGATCGCGTCATCGTGATGGACAACCTGCTCACCGGCGACATCAGCAACATCAGCAGCTACGTCGGCCGGGATTTCCTGTTCATCCGGCACGACGTCACCCAGTACATGGTGGTCGACGAACCGCTCGACTGCGTGCTGCACTTCGCCTCACCCGCCTCCCCGGCCGACTATCTGCAGCACCCCATCCACACGCTCAAGGTCGGAGCGCTCGGCACGCACAAGACGCTCGGACTGGCGATGCACCATGGCGCCCGCTTCCTGCTCGCCTCGACCTCCGAGGTCTACGGCGACCCCCAGGTAAACCCGCAGCCGGAAAGCTACTGGGGGCACGTCAACCCGATCGGACCGCGCGGCGTGTACGACGAAGCCAAGCGCTTCGCCGAGGCGATGACGATGGCGTACAACCGCGCCCACGGGCTTCCCACCCGCATCGTGCGGATCTTCAATACCTACGGGCCTCGCATGCGGCTGCACGACGGCCGCGCCATCCCCAACTTCATCACCCAGGCCCTGCGCGGCGAGCCGATCACGATCTACGGAGACGGATCCCAGACGCGCTCCTTCACCTACGTCGACGACCTGGTGCGCGGCATTCTGCTGCTGCTGGATTCCGACGAAAACGAGCCGGTGAACCTCGGCAACCCCGAAGAGATCACCATCCGCGAGATGGCCGAGGCGGTGCTCGAGCTCACCGGCTCGGCCAGCGAGATCATCGAGGAGCCCCTGCCGATCGACGACCCCAAGGTGCGCTGCCCCGACATCTCCAAGGCGCGCCGCGCCCTGAGCTGGGAGCCGCAGGTGACCTGGCGCAAGGGGCTGGTGCCGACCATTGACTGGTTTCGGTCGCAGCTGGAGGCGGGGGACGGCGAGTAGGTCGCGGTAGGCCGGGAAGGGGTGCTTAACGGGATCTGGGCGGACGGGGGTGCGCCGCCAAGAGGCCGCGGCGCAAGGGGCGTCGAAATGAGATCCGGGATTGGTTGCGCGCCGCTGAGAGCCTCTTCGCGGCGCACCCCCGTCCGCCCAGATCCCTCCCGACCGTTCCTGCAGGGACGAAACTGCGACCTACCGGCGCCGGGTTGCTGGGAGAACGGGTCGGGGTACAGGGACTTCACCGCCGGCTCCAAGGCGCGGGGGCTGCCGGGTACTCCACTCTCAAGCCTCGTCGATCAGGCTGCCCGGCCTACCACGGTCTTGGTTTCTTTCCTCGTCACCCGCCCTCGGGGCAGTGACCGCCCGGCAAACCCGTTGCGGAGGGTGTTGGGTGGCGGGGGCCGTGTCGAAGTGGCTCTCAGCGGCGTCCACCAGGATTCAGATCCAATCGCGACGCCCCTCACGCCGCGGCCTCTTCGACACGGCCCCCGCCACCCCAACACCCGGACGGCGCCGAAGCCAGTCACCCGCGCAGGGCGGCGGCGAGCTCCTCGGGTTGGATGGGGATGGTCTGGTCGCCGTACCAGTCGGCCATGACGCCGAGCATTGCCGGCAGGGCGCAGCGGATGGTCCCGGAGCGGGTCTTCTTGTCGTGGAAGGCAGCGGCGACCAGGGCGTCGACGTCGGTACCCTCGGGCAGCTCGGTGGGCAGGCCGGCGCGGGCGCATAGCGAGGCGATGCGCTCGGCGACGCCATCGGCGGCGCCACCAAGCTTGCGGTGCGCCAGGCGCGCCTCGGCGACCATGCCGATGGCGACCGCCTCACCGTGGCGCATGCCGTAGCCCGAGACCGCCTCGATGGCGTGCGCCACCGTGTGGCCGAAGTTGAGGATCGCGCGGTAGCCCGTCTCGGTCTCGTCCGCCGCCACCACGCGCGCCTTGAGATCGCAGCAGCGCGACACGACGCGGGCCAGCGCGTCCGAGTCGTGCGCCAGCGCCTTGTCGAGCAACTCCGACTCGAGCGCCTGGAAGAACGTGGCATCGAGGATGACGCCATACTTGACGACCTCGGCGAAACCAGCCGCCAGGTCCTCGCGCGGCAGCGTCTTCAGGGCGCCGAGGTCGGCAAGCACGCGGCGCGGCTGCAGGAAGGCACCGACCAGGTTCTTGCCCGCTGGCGTATCGACCCCGGTCTTGCCGCCGACGCTGCTGTCGACCATGGCCAACAGGGTCGTGGGCACCTGCACGTAGTTGACCCCGCGAAACAGCGTCGCGGCGACGAAGCCGCCGACGTCGCCGACCACGCCGCCGCCCACCGCGACCAGCCAGGAGTCGCGCCCGTGGCCAAGGTCGATGAGGCGATCCTGCAGGTCGCTGACCGTAGCGCGTGTCTTGTGCTCCTCGCCCGCTGGAAACACCAGGCAGTCGGCGCGCGCGCCGTGGGCGCGCAGCGCCTCGGCGAGGGGCTCACCGTACAGCGAGGCGACGTTACTGTCCGTGACCACCGCCCAGCGTGGCGCCTGCTGCCAGCGCACCAGGTCGTCGGCGGCGGCCTCCGGCAGGGCGATTCCGATGACCACCTCGTAGGCACGCGGCGGCCCGCCCGGGACCTCGACGTCAACGAATTGCATCGGCGACCTCCCTGAAGTCGAGCCGGCCGACGGCAAGCGCCAGCGTCGTATCGACGAGCACCTGGGTGCCGTCGATCATCGCCAGGGGACTGTCGGCCGGCACCACGGCCAGCGGCACCTCGGTGCAGCCCATGATGATGCAATCCGCGTCGCGCTCGCTCAAATGCTCGGCCGCCGCCAGCAGTCGCGCGTCCGAGGTCCCCGCCGCCGGCCCACCGCCGGCCTTGACGTCCTTGATTGCCGCCATCACCTCTGCTTGTACGCTGCCGTCGGGATACAGGGGAACGAGGCCGTGGTCGCGCAGCGGCCGGCCGTACAGTCCAACCTCGACGGTGCCGCTTGCCGCCAGCACCCCGACCCGCGCACCTGGGCTCACCACCCGTGCGGCCGCGCCGGCAGCCAGCACGATCATGTCGAGGATCGGGATCCGCACCGCGGCACGCATCGGGGCCAGAAAGGCGTGCGCGGAGTTGCACGGCATGGCGATGAAATCGGCGCCGGCGGCCTCCAGCAACCCCACCGCTGCGACCAGTTCGGGCGCCGGGTCAGCGATGCCGGTCGGCGCGCCGTCCCCTGTCTCCCCCGGCGTCACCTGGTCGCCCGCCGCGGCCGCCCGCTGCAGAAGGAAGGCGGTACGATCGGGTACCTGGGTGGCACTGTACAGGATGCAGGGCGGGTGGTCCTGATCGCGCAGTGCGCCGTGGGCAGCGACGATGCGGGCATAAAAGTCGGCCGCCGCCGCCGGCCCCATGCCGCCGAGAATCCCGATGGTGCGCACTATCGACCCGCCACCGGAGACCACGGGCGTTCCCGCGTTCCGGCCCTGCCGCTCATCTCACGACGGCGCCGCCGAAAACCGGCCATGCGAGGGTTACTCCGCTTCGACGGCGACGGGCTCCTCGGCGAGCTCGGGATCCCAGGTCAGCACCGGCTTGCGCGCCGCGCGCGCCTCGTCGAGGCGCTTCAGGAAGGTGCTGTGCGGCGCCGCGCGCACGTGATCGGGGTCCGACTCCGCCTCGCGGGCGATGGCCACCATCGCCTCTACGAAGCGGTCGAGATCCTCGCGGCTGACGGTCTCGGTGGGCTCGATCATCAGCGCACCCGCAACCACCAACGGGAAGTACACCGTCGGCGGGTGATAGCCGTAGTCCATCAGACGCTTGCAGACGTCCATGGCGGTGACATCGTGCTTCTTCTGGCGCTTGTCGGAGAAGATCACCTCATGCATGCACAGGCGATCCTGCGGCAGATGGTAGTGATCCTTGAGCCGCGCGAGGATGTAGTTGGCGTTGAGCACCGCGTCCTCGGCGACCTGGCGCAGGCCGACTGCGCCGAGCGCCCGGATGTAGGCATAGGCGCGCACCATGATGCCGAAATTGCCGTTGAAGGCATGCACCTTGCCGATGCTTTGCGGACGATCCCAGTCGAGATAGGCAGCGCCGGACTCGTCGTCGACCTCGACGGTGGGACGGGGCAGGAACGGCACCAGGTGCTCGCGCACCCCCACCGGGCCGCCGCCCGGACCGCCGCCGCCGTGCGGCGTGGTGAAGGTCTTGTGCAGGTTGATGTGGAACACGTCGATGCCGATGTCACCGGGGCGTGTCTTGCCGAGGATCGCGTTGAGGTTGGCGCCGTCGCAGTAAATCTGCGCCCCGCAGCCGTGCATGATGTCGGCGATCTCGCGCATCTGGTCCTCGAACAGGCCGAGGGTGTTGGGGTTGGTCAGCATCAGCGCAGCGGTCGTGTCGTCGGCCTCGGCGCGCAACGCCGCGATGTCGGTGGTGCCGCGGCTGTTGGAGGGGATCTCCACCGGCTCGAAGCCGCAGAAGCTGGCGGTCGCCGGGTTGGTGCCGTGCGCCGAGTCGGGGATCAGCACTTTGCGCCGCTTGCTGTCGCCGCGCGCAGCATGATAGGCGGCGATCATCATGACCCCGGTGAGCTCGCCCTGCGCTCCTGCCGCCGGCTGCAGGGTGACACGTTCCATGCCGGTGACCACGGCAAGAGCCGTCTCCAGCCGTCGCATCAGCTCGAGCCCCCCCTGCACCGTCGCCGCCGGCATATACGGATGGGCGCTGGCGAAGCCCGCGTGGCGCACCACGCGTTCGTGCACCTTGGGGTTGTACTTCATGGTGCAGGAGCCCAGCGGAAAGAGGCCGGTTTCGACGCCGAAGTTGTGCTGCGAGATGCGGGTGAAGTGGCGCACCACATCGACCTCCGAAACCTCGGGGAAGCCGTCGATCGGCGTGCGTACGTTATCGGCACCCCACGCCTCCACCGGATCGACGGCGGGGACGTCGAGCTCGGGATAGGTGTAGCCCACGCGCCCGCTGCCGCCACGCTCGAAGATCAGGTCTTCCTGCTTGAGCTGGGCCTGATCATCGCGCAGCTTGCGTCCCGATCCGCTCATGAGCACACCTCCGCGAGGACCGCAGCGAGGCGGTCGATGTCGTCACGCCGGTGCACCTCGGTGGCACATACCAGCAGCTCGTTGGCGCGTGCGTCGTCGAAGCGGCCCAACGGCACGCCGGGAATCACCCCCCGCGCAGCACAGGCATCGACGGCGGCGGAAGCCGCCAGCGGCAGCCGCACGACGAACTCGTTGAACACCGGGCCGCCGAAGACCGCCTCGACGCCCTCGATGGCCAGCAGCTTGTCGCGCGCGTAGCTCGCTTTGGCGAGGTTCTGCAGCGCCAGCTCGCGGATCCCGGTGCGACCGAGGGTGCTGAGGTGGATGCAGGTGGCAAGCGCGCACAGCGCGGTGTTGGTGCAGATGTTCGAGGTCGCCTTCGCGCGCCGGATGTGCTGCTCGCGGGTGGCCAACGTCAACACGAAGCCACGGCGACCGTCGGCGTCAACGGTCTGCCCGGCGAGGCGTCCCGGGAGGTTGCGGACATACTCGGCGCGCGAGGCCATGAATCCGACCAGCGGACCGCCGTAGTTCTGCCCGTTGCCGAAGCTCTGCAGCTCACCGGCGACGATGTCGGCGCCCAGCTCCCCTGCCGGGGTCGCCAGCGCCCAGGCGACCGGCTCGGCGGTGGCAACAATGAACTTGGCAGGCGCCGCCGCGACGGTCGCGCCGGCGGCGCGTAGATCCTCCATGACGCCGAAGAAGTTGGGTTGCTGCACCACAACCGCGATGACCTCCTCGCCGATGGCGGGAATCATCGTGCGGCCGGCTCCGTCCACCGGCATGAGCTCGAAATCGAGGTCGAGGTAGCGAGCATAGGTCTCGGCGACCTCGCGATACGCCGGGTGCAGCCCCTCGGACCACAGCACGCGGCCGCCCTTGCGCATCAGGCGGCGCGCCATCAGCACCGCTTCGGCGACGGCGCTGGCGCCGTCGTACATCGACGCGTTGCAGACGTCCATGCCGGTGAGCATCGCCACCAGCGTCTGGAACTCGAAGATCGCTTGCAGCGTTCCCTGGCTGATCTCCGCCTGGTACGGCGTGTAGGAGGTCATGAACTCCTGGCGCTGCACCAGCGCGTCGACATGGGTTGGCACGAAGTGGGGATAGCAACCCGCGCCGAGAAAGCTCAGCATGTCGCCGGCAACGGCGTTGGCACCCGCCAGCTCGCCGAGATGGCGGATCAGTTCGGGCTCGGACAGGGGCCGATCGAGCGGCAGGTCACCACGATACTGCAGCGCCTCGGGAATGGAGGCAAACAGCTCGTCGACGCTGCCGACACCGACGGTCTCGAGCATCGCCGCGCGGTCGTCGGGGCCAAGGGGCTGGTATCTGCCCGGGCCGTGAGAATCGTTGGTCGTGGTCATTGTGGTCTTGGACGGGAAGAGGGGGCGCTGGCGGCGGCCGCGACGCGCACCCGGGTCAGTCGGCCGACTCCAGGAAGTCGGTGTATTCCGTGGCGGACATCAGGCTCTCGACCACGGCGGGATCGGCGAGCTTCACCCTGATCATCCAGGCGCTCTTGTGGGGGTCTTCGTTGACCATCTCCGGGCTGTCCACCAGGTGCTCGTGGACTTCCGTGACCTCGCCGCTGACCGGCGCGTACAGCTCGGAGACCGCCTTCACCGACTCGATGGTGCCGAATGGCTCCTCGGCGGTGATCTGGTCGCCGACCGCGGGCAGCTCTACGTACACGACGTCGCCGAGCTCGGCCTGCGCGTGGTCGGTGATGCCGATGGTGCCGACGTCGCCCTCGACCGAGATCCATTCGTGTTCCTTGGTGTACCTGTAGTCGCCGGGATAATCCGCCATCGTCGCTCCTTTAGCTGGGTCGGGGGCGCCGGTAGAACGGCGTCTTCACCACCCGTGCCTCTAGTTTGCGTCCTCGCACGTCGACTTGCAGCTCACCGCCGACCTCGGCGTAGGACACCGGCACGTAACCGAGGCCGAGGCCCTTCTGCAAGGTCGGGCTGAAGGTGCCGCTGGTGACCTCGCCGACGGTCTCGCCGTCGCCCGTGCAGATGTCGTAGCCGTGCCGCGGCACCCCCCGCTCGGCGAGCTCGAAGCCGATCAGGCGCTCGCCGGTGCCCTCCTCGAGCTGTCGCATCAGCACGTCCTTGCCGATGAACTCCCCCTTTGCGGGCTTGATCAGCCAGCGCAGGTTGGCCTCCACCGGGCTGCGGGACTCGTCCATGTCGTTGCCGTACAGCAGCATGCCGGCCTCGAGACGCAGCGTGTCGCGCGCCCCAAGCCCCACCGGCAGGATACCGTCGTCGGCACCCGCCGCGATGATGGCGTCGGCGAGCGCAGGCGCGAGCGCAGGCGGCAGGTACACCTCGAAGCCATCTTCGCCGGTGTAACCGGTGCGCGACACCAGCACGCGCGTGCCGTCGAACTCGGAGAAAAGCGCCCGGTAGTAACCCAAGCTCGCCAGGTCCAGCGTCACCAGGCGCGCCAGGACCCGCTCGGCCCGCGGCCCCTGAAGCGCGAGTTGAGCCCACCGATCCGATTCGTTCTCGACCGTCAGCGCGCCGCCGAACTCCCCTGCGCGTCGCTCGATCCAGGCGACGTCCTTTGGGGTGGTGGCGGCATTGATCACCAACAGGTAGTCGTCGTCGTCGAGGCGGTAAACCAGCAGGTCGTCGATAACGCCGCCGTCGTCGTTGACCATGACGGTGTACTGCGCCTGGCCGATCTCCAGTCCACTGGCGTCATTGGTGATCAGGTGCTGTATGAACGCCAGCGCGTCTGCCCCGCGCACGGCGACCTCTCCCATGTGGGAGACGTCAAACAGGCCGGCCCGCTCGCGCACCGCCTGGTGCTCGGCGAGGATGCCGGAGAACTGGATCGGCATGTCCCACCCGCCAAAGTCGACCATCTTGGCGCCATGGTCGCGATGCCACTGGTTAAGGGGGGTGCGCTTGAGCTCGGACATGGTGTTCCGGGAGGTGTTTGAGACGCGGCGTGAGGGGTCGAAGCCTGGGAAGGAAACCCGTTCAGAACGCTACCATAGCCGGGGGGTGATTCAACCCGACGCGCGGGGCGCTGCGGGCGCGGTGCCGGACGCTCCATTGCCTTGAATCCTCAGCCGGCGCGCACCCAGCGACCGACCGTTGTATCCCACCACCACAAGGTGAGCCGTGCGCTCGGACCGTAGACGCGCAGGGCCGCAGCATCTCCCCTTTCGGAGCGCAGGTAGAGCGTTCCGGAGCGCGCACCGCCGTCGGCCGAGCAGCTCACCGCGGCCGCCCCGCCGAAGGCCATGCCGTCGCGGTCCGCCGCACCGCCGGCCACCGTCGGCACCCCCGCGGGGCGCCCCGGCAACAGCCCCGGAAAGCGCAGCGTCAGACGTTCCGTGGCGACCACGGCGGGGTCGGTGCCGTCCTCCAGATCGGCGGTGGTGAGGCCGTCGCCGTCGCCGTCCGCAGCGAGCGCCCAGCCGAGATCGACGGCGGATGCCTCGAAGCGCACCCCGTGGGTGCGCCCGGAAGCGGCAGCGAAGGCGCACGCCCGCGCGACCTCTTGTGCCAGGTGGCGCAGCGCTGAATCGAGGCGCTGGCGCTGGCGCCAGGCGGCGAAGCTCGGCACCGCCGGCATCACCACGAGGCCGACGAGGGCGACCACCACCAGCGCCTCCAGCAGGGAGGCGCCGGCAGCGGTTGCGGCGCGCGGAGAGCGCCGGCCGGAACGCGCCGCCGACGACGATCTCCGCAATCGCGCCAACCTCATCAGCCGGTCTGCTTGACCGACAGATACGGGCGCAGCTTCTCGAGAGACGTGACCCCGATGCCGCGCACGTTGAGCAGGTCGTCGACTTTCTCGAAACGGCCATTTTCCTCGCGGAACTCGACGATCCGGCGAGCCAGCGCCTCGCCGATCCCGGGGACCTTCTGCAGCTCCTCGGCGCTGGCGGTGTTGATGTCGACCGGCTTGACCTCGGCCTGCTCCTGCTGCGTCTGTGCAACGAGCGCCGCGTGCGGCGCCGCCGGGGCGACGGCCGCCAGGGGCGCGGCGGCGAGGAAAAGGGCGAGGGTGCTGCTCAGCAGTGCGTACATGACGTTCCTCCCTGCGCGGCGCCCGTCCCGGGCGCCGCCTCACGCTCCGCGCCGGGTGCACGCGCACAATCCCTGCGCGGCGCCCCCACGAAGCCCTTTGGTGAGTGTGTTCGAACCTTGGAGACGGCCACCGCGCGACGATTTCGGGCATCTGCGCAGAATTGACCCCCGGCGCGCCCCCGTGCTAGCTTGCGACCCTGGCCCGTGGCGCTCGGCAGGGCGATCCTGCTCGCGAGCGCTTTCTTTTTATCAGCCGCGCTCCGCCGCCCCCCTTTGGGCGCCGGTGCCCCCGGGATTCGAGCCGATGGCGGAAGACAACGAACAACTCGACAACGAGGAGATCGGCGAGGTCGGCGAGATCACGCCCAGGTCGCAGAACTTCTCCCGCTGGTACATCGACGTGGTGCGCCGCGCCGAGCTGGCCGACTACACACCGGTCAAGGGGTGCATGGTGATCCGCCCCTACGGCTACGGTTTGTGGGAGAACACCCGCGACCTGCTCGACGCGCGCCTCAAGGCGACCGGGCACCAGAACGCCTACTTCCCCCTCTTCATTCCGGAGAGCCACCTGCAGCGCGAGGCGGAACACGTCGAGGGCTTCGCGCCGGAAGTCGCCTGGGTCACTCAGGGCGGCTCCAACGTGCTCGAAGAGCGGCTCGCCGTGCGGCCGACCTCC
>JASFRZ010000087.1:0-13444 GCA_050114655.1 Acidobacteriota bacterium
TTGTAGTTGTCGTTCTCACCGATGATCACCACCCGCCCGGCATGCCGGCGGGCCGCGATGACGGTGTCGTAGTCGGCCAGCTGCGGGAAAGCCGGCTTCTCCACCAGCACGTGCTTGCCGGCATCGAGCGCCTGCAGCGCCAGCTCGACGTGGTAACGGGTCGGCACCGCCACCACGACGGCATCGACCTGCGGGTCGGCGATGGCCTCCTCATAGCTGCCGTAACTGCCTGCCCCGCCGAGCCGGCGGCAGAACTCCGCCGCGCGTGCTGCGTCGCGGCTGGCGTAGCTGCAGGTGAAGTTGCCGCGCATCTTGCGCAGGTGCCCGCTGTGCACCCGGGTGATGAAGCCGCAGCCGAGAAACGCCAGGTGAAGCGGCTTCATCGCCGAGCCTGACCGATTCGTCGACGGCATGGAGCTGAATGATTCATGTCCCGCAGTATAGGGCAGGAAGGACCTCGCGACGCGCTGCCACCGCGCTTCTGCGCCGCGTCGCAGCAGCGCCCCCCGGAGCGTGCGACAATGACCGCAGGCGTTTCGTATCCCCCGATCGTCAGGAGGCTTTCTCGTGTCCAAGTCGATCCGCAACACGACGACCGGCGCCCTCAAGGTCCCGCTGCCGCACGGCAAGGCACTCCACCTGGGGCCGCACCAGGCCGGCCAGATCTCGCACCATGACATCGATCATCCGCCGCTGCAGAAGCTGATCGCGGAGGGCAAGATCGAGGTCGAGGACCTCGAGGAAAACGAGGCCGTCCCCGAGCACGGCCGCCGCGGCGAGAAGCCCTACGAAGGTTGATCACCGACGCAGGCTAAACCTCGGCGCCGCTGCCAGCATCGTAGATATCGTTTGCAGGGCGCGAAACCTCAGCCCGCCGCGCGACGTTTGATCGAATATCCGTTCCTTTGAGGCGAGGCTCACGATGAAGTCGTTCTGGCAGGATCTGCGCTATGGGCTGCGCTCGCTGCAGGCCCATCCGGCGTTCACCGCTGTCGCGGTGTTCTCGCTCGCCCTCGGCATCGGCGCCAACGTGTCGATCTTCAGCGCCGTCGACGTGTTCATGATCCGGCCGCTGCCGTACGACCAGGCCGAGCGCCTGCTGAGCGTTTTCTCCACCGTTCCCGAGCGTGGCTGGACCAACAATGTCCAGTCGATTCCCGATTTCCTCGACATCCGCGAGCAGGCGACGACGATGGACGTCGCCACCATCAACGGCATCGCCTACAACATGACGGCCGACGGCGAGCCCGAGCGGGTGACCGGTGCGCGCGTGTCGTGGAACTTCTTCGACGTGCTGCACGTCCAGCCGGTGCTGGGGCGCACCTTTCGCGCCGAGGAGGAGCGCGCCGGAGAGAACCACGTCGTGCTGATCACAGACGGATTGTGGCAGCGGCGCTTCGCCGCCGACCCCGGCATCGTCGGGCGCACCGTGCTGCTGGACGAGGAGCCCTACACGGTGATCGGCGTGCTGCCGCCCGGCTTCTGGTTTCGTACAGCCGAGCGCGAGCTCTACACGCCGATCGGCGTCACCGGCGAGGAGTTCCGCGGCAGCCACTCGTGGACCTCGATCGCCCGTCTCGCGGACGGCGCGACGGTCGAGCAGGCGCGCACCGAGGTCGAGCAGATCGCCGCACGCCTCGAGCAGGAATACCCGGACAGCAACCAGGGCTGGAGCGCGGGGGTGCAGCCGCTGCACGAGGAGATCTTCAACGAGGGCTTCCGCATGGGCAGCCTGATCTCCTCGGTGGCGACCGCGTTCGTGCTGCTGATCGCCTGCGCCAACATCGCCAACCTGATGCTCGCCCGCGTCGCCGGCCGCGGCCGCGAGGTCGCCGTGCGGCGCGCCCTGGGCGCGGGCACCGGGCGCATCGTGCGCCAGTTCCTCACCGAGGCGGGCATCGTCTCCTCGCTCGGCGGCGTGCTCGGCATCGTGTTCGCGATCGCCGGCATCCGCGGCCTGGTGTCGCTGATCCCGCCGTGGTTCCCGTTTCGCGAGGACATTGTGCTCAACGGCCGCGTGCTGTTGTTCGCGCTCGGGCTCACCGCCGTCACGCCGCTGCTGTTCGGCATCCTGCCGGCGCTGCAGAGCGCGCGACCTGATATCACCGACAACCTGCGCGAGGGCTCGCGCGGCAACGTCGGCAACAAGGGCGATGGGCTGCGCAAGCTGCTGGTGGTTGCGGAGGTGGCCCTGGCGATGGCGCTGCTGATCTCCTCGGCGCTGCTGGTGCAGGGCTTCTTCAAGGTGCGCTATGCCGACTTCGGCTGGACCGAGGCCAACCTGCTGACCTTTCGGGTGAGCCTTCCGGAAGCGACCTATTCGGAAGACGAGACGATCATGCAGTTCGACCGGCGCTTCCAGGGGGCGATCGAAGCCCTGCCCGGCGTGGTGGCAGCGGGCGGTACCCACATCCTGCCGCTGGAGGGCGACAGCAACACCTTTTTCGAAATCCCGGGGCAGGAGTACGCGCGGCTGACCGACCGGCCGCTGGCTGCCTTCCGCTATGCGTTGCCGGGCTACTTTCGTTCGATGGAGATTCCCATCCTGCAGGGTCGCACCTTCAACGATACCGACAATTCCGACAGCCGCCCGGTGGTGGTGGTAAACGAGTACCTCGCCGAGCATGAGTTTCCGGGCGAGAGCGCGGTCGGTAAGCAAATTCGCTTCTGGGACGACGAGCACGAGATCATCGGCGTGGTACCGACCACGCGCGACACCGGTGAGCGGATCTACGGCATGATGTGGCTGTCGGTCTACCAGTCACCGGTGCGTTCTCTGGGATATACGGTGCGAACCACCGGCGATCCGGCGGCGATGACGCCGGCAATCCGCGCCGAGCTGACCCACATCGACCCGAACCTGCCGATGTACTCCGTGCAGACGATGGCCGAGCTGCGCGAGGTGCAACAGGGCGGAGACACCGTGATGGCCAAGATCATGGCCGCCCTCGCCGTCATCGCCTTCGCACTCTCGGTGGTGGGGGTCTATGGCGTCATGTCCTACACCGTGTCGCAGCGCTCGCAGGAGATGGGTATTCGCATGGCGCTGGGCGCGCAGCGCGGCAACGTGATGCGCATGGTGGTGCGGCAAGGGAGCTTGCTTGCAGTCGCCGGCGTGATCATCGGCATCGGCCTCGCCGCCCTGGTGACCAACAGCCTGTCGATCTTCCTGTACGGCGTCAGCCCGTTCGACCCCCTCACCTTCGCTGCCGTCGCTCTTACCCTTCTGGCCGCCGCCCTCATCGCCACCCTGGTGCCGGCGCAGCGCGCCACCCGCGTCGACCCGTTGGACGCTCTGCGCACCGAGTGACGCCCGCCTACTTTCCCTTCGTCTTCATTAGCTCGTGCAGCCGGCCGCGGATGTCGGCGACCCAATCCTTCTGAGACCGGGCGGCTTGCTTGCGCTTGCTGGTCCTCTTCTTATTGGCAGCGGTCTTCTTGGTGGCCTTCTTCCTGGCGCCCTTTCTCTTCGTGGCCTTCCTCGGTGCCGTCCGGGTCCTTTTCTTCTTGCGGGTATGCTCCTTGTTTGCCCGCCGGCCCGCTGCCGTCCGCTTCGTCGCGCCCTTCTTCTTCTTCTTCTTCTTCGTGGCCTTCGTTTTGGCCTTCTTCGCTGTCTTCTTCTTCTTCTTCGCCGTCTTCGTCGCCGCCGGGCGGGCGATGCGACGTGCCTTGGCCTTCTCGGCGTGCTCACGCTTGCGCGCGGCCGGGATGCCGCGCCTGGTGCGCCGCGCAGGTGTCGACTCGCTAGCTGCTGCCTTCTTCCGCTTCTTCTTTGCGGTCATCCGCGCCCCGTTATCGTCCGCTTCCCGCCGTGATCGTGCGGCCGGATTATCGTAATCGACCGGGTGACGGCACAACCCGTGCGGCGGGTAGCTCGGGGTGGCGGTCGCCGTGCCCGTGCGGCGTCCCTCCGGTGTCGTTGCGGCGGTCGCCATGAACGGGTCAGTGTTCGGCCGAGTTCCAGGGGCCCACCGCCGTCGGCATCGACGGGCAGGGTCGCATCTGGCTGCACGAGCGCAGGGGATTGCCTACGTCTTCGACATCGTGCGCCCCGACGATCGCGCTGCGAGCGACGAGTTCACCACCATCATGAAGCCGTACGACGTCGACGGGAACTCCGGTGCCGCGGCGCACCGTCGCGCCGTCACCGAGTACATGCGCGGCATGGACCCGGAATGGATCTGGACCGGCCCCGGCATCCCCGCTACCAAGCCGGCATACAGCGACCTCGTCCCGACGATGAGCGGCGAGGTCCGGGTGGTGCGCCCCGGCCCCGGATCGCAGGTTCCCGGGTGTGATCCCGAGACCGCGGCGACCCGCGGCGACGACCCGCCCTGCTGGACTGAAGCACGCATCGTCGACGTCTTCGGCGCCGACGGGCGCTACCTCGGCGAGCTCGACGTCCCCGACGAGGTGGCGCTGCGCCCGCCGCCGTTCATCCGCGACGATGTGGTTATCGCGCGTGTCGAGGACGAGGCCGGGACGATCATGGTGAAGCGCTATGGCCTCGTGTTGCCGGGCCCTGGAAAGCTCGGTCCCGAACCTCCATAATCGCCGCCACTCGCTGGTTCACCGGCGGGAGTGGCCGTGGACACACTTCTGGCGCGTAGATCGTCCGTCAGAGAGGGGAGGAGAGGTGATGGCGAAACGAACTATTGCGCTCATGATGTCGATGGCGTTTCTGTGGGCATCGCCGTCCCGGCTGATGCCGTCCTCCACGCCCGCCGCCGAGCAGCGAGCGTTTACCTACGACGCCGTGGGCAACCGAATGGTGATCTCCGGTAGTGCAACGCAGTCAGCGCTCCTGAGCTTCTTGTGGCGCGAGGATTTCTCGTGCGGGGCGACCGTCGAGATCAGCTTCGAATCCGATACGGGCCGAGCGATCCCCGCGATGTCCTTTCCGCTCGGCCCCGGCGACCGCACTCACATCGAGGAGCTCGCGTTCGCGCCCGTGAGCGACTCGGGGAGGGAGGCGGTCGTCATCGATACGCAGGTACGGATGAGCGATCCATCCTGCTTGAGTGCGGCGGAGGAGAGTCACTTCTACACGATCATTATCGAGGACAACCACGTCGGTGCCACCGCGGATGTCTTCGAGGTGGATCTGAGAGCACCGTCGCCGCCCGGACGGCCGCTCATCGTATTGGGCGAGACGTTGGTCGGTGATCGTCGGATGATCTCGGGGGCTTACGGCGAGGCCGCGACCTTCATGCTCACCCTGGACGGTGACGACGCCGATACCCTTTCGTGCCCCGTGGTGGGAAAGCTGTCGATCAGCTCTGTGGATGGACTGACGCAGCCGCAGGAACGCGTGTTCGAGCTGTCTGCCGGTCGGCAGTTGCACCAGGAGACGGTGTCCTTTTTCCCACGCGCACGCGCGAGGGAATCTCTGATCTACGGACTCAGCGTGGGCCTTGATCCCTCCTGTGCTGCCGGCGTAGACGTCACAGAAGTCATGGATCTGGAGCTCGTCATGTCAGCGGACATCTACGACGAGGACACCCACGAGACCATCACTATCTGCGTCGGGTACAGCGACGACCTGCTGAATGCATGAGGCCGACCCCGACTATCTTCTGATCTGGTAGAGAAGGGGGCGGCGTGCAGACGCCGCCCCCTCATTCGAACAGAGGCTCGCAGGACTCCGGTACGTAGCGCGTGCGGCGCAGCGTGAAACTGGCCCGCTCCGAGTCGAGATGCAGCGTTCCGCCTTCGAGGCTGGCGGTCTCGAAGGACTCCGTTACCGCGCCGTCCGCGGCCCGCTCTATCCATGTCACCGACGATCCATCGACCGTCCCCGTGTCGCGCGCCAATCTGCCGCCCATCACGACGCGACACCGCAGGGCGCGTCCGTCGACGTCGAACTGGACCCAGCCTTGCAGTCCCTCGAAGGCCCAGGACCCGCTGAGGGGATGCTCCAGGATCCGCTCGACCTCCTCGAGCTCGGCGCGCGCCGGAGCATAGTCCGGTGCCAGCCGCGTCGCCGTGGCGAGGGCGCGACGGGCCTCGATCATCTGGCCATTGGACTTGGCAGTGATGCCGTGGGCGAGCTGGGCGAATGGGCTGTCCGGGCTCAGCGATGCCGCCCGGCGCGCCAGCGTGAGGGCGAGGTCGGGCTGCTCACCGGCCGAGTCGTACAGTAGCGCGAGCCGAGCGAGCGAAGGTGCGTGCGCGGCGTTCATCTGCACGGCGCGCTCGAGATTCGCCTTCACCCTCTCCCTCCCCGCGGCATCGAGGCCGGAAGCCATGTCGATGATCGCCAGGTAGTAGCGCGACAGGCTCAGCGCGCCGTTCAACGAGGCGGCTTGCTCGAAGCGGGCCCGCGCTTCCTCCGCGTCGCCGTTGCGGTAGGCGAGCACCCCGAGCGCTTCCATCGCGACGGAGTCGTTCGGATCGAGGCGGAGGGCTTCGTCAAGCTCGGCGCGCGCTTCCTCCGGGTGGCCGGTGTGCACGAAGTAGTCTCCGACCCTCGCGTGGTATTCGTGCGCCGCGAGCGGGCGCGCGGCATGGTCGGCGTCTTCGATGCCTTGCGGCCTGTCGATCCGCAGGGCCTGGAAGCGGAACCGATGCAGGTACTGGTCGACCTCCCTCTCGAGATCTTCGATGGCGCCGAATGCTGCCTCGAACGCCTCCACGCTCGTCTGACCGTCGCGCACGTACTGCAGATACGGCGTGATGCGCTCGCTGTAACCGTGGGTTCGATCTCCCAGCATCATGTAGTGGATGAGCGCCCAGGACTGGGCGTAGAACGCGTTGACTCGATAGGCGGAGAGGCTGTCGACGAACGCCCGGTCGGCAGTCAACAGCTCCTCGAGGGGCAGCAGGCGCTCGTTCTCGAGGATCTGCATGTTCTGGGCGCTCGGCCGGCCGGTCTCGACGTAGTCGTTCCGAATCAGCGTGTTCTCCCAGAACTCGGCGATACCCTCGTGAAACCAGGTCGGCGCCCACGGTGCCGCAGGCATCGCCAGGGAATGGAAGTACTCGTGAAAGACGACCTCGTAGGGATTCTCCGATTCGGCGCTGTCGAGCAACACGACGAAGTTCTTGTCGGTCGTACGGAGGTAGAAACCGACCGGCAGCCGCTGGTCGTCGAACTCGGCGTACTGCGGAAGCAGCGCCCGCACACCGTCGCGATTCCTGACGGCGAAGACCGGTAGTGGTGCGCCGTCGCGCGGTGCCACGCCGGGCAACGCTTGAACATAGATCTCGCGGATGGTCTCCATCAACGTCGCGACGCGGCGGGCGTTATCCTCGCCCGCATCACTCATCACGATGAAGTGAGGGCTACGAACCTCGATCCAATTCTCCTGTAACCCACCGGCGCTCGCCGCTCGCAGGATCACCAGCACGAACGACGCAGCGATGAACAGGCTGCGCTTCCGAGCTCCCATTTGGATCCGCCCTTTGTCTGGTTTAGCAGCATTATCAGCGTGCTTGAGCGTCGATACAAGGTGTTGGATCGAGTGCCCGTCGGTCGGCTGCGCCGACCGGCTTTCCTCGGCGTAGAATTCAGGGCAATGGGATCGAGACGAGTAGCCAGCTTGCACCGTGCAGGGTCACGCAGAGGAGCGCAGCCGATGAAGCCGTGCGTGCGGGGTGTATTGGTAGTTGGCGCGCTGTCAGTAGGGTTGGCCTGCGCGTCGTCATTGCAGCAGGCGCCGCCCCGGCCGGAGCTCTTGCGCCTGTACGGGGAGCCGGCCCAGCGCTACACGATGATGCTGATGCTCCGCGTCGCCGCAGCCAACGCCGAGGCAAGGATCGAAACGGGCAACTACGTCTCGAACCTGCAGAGGTTGTACCAGATGAACTATCTGGACGAGCCGATCCTGAACGACGCGTGGGGTTCGGCCTTCGTGTACTCGACCGGCGCGGACACCTACACGGTCACGTCGTTGGGATCCGACGGCGCCGCGGGGCCGAGACCGCCGGACTTCTGGACCTTCGGCGACGCAGAGGATGTGGACATCGTCCTGACCGACGGGATCTTCCTGCAGGCCCCGATGTATCCGAGCGGCGATCGGTAACGGTCGACAGGCCTTCTTTGACACTGCAGCGTGAGATTCGGACCACCATGCCGGAGCACAGGCTGGCTACATCCGTCTCAGGCCGGCCGGGTGAGTGCGACCGTGGCCGTGCGATCGCTCGCTCACCCGGGTGGGGCATCGTAATTGCGGTCGGCGCCTCGGCCTGTTTGCGCGTCCACCGCGTCGTCCCGTTCTACGATTCGGAATTCCCTTTGGAACCCGGCGCGAAGGTGATCGAACCTTCGTACAGCGCCCTCTCGGTGTTGGCGTCGAAGGATCCGGTACCCGAGGCGCCCTCGAATCTCCCCGTTCCGCCGGTGATCTCGTACTGCCCGTTGCCGGCGGGATTCGGAAAGAAGCCGGTCAGGACGCCGGTGACGGTGATGTAGAGCTCGTCGCCGTTGGCGGCCGTCATGGTGATGTCACCCACAAAGGTCGGCGGCAGGCCGAGCTGAAATACCTGGGTCCCGGACACCACGTAGTGACCGAGATGGGTTGCCTCGCCGGTGCCGCTGACGTTCAGCGTTCCGTCCATGCTCGGCGTCAGCGTGGCCTGTCCCACGGCCGTGAACGGAACCGTGGTCGTGTGCTGTGCGGCAGGTGCGCTGGTCGCGTACAGGGCGAGCAGGACACCCATCGCGCCTGACAGCAGTTTGAATCGAGTCATCGCATCCTCCTTTGTGGGTGACAGTCCATCCCGAGAGATCCGTGTTCTCGGGCCTCATAAAGGACTACGCAATCGGCAACGAAACCCCGCAACGACCGCGCGGGATCAAGGAGGTACCGGTGGCTCGAACGAGCCGTTTGCTACAATGCCGGCACTTCGAAAGCGTCCAGCACTCTCGCAGGCATCATGTCGCCCTCGACTCCGAGAGACATAACCCGGCTTCTGAGCGACCTCTCGAGCGGCGATCAGAGGGCAGCCGACCGTCTGGCTCCGACGTTGTATCGGGAGTTGCGCGCCATCGCGGGACGGGTCTTTCGAGCACAGCCGGCGGGCCATACCCTCCAGCCGACCGCGCTGGTCCACGAAGTCTGGTTCCGGCTGGCGGATCAGCCCGGGATGCCGGAGACTGGGCGAACGCATTTCCTCAATCTGGCGGCGCAAGCGATGCGCCAGATTCTGACCGACCACGCCCGACGGCGACGCGCCGCCAGGCGCGGCGGCGAATGGCAGCGTGTGAGTCTCGGCCACGTCGAGTACGAATCGTCGACCCGAGAAGTCGACGTGGTCGACCTCGACGATGCGCTCTCAGCCCTCGGCGAGATCGATGAGCGGCAGGCACGCGTGGTGGAGATGCGTTTTCTCGCAGGCATGACGATCGAAGAGACAGCCGAAGCCCTCGGCGTTTCTCCCCGAACCGTGCAGCTCGACTGGAGGATGGCGCGCGCATGGCTCAGGCGGCGCCTCGGCGGCGGGGCGGTGAGCTGATGTCGGATCATCATCGCCGGGTGCGAGCTCTGTTCCTCGCCGCCTGCGACCTTCCCGCTTCCGAACGCGAGGCGTTCCTGGAGCGGGAGTGTCACAGCGAGGGAGAGTTGTCCGAGGTCAAGAGCCTGCTCGCCGCCGACAGCGCCCAGTCCGACATGTTCTCGGAGGCCAATCTGGGGATGGCGCACAGACTTCTGCACTCCCACGCATCGGAACAGCATGGCGTGCCGGAGCTCGAGGCCTTTCTGCCGGGTGTGAAGATCGCGGGGCGGTATCGGATCGTGTCGCTGATCGGACATGGAGGGATGGGAGAGGTCTACCGGGCCGACGATCTGAAGCTCGGCTCTCCCGTCGCGCTCAAGTTCCTCCAGCCGCGGTTTTCCGAAGACGCCCGCGCGCTGGAGTATTTCCTCAACGAGGTGCGGCTTTCACGCCGCATCGCGCATCCGAACGTCTGCCGCATGTACGACATTGCAGAGGCCGACGGTCGGCATTTCATCTGTATGGAGTACGTCGACGGCGAGGACCTGCAGTCCTTGCTTCGGCGTATCGGGCGATTGCCCCGGGACCGGGCAATCGAGGTCGGAAGACAGATCTGTCTGGGCCTCTCTGCGGCGCACGACAAGGGAGTGCTCCACCGGGACCTGAAGCCCTCCAACGTGATGATCGACGGCCGAGGACAGGTCCGGATCACCGACTTCGGGCTCGCGGTCCCGACCGCGGAGCCCACCGAGGAGGGCGGCGCACTGGCCGGCACTCCTGCGTACATGGCTCCGGAACTGCTCGCCGGTGCTCCGGCCTCCGTTGCCAGTGACGTCTATTCGCTCGGCCTGGTGCTGTACGAGTTGTTCACGGGGCAGCGAGTGCACTCCAGCGAATCCGCCACCGAATCCGGCCGGGTCGACGCAGGCGCACGGCCCCGACTGCCGTCCGATTTCGTCGCCAACATCGATCCTGACGTCGAGCGGATCATCCTGCAGTGCCTCGAGCACGATCCGCAGCAGCGACCCCCCTCCGCGCGGGCTGTCGCCGCCGGGCTCGGCGGGCGACCCCTGCTCGAGGCCGCCCTGCTTGCCGGCACGACACCTTCTCCCGACCTCGTTGCGAGCGCCGAGGATCGCAACGAGATCACGCGCAGCGCCAAGGTCGCCGTGCTGACGAGTGTCTTGGTGGGGATCGTGCTGATCGGGCTGCTGTCGATCAGATCCCAGGACCTGCTCGACTTCCACGCAGAAACCCTCATCCGCCCGCAAGGCGCGGCGCAGCTCGTGCGATCCCTGGGCTACGACGGTGCACCCGTGGACAGCACCTGGGGGCTCGCCTGGAACAACCTCTACTTCGAGTACTTTCGCGAGGACGCGGAGGCGCGGCGCGAATGGGCGCGCCTCACGGGCGCGCCGCCGACAGCCGCAACGCTGTGGTATCGCGAGAGCGTCGCCGACTATCTGGTGTCCCTCTGGGGCCATGGCCCGTTTGCCGCGATGTTCGTGACGCCGGAGGATCCGCCGCCCCTTGCCCCCGGGATGATCAGCCTGGTGATGAGCGGTGACGGCCGGTTGCTGGAGTTCATCGCCGCGCCCATCGACCCGCCGGGCGCCGACCCGATACCGCAAGCCGGACGCGACTGGCTGGCACGCCTCTTCGACGCCGCGGGAATCGACGGGGACACGATCGAGTCGGATTTCGTTGCCACGACGGACGGCGACGACCTGCAGCCTCCGCCGATCTATGTCGACACAAGGAGGGCCTGGAAGTCGCGCTCCGGGAGGATCCTCATCGATGCGGGGGCGTACCGTGGTCTGCCTGTCTTCTTCCGCCTGACGGTGGACGTCTCGCAGGAGACACCGCGCGCCGGTCCTTTCGGGCTGGTGTTGGGGCTCACTGTGCTTGCTGTCGCCTCGATGGCGTTGATCATCGGGCGTCGCAACTGGCTTGCCGGTCGCGCCGATCGGCGGGGCACCGCCCGCATCTTCGAGTTCATCGTCGTGACATCACTCGTCTACTGGTTGTGCCAGGCGCACCATGTCCCGGGGGGCGGCGAGGTGGTGATGCTCCTCAAGACGACCGCACGCGCGGTTCTGCGGGCAGTCGTCATTTGCGGCGCCTACCTCGCGTTGGAGCCGTACGTGCGCAATTGGAGGCCGGATACGTTGATCACGTGGAACCGGCTGATTCGAGGGCAGGTCCGCGATCCCGTAGTAGGCCAGAGCATCCTGGTCGGTGTTGTGGCGGGCGTCGTGATCCAGCTTATCGCCTCGGCGGGCCTGATCTTCGGAGCCCATCGTCAGATCGGCTTCGTAGCCCGACCCGTATTCGGCATCGGATCCGGCCCCTTCGATCTGCGACCGCTCATGGGGCCCATTTCCGCAGTGGGACAGGTTTCGGCAGAAGGGTTCCTGGCCCTGGTGAGCTTCATCGCCTGCCCGATGCTTTTCTTCGCTCTGCGCTCGATTCTGCGCTCGGACTGGGCGGCAGTGGTCGCCTTCGTCCTCTTCTACTCGGGCTCGACGTTTCTCAGCGGCGACATCCATGGCGCGCTGACGATCGCCATGATTGCGGCGACCGGGCTGTTCTTGTTGTTCCGCTTCGGCGTGTTGACGGTAGCGGCGGCCTGGTTCAGCTGGCGACTGTTGTCCTGGCCGGTCAGTCTGGAACTGACGGCGCCGCATCTGGGCATCGGTCTGCTCGGCTACCTCACCGTGGCGGGGCTCGCACTCTACAGCTTCCGCGTTTCGCTCGGTCGGGAGAGCGGCGGGTTCGCCGGTACGGCGACGGGCTGACGCCGAAGCGATCCTCGGGCTGCCGGATAGAGGGGTAGGCGGCTACTCAGGGCCGTAGTTGCTGTCAGGGCTTCGCGAACCGCTCGATTTCCTCCAAGTACTCGTCGGGAAAGTCGAGCTTGCCCGCCAACTGTAGAAGCGCCTGGGCATACTCGGGATTCGTTCCTTCCAGCTTTTCGGCAGGCAGGTTGTAACAGACCGCAGCTTCCGCGGTGCCATCCGGAAGCGTGACGCTGACCGGCTCCGCCACGTAGTCGGCGACACTTTCCTCCGCGTACAGTCGTTCCACATCCTGCCGGGCGACGCGGCCGACGACGCCGAAGGATCTGGCGGTCATGTCCCGTACGAGGGTCGCCCTCCGCCCGATCCGCAGCTTGTAGCCCTCGAGGACCGCGACCTTCGATCCTGAGACATGCACGCCCTTACCTTCCAACAGGGATCCGTCCATGAAGAGGCCATAGAAGAACAGAGTCTCATACGATTGTTCGTTCATTTCCCACTCTGTTGCGTAGCTTTGGGGGAGCTCGCGGACTGGGTGGCCCCGATGTTACATCAGAGCCGACGTGGCGATTTGAGCCCCGGACTTGCTGGCTACACGGAGGAATCAGGGGAGGCGCTGCCAACCAACCACATCGCTGCCGGCAGGCGCACGTGCGGACCCTCCGTATGCGGTGCAAGCGCCTCTCGTAGAGACTCCAAGGCAGCGGCCTTGGTCTCCGATGGTTGGTGGCGCAACCAGCTTGCGACCGCTCCGATCGTCGTCGACTGAACGACCGCCTCGTCGAGTCCTCGTCCCGCCGCAATGTCGAGACTGCAGTCGAGCCTGGTGAACTCCGGATGAGCCCAGCCGGCATCTGTGAGTATCCGTGTCACGCGTCCCGGGTCCGCAAATGCGAACATGCCCGGGGCATTCGGATCGCTCGGGGGGCGGGGCGATAGATGGCGTGAGACGGCGCGCATCGGCACCTCCATCCAGGGGTTCTCGGCGAGCGTTCTCCAGCAAACGAACGACATTCGGGCGCCGTGCTTGGCTGCGCCTCGCATGTGAATGAAGGCCGCCACAGGGTTCCCGAAGAACATCAGGCCGAACACCGAGGTCAACAAGTCGTAGGCGCTGAGCGACGCTGTGGCAGCATCCGCCTGCCGCCACGCAACATTGGTGATGCCGGCTGCACGGGCGCGGTTCTTCGCTTCCGTCAGCATCGGCC
>JASFRZ010000088.1:0-13368 GCA_050114655.1 Acidobacteriota bacterium
CTCATGGGCGCCTCGCCGAAGGCCCCGAGCCCGGAGCCGGTGGGCGCCGCCACGGCCGACAGGGTGATCGTCGTCGTCGGCCCGACAGCGGCGGGCAAGTCCGAGCTCGCATTGGCGATCGCCGAATGGCTCGACGGCGAGGTGGTGTCGGCGGACGCCTTCCAAGTCTATCGTGGCCTCGACGTCGGCACCGCAAAAGTCGGCGCGGCGGCGCGCCAGCGCGTCGCGCACCATTGCATCGACGTCGCCGATCCGAACGAGCGTTACACCGCCGGACGCTACGCCCGCGAGGCTGCTGCGGCCATCGTCGGTATCCACCGACGTCGACGCATCGCGGTCGTCGCCGGAGGCAGTGGTTTCTACATTCGCGCGCTGATCGACGGTTTGGCGCCGTTGCCGAGCCAGGATCCGCGCTGGCGCGCGGCGCTCGAAGCGCTCGCGGCGCGCCGCGGCTTGCCGACGGTGTACGCGATGCTGGAGAGGCTCGATCCCGACTGGGCAAGAGCCGTGGGGCCGGCCGATCGGCAGCGGCTGCTACGCGCTCTCGAGGTGACGCTGCGCTGCGGTCGGCCGATGAGTGTGCTGCTCGAGCAGCGTGGCTGGACCGGACCGCACTATGATGCCCAGTGGGTCGGTGTGACGATGCAGCGGGAGCTGCTGTACGCGCGCATCGCCGCGCGCGTCGACGCGATGCTGGCCGCTGGTTGGTTGCAGGAAGTTCGCGACCTGCTGGCCGCTGGCTACGACGAGCAGGACCCCGGACTGCGGGCCATCGGCTATCGCGACCTTATCGCCCACCTGCGCGGTGAGATCGGCCTGGAGGAGGCGCGCGAGCGCATCGTGCGTGCCACGCGCCGCTACGCCAAGCGCCAGCTCACCTGGTTTCGTGGCCAGTCGCCAGCGCATTGGCACGAGCTCGAAGGGGATGACGACGAGGCCCGCGAGCGCATGTTCGCGGGGGTCCGACGTCACTTGCAGCAGCGCCTCACGTGCTAACCTAGGCATCCGCCCCGTAACCCCTCCCGAGCATGCGCATCCACCCTTCACCCTTGGATTTTCGAGCTGCTGCCGCAGTTGCCGGCCTGATGGTGGTCGCGGCCTGCGCCAGCACCGGTGCGCGCCCCGCGCCGACGCCCGGCAACGACTTGATGCGCCGCTTCGTGCTCGATTCCGAGTACGTCCCGCCGGCGCCGGTCGATCTGCCGCGTGACGTGCGCGGAGCCTGGAACAGCCTGCGCAGCGGCGACGCGGCGGGCGCGCGGCAGACGCTTGCCGCGGTAACCGACGACAGTCCGGGGCGCGATACCGCTGAGGGCATGTTGCTGCTCGGCACGGGGTCGGTCGCGCAGGCGCGTACGCGCTTCCAGCAGGCGCTTGCGCAGGCGCCGACGTATGCCACCGCATTGTACGGCCTCGGCTTTGCCGCCGAGGCCGAAGGCAATCGCACGGCCGGCCTCGACTGGTATCAGCAGGCGGTCGACGCCGATCCGACGTTGTCGGTCGCCACGGTACGGCTGCAGGTCCTGCGGCTGGAGCAGGCGCAAGCGCTGATTGCCGCCGGCGAGCAGGCCGAGGCAACCGGCGACACGGCGGCGGCAGTGAGCTCGTACGACGAGGCGCGCCAGCTGGCACCGAACGTGCTCGAACCGTACCTGCGCACTGCTGCGATTGACAGCGCGGCCGGCCGGAATGACCAAGCCGTGAGCATCCTGCGGCAGGCGCGCGATCGCATCGGCGATCTGCCGGTAGTCCTCGAGCCACTCGGAAACGCCCTGCAGGCGACCGGCGCCTACGCCGAGGCCTACGACGTGTTCCAGGCGTTGCAGGCGGTCGAACCGGACGACCCCGACGCCGCCGCGCTGGTGGCTGCGGCGCGCGAGCTGTACTTCACCACCTCGCTGCCGGAGGAGTACCGCGAGCTGGACAGCAAGGCGCAGATCACCCGCGCCGATCTTGCCGCGTTGATCGCCATCCGTCTCGAGGATCTCGCCGACCTCGTCGAGGAGCCGCTCAGCGGCGTGATCATCGTCGATGTGGCGGACTCCTGGGCACGTGATTACATCTACGAGGTGGTCTCATGGGGGATCATGCAGCTCTTCCAGAACCACTCGTTCGGCCCCGACCTGGTGATCAAGCGGCAGTACTTCGCCGAGGTCGCGTACCGCATTGTCGATCTGCTCGGCGCCACCGAAGGTGCGCCCCGCGCCCGCCTGTCGGACGTCGCCACCGAGCACTACTTCTACGACCAGATCCGCGTGGTGGTCGGACTGGGCATCCTCGAGACGGGACCGCGCGACACCTTCGGGTTGCTCGAGCCGGTGTCGGGCGAGGAGGCGGTTGCGGCGGTGCAACGCCTGGTGCGCCTTGCGCGCAGTCGGATCGGCCAATGAACGGCGACGATCTCTCCGCGCCGCAACGTGAGGACGACGCGTCGCCGCCGCCGTATGAGGCCGGTTCCCCCTACGAGAGTGAGCTGACGGGCGGATTCGAAGACGATTTCGACGAGATGTCGCCCCCCGGCGAGTCCATCCGCGTGCTGGTCATCTGCGTGCTGGCATGGGCGCTGCCCGGGCTCGGCCACATCGCCTGCGGCCGCGTGCTGCGCGGCCTGGTCCTGGGCCTTGTGGTGCTGTCGCTGTTCATCGGCGGCATCGCGCTGCACGGCAAGGTCTACCGACCGGAGGAGGGCGAGCCAATGACCTACCTGGCGGCAATCGGCGCCGCCGGGGTCGGTTTGCCCTACGTCGGCGCCCACGCGCTCGGCCTGAGCTTCGGAGATATCCGCACGCAGGGCTACGAGTACGGCAATACCTTCACGCTCGTCGCCGGGTTGCTCAACCTGTTGATCGTGCTCGACGCCTACGACGTCGCAGCCGGGCGGCGATAGGGAGGCAGGGAAGGTGCACAGCCATTTCCTGTACATGGTCCTGTTTGCCGCTGCCGTCGGCATCGTCCTCGGCGCGATGCTGCGCAACGATCCGCGTGAGGCGGCGCGGCTCGCCCTGACGATCACCGCATCGCTGGTCGGCGCGGCGCTGGTGATCGCCTGGTTGATGTACTTTGTCTCGCCCTAGCGGGCGCGCGCGCAACCGAGGCGGCAACGGTCCATGACCACTCTGTACTGGGTTCCGGCGATTCTCACCGCGGCGCTGATCTTCTGGCTGTCGCACTTGTCCGATCTGCCGGAGCCGTCCGGTTGGTATTTCTCCGACAAGGTGGCGCACGCGTTGGAGTACGGCTTCTTCATGTTGACGCTCGTGTACGGCACCACGCGCGGCTTCGAGCCGGCGTTGCGGCGCAGGTCGCGCGTCGTCGCCGCGTTCGCCATCGCCACGCTGTACGGCATCAGCGACGAGTTCCACCAGAGCTTCACGGGACGGGACCCGAGCGCCTTCGACTGGCTTGCCGACGTCGTCGGCGCGCTGCTGATGGCGCTGCTCATCGCGGCGCTGTGGCGCCGGATGGCCGCCCCGCAGGACCAGTTGTAGAGTATTCGCAGACCCGCTCACCATCCCGCCCAAGGAGGCCCGGTTGGCACGCATTGCGGTGATTCCCGGCGACGGCATCGGTATCGAGGTGACCGAGGCCGCCATGGTGGTGGCCGAGGCCACCGCCGCCGCTTTCGATATTCCCCTCGAATTGGAATGGTTCGATTACGGCGCTGACGCCTACCTCGAGACCGGGGTCGGGCTGCCCGCCGGCGCCATGGAGAACCTGCGCGACAACTTCGACGCCATCTACCTCGGAGCGCTGGGTGACCCGCGCATCCCCGACATGACGCACGGCAAGGAGATCCTCCTCGGCCTGCGCTTCGGGCTCGACCTGTTCGTAAACCACCGTCCGGTGAAGCTGCTCGACGAGCGGCTGTGTCCGTTGAAGAATCGCACCATCGAGGACGTCGACTTCGTGGTGTTCCGCGAGAACACCGAAGGTCTGTACGTCGGCATGGGCGGAATCTTCAAGAAGGACACCGCCGACGAGGTCGCCGTGCAGGAGGACGTCAACACCCGCAAGGGCGTCGAGCGCATCATTCGCTATGCCTTCGAGTACGCCCGCGAGCACGGCCGCAAGTCGGTGGTGATGTCCGACAAGAGCAACGTGCTGCGCTACGGCCACGACCTGTGGCAGCGTGTATTCGAGCAGGTGCGTGGCGAGTACGACGACATCGAGTCGTGGCACCTGTTCGTCGACGCGCTGACCATGCAGATGGTCAAGAACCCGGCACAGTTCGAGGTCATCGTGACCTGCAACATGTTCGGCGACATCGTCACCGACCTGGGCGCGCAGCTGCAGGGAGGTCTCGGCGTGGCGTCGTCGGCCAACGTCAACCCGCTCACCGGCGCGGCGCTGTTCGAGCCGGTGCACGGCTCGGCACCCAAGTACACGGGCCAGGGTGTCGCCAATCCGCTCGCCGCGATCCTCACCGCCCAGCTCATGTTCGAGTTCCTCGGCCACGAGGACGCCGGCACGGCCATCGAGGAGGCGGTGCGTCAGGGCATCCGCGAGGAACAGGTGACGCGCGACCTCGGCGGCGGACTGTCGACGGAAGGTGTGGGCAAGGCGGTGGCCGAACGCGTGCATCGATGAGCACGGGGAGGACGAGGTGAGCGACGAGCTACTGATCCTCGAGGGCGCGCGTACGGCCTGGTGTCGCTATGTGGGCGAGTTCAACGACGTGTCCGCCATCGAGCTCGGGGCTGTGGCCGCGCGCGGTGCAATGGACCGCGCCGGCGTCGATCCGTCGCATATCGACCACGTCATCATGGGCAACGCCCAGCAGACCTCGACCGACGCGTTGCTCGGCGCGCGGCACGTCGGGCTCAAGGCGGGGGTGAGCGAGGAGACCCCGGCGCTGACCGTCAACCGCATTTGCGGCTCGGGCATCCAGTCGATCGTCTCGGCGGCGCACCTGCTGTTGCTCGGCGAGGCCGACGTGGTCCTTGCCGGGGGCATGGAGAACATGTCCCAAGCGCCGCACGTGATCTACGGCGCACGCCGCGGCTTTCCGCTCGGCGGCGGCAAGCTGCTGGATTCGCTTACCGCTGCGCTGCTCGACACCTACTGCGGCTTCACCATGTCGCAGACCTCCGACAACCTCGCCAACCGCTTCGGCATCGGCCGTGAGGAGCAGGACGAGTACGCGCTGAGCAGTCAGAATCGTGCCGCCGCTGCCGCTGCCGCGGGGGTGTTCGACGAGGAGATCGTTGCGGTGGAGGTGGAGCATCGCAAGGGCGTGCGCATCGTCGACGCCGACGACCACCTGAGGCCGGACACCACGCTCGAGGGGCTCGCCCGCCTGAAGCCGGCCTTCGGGCCCGACTCCTTCGTTACCGCGGGCAATGCCTCGGGCATCGTCGACGGCGCCGCGGCGGTGGTGGTGGCGACCGCCGACTGGGCCGCCGAGCACGGCAAGGACGCGCTCGGCAGGATCGTCTCCTGGGGCATCTGCGGCGTCGACCCGGCGTACATGGGCATCGGCCCGGTGCCCGCCTCGAAGATCGCGCTGGAGCGCGCCGGCTGGACGCTCGATGAAGTAGACGTCATCGAGGTCAACGAAGCCTTCGCGGGCCAGTATCTCGCCGTCGAGATGGAGCTCGGTCTCGACCGCGAGCGCACCAACGTCAACGGCGGCGCCATCGCGCTGGGCCATCCGCTCGGCGCCACCGGCACCCGCCTCGCATACACCTTGCTGAAAGAGCTCAACCGACGCGGGGGCGGCCGCGGGTTGGCGACCGCCTGCATCGGCGGTGGCCAGGGTATCGCCCTCTGCGTGGAGGTCGAATGATCCATGGCAACGGAAGGTGATTCCTACGAAAACCTCACCCTCGAGATCGACGGCGCCATCGCCACGCTGACCGTCAACCGACCCAAGGCGCTCAACGCGCTCACCGCCGGAGCGACGAGGGAGATCGGCGCGGCGATCGACGCGCTTGCTGCCGACGATGCAGTGCGCGCCGTCATCATCACCGGCGCCGGTGACCGCGCCTTCGTCGCCGGTGCCGACATCGGCGTGCTCAACACCTACAACGCGGTACAGGCACGCGACGCCGCCTATCTCGGCCAGAGCACGTTCGACAAGATCGAGCAGTGTCCCAAGCCGGTGATCGCGGCGATCAACGGTTTCGCACTCGGGGGCGGCTGCGAGCTGGCCCTGGCGTGCCACATCCGTCTGGCCGCCGATACCGCCAAGATCGGCCTGCCCGAGATCAACCTCGGCGTCATCCCCGGCCATGGTGGAACACAGCGGCTCGCCCGCCTGGTGGGTAAGGGCAAGGCGCTCGAGCTCATCTGCACCGGCGATCACGTCGGCGCCGAGGAAGCCTGGCGAATCGGCCTGGTCAACCAGGTGGTGACCGCCGATGAGCTGATGGAGACAGCACGCGAGCTTGCCGGCAAGCTCGCCGCCAAGCCGCCCATCGCGATGCGTTACGCTCTGGAGGCGGTGAACCAGGGGCTCAACGCGACGATGAACGAAGGTCAGGCGATCGAGGCCCACCTCTTCGGCCTGCTGTTCTCGACCGAGGACCAGAGCGAGGGGATGAGCGCGTTCCTGGAGAAGCGCAAGGCGGAATGGAAAGGGCGGTGACTCGAGTTGATGACTGAAGCAGAAAACGCCGGCGTTCCGGGCGAATCCGAGCTCGTCTTCGACTGGAACAACCAGGAAGAGCAGCCCCGTCCGTCGCTCGTCACATTCGACGACGAGACGCTGCGCGACGGCATCCAGTCACCCTCGGCGCGCGACCCGGAGATCGAGGAGAAGCTGCGCATCCTACACCTGATGAGCGACCTCGGCATCGACTCCGCCGACCTCGGGCTCCCGGGTGCCTCGGCGCGCCAGCGCGCCGACGTCAAGCGACTCGCCGAGGAGATCCGCGACCACAAGCTGGGTATCTTCCCCAACTGCGCAGCGCGTACGGTAATCGCCGACATCGAGCCGATCTGCGACGTCGCCGACGAGGTCGGCATCGCCATCGAGGCGTCGTGCTTCATCGGCTCGAGCCCGATCCGCCAGTACGCCGAGGATTGGGACCTCGACACCATGCTGAGTCACAGCGAGAAGGCGGTGAAGTTCGCCGCTGATCGCGGCCTGCCGGTGATGTACGTCACCGAGGACACCACGCGTGCCGCGCCGGAGACCATCCGCCGCCTGTACACCACGGCGATCGAGGCCGGTGCCCGCCGCATCTGCGTGTGCGACACCGTCGGCCACGTGACCCCGCCGGGGGTGCACGCGCTGATCACCTTCATCAAGCAGGTGGTCGCAGATACCGGCGAGGATGTGCTGATCGACTGGCACGGCCACGAGGATCGCGGCCTCGGTGTGTGGAACTCTCTCGCCGCGCTGCAGGCCGGCGCTGCCCGCGTACACGGCACCGCGCTGGGCATCGGTGAGCGCACCGGCAACACCCCGATGGATCTGTTGCTGGTCAACTGCCGCCTGCTCGGCTGGATCGACAACGACCTGAGCAAGCTCAGCGAGTACTGTGAGGTCGCCTCGGCGGCGATCGGTGTGCCGATCCCGCAGAACTACCCCGTTATCGGCGGTGACGCCTTCCGCACCGCCACCGGCGTGCACGCCGCCGCGGTCATCAAGGCGCGTCGCAAGGGCGACGACTGGCTCGCCGACCGCATCTACTGCGGCGTGCCCGCCGCCATGGTCGGCCGCCGCCAGCAGATCGAGGTGGGGCCGATGAGCGGCGCGTCGAACGTCGAGTACTGGCTGCGCGAGCACGGCATCGAGCCGGAACCCGACAGGGTCGCGGCCGTGCTGCAGGCCGCCAAGACCTCGGATCACGTCCTGGACGACGAGGAGATCGCGGCCGTTCTTCAGGGCTCCTAGGTGAGTGGCTGCCGATCTCGCCGGTGGTGGCCGATTGCAATCCCGCTGCGCAGCGAAAGCACTCGACGTTTTGTGCAGGCGCTGAGCCTGCTGGTGTGTCTCGGCGCCGCCCTGGCATGTGGCCCCGGGACGGGACCGGCCGGAACCGAAGGGACACTGGTCCTACCCCATGTGAGGCCGTTGAGCCAGGGAAACGCCGCGTTCACGGGCGCTGAACGAGAGGTCGCGGTGTCGCGCGTGCTCGGCGGCGAGAACACGTTCGGAAGGCCGGTGGCGGTGCGCGCGATCGACGGGCTCGTCTTTCTAATCGACGGTTCGTCACTCCGCGGAGACAATGTCCTCCTCGCGCTCGACAGTGCCACGGGTGAGGTCGTCCACGTGGGTGGACCGAAAGGCCAGGGCCCGGGCGAGCTGGTGCATGTCAGCTCGATCGACGTGGACCCGCGCTTCGCCCAAGCCATCTCCGTGTACGATTCCGATGCTTATCGGGTGACGTCGTACTCGTACGAGACGGAGTCGCTCGAGCCGCTGAGCTACACGGTTCACGACGATGCGGCGAGAACCGGCACCGGCTGCTGGCTGGGCGAAAACCGCTACGTCATCAACGGATACTTCGACGATCACGTCCTGCGATACTACGACGTATCGGACGACGGACGGGTCCTCGAGCTCGATCGGACCGCGGGCGTGGGCGTGATCGAAGACGAACCGCCTGCGGCCCTTCGGTTCCTCAACATGAACCACCTGGCGGTGCGCCCCGACGGCACGCGCGTGGCGGTTGCGTATATTGCCGCGAACCGGCTGCAGATATACGACGACGAGGGATCCTTGCTGGTCGAAACCGGCGGCCCGCAGGAAGTTCAACCGACGTATCTCGACCGGACACCTTTCCCGATCACCATCAACGGGCCGGCGGGCTACGTTCAGGTCGCGGCGTCAGACAAGCATGTCTATGCGTTGTTTTCCGGCAGAGACGACGAATGGAGAGGATACAGCGACACTGTCCATGTCTTTTCCTGGGACGGGGAGCTGGTGGAAACCCTGAAGCTCGAGAAGCGCATCGTGTCCATGTCCGTAACCGCCGATGGTGGCCAGCTCGTCGGAATCTGGGACCAGGAGGAGGGGCTGTACAGCCAGGTCCTGGTCTTTGACCTCGATGATGGTTCGGTCAGCGGTTCTGATCGCGCTCAATGACGACGATCCCGCGTTCACGAAACCGGCGACGCTTCCCCCGGCCTCCTCTTCACACGGTGGCCGAGATCGCCTAGAACCGCCCCACAATCCGCGGCAGCGTCACCGGCACCAGCATGAACGAGGTGATGAAGATCGCCAGCGCCAGCAGCATCAGCAGGGTGCGCGCGGTGCCGAGGGGCTGGTCGTACTTGATCGGGCGCGGGTGCCGCATGCCGCCGACCAGAAACAGCAGCGAAACGACCGCGGCGAACACCAGCCAGCCGATGAAGTAACGGAAGCCGGCGTAGATCATGAACGCCAGCACGCCGTAGGACAGCGGACGGTGCCACCGGGGCACCAGCGTGTACATCAGGTGGCCGCCATCGAGTTGGCCGACCGGCAGCAGGTTCATCGAGGTGATCAGCAGGGCGAACCAGCCGACGAACGCCAGCGGGTGCATCACCAGGTCCTGGCTCGGCCCGACGTGGGGGCCGAAGAGGTTGCTGAACCAGGGCCAGATGACCGGCTCGCCGAGCGTCAGATAGAAGCCGTTGCTCTGGATCTCCACTTGTTCCATGACGCGCGACTGCGACAGCCCGTAGGCGAGGATCGGCAGCGCGGTGACCCAGCCGGCGATGGGGCCGGCGACGGCGATGTCGAACAGCGCGCGACGGCTGGTGATCGCGCCCTTGATGCGGATGACCGCGCCCATCGTGCCCGGCAGCAGGGTGGGGAAGACGTTGGGCGGCGGCAGCGGCAGGAAGTAGGGGAGGGTGGCGGCAATGCCGTAGTGGCGGCACGCCAGGTAGTGGCCCATCTCATGCGCCAGCAGCACGGCGATGACGGCGATGCCGAAAGGCAGACCGCCGAGGAACGCCTCGGGAGCGCGCAGCGGGTTGGCGGTGTAGATGCCGCGCAGATCCTGAGCGTAGAAGCTCTGATACTGGAGGAAACCCCAGTAGATGCTGCTGCACAAGGTCAGGATGAACAGCAGCACGTTGCCGCCGATGCGTGGCTTGTAGACCGCAGGCTCCGGCGGAGGGGTCGGGGGCGGGGCGTACTGGAAGCGGATCGATGGCGCGGGCGGCGGCTCGGGCGTGTGGGAAACGGAGGGCGCCTGCCAGGGATCGGGCGACTCGACGGGCTCGCGACGTGGTTCCGGAAACGGTCGCTCTGCCGGTTCGGCGGGATCAGATGGCGGCTCCGGCAACGGGCGGTCAGTAGGCCGCTCGTCGGGCCAGCGATAGGGCTCGCGCTCGTCGGACACGTGGATTACGGCTCGTGGTTGCGGATGATCAAGGGAGCGACGAAGACTGCACTTGATAGTAGCAGGCGAGCCGCGTCAGCTCAGGTCGCAGAGCGCCTTGCCGGGGCGAAAGCGCGTGGTGCGCCCGGCGGGGATGTCGACCTCTTCACCGGTGCGCGGGTTGCGGCCGACGCCGCGCTTGCGTGGCTTGACCTCGAACACGCCGAAACCGCGCAACTCGATGCGCTCGCCGCGCGCCAGCGCGTCCTTGAGGGCGGCGATGATCGAGTCGACCGCCGCTTCGGCGCTCACCTTGGTGATACCGGCCTCGCGCGCGATGATTTCCACCAGGTCCGCTTTGATCATGCAGGTGCCGTATCGACGTGCCTCGAAAGGGCCGGATTATAGAGATCGACTGTTCAGAGTGTCAACTATAACTACCGTGTTATCATGACGTTACGGTGATTCGTCCGGGCACCGCAAGGGTTTCCTTCCCACCTCCCAGCCACCTTCCACCGGTACCGTGAGCGCCTCGTCACCGGCTTCCAGCCTGCCGCAAGTGGCCATCGTAGGCCGTCCCAACGTGGGCAAGTCCACGCTGTTCAACCGTATCGTCGGCCGTCGCGAGGCGATCGTCGGCAGCGAGTACGGCATGACGCGCGACCGCCATTCCGCCGAGGCCGACTGGAACGGTGCGCACTTCCTGCTGATCGACACCGGCGGCATCGAGCAGGGCAGCACCGAAGAGCTCCTGCGGCAGGTCGAGGAGCAGGTGATGGTCGCGGTCGACGTCGCCGACGTCGCGGTGCTGGTGGTCGACGGGCGCGAAGGCCTGCTGCCGGTCGACCGCGAGATCGCCGCGCAGCTACGCCGCCGCGGCGTCACGCCGCTGCTGGCGATCAACAAGTGCGACAAGCGAGACGCCGCCGCCGAGCTGCAGCTCGCCTTCCACGAGCTCGGCATCGAGCTGATGTTCCCGATGTCGGCGGAGCAAGGTGACGGCGTCGCCGACCTGCTCGACACGGTGGTGGCGCTGCTGCCGGCGCGTCCGGGCGACGAGCCCGAGGAGGATCCGCTGGTGCGGGTGGCGGTCGTCGGCCGCCCCAACGTGGGCAAGTCGTCGCTGGTCAACGCGCTGCTCGGCGCCGAGCGGGTGATCGTCTCGGACATGCCGGGCACTACCCGGGACGCCATCGACACCCTGCTGGAGCACGACGGCGGGCGTTACCTGCTGATCGATACCGCCGGTATCCGCAAGCGCGCCCGCGTCGACACCCACGCCGAGATCGCCAGCGTCGCGATGGCGCGCCGCCGCCTCACGAAGGCCGATGTCGCGCTGCTGGTGATCGACGCCCAGGAGGGCGTGACGCGCCAGGACCTGCACGTCGCCGCCGAGGCCGACGAGCTCGGCGTCGGCCTGATCGTGGTGGTCAACAAGTGGGACACGGTCTCCGAGAGCGAGGCGCAGATGCGCCACCAGGTGGCCGACTACATGCGCGAGCGGCTCGGGCGCATGCGCTATGCGCGCGTTGCCATCACCTCGGCAATCGCGGGCACCGGGATCGATACGCTGCTGCCGCTGGTCGACGAGGTCGCCGCAGCGCGGGCGCGCCGCGTGCCCACCGCCGATCTCAACGCCGCCTTCGAGAACATGGTCGGGCGCCACGCGCCGGCGGGGGGGACCGGCGGCGCGTCGCCGAAGTACCTCACCCAGGTCGGCGTCAACCCGCCGCGCTTCGTCGCGTTCGCCGGCGGCCGCGGGGCGGGGCGGGACGATTATGCCCGCTACCTGGAGAATCGTTTGCGCGAGTCGTTCGACTTCGATGGCACACCGCTGATCGTCAAGCTCAAGCGCTCCAGGCGCGGCGGGGCCGGCCGACGCTGATTCGGGGTGTCGATCGGGCTCCGCGTAACCTACAATGAACACAAGCGAAATCCCTTCAGAAGGGCGCTTCCCGGCAGCCTTCGACGCGCACTATGAGCCTGACCAAGCGTGACATTGCACGGGCCATCCACGAGGCCGAGCCGAGCATCTCGATCTCGGAGGCGGTCAGCGTGGTGGACCTCATCTTCACCGCGGTCAAGGACCGCCTGGCGCGCGGCGAGAAGGTGATGATCACCAACTTCGGCACCTTCCAGGTGGTCGAGCGCGCGCCGCGGCAGGGCATCAACCCGGCGACCGGGGGTACGTTGATCATCGACGCGCATCGGGCCATCTCGTTCCGCCCGTCGCCCTCGCTGCAGGATCTGCTCAACGAGGACCCAGCGGGCGATCTTGACCCCGCCCGGAGGCGGTGACAAGCTGTAGCGCGGGCCGCGAAAACCCCTTCAGAACGCTTGCGCGGCCCGTTTTTTGACGATTCCCGGTCGGGACGTGGCGCAGTCCGGTAGCGCACTAGTCTGGGGGACTAGGGGTCGCTGGTTCGAATCCAGTCGTCCCGACCATTTTTCCTGCGTGGTGCCGCGCCCAGGCACCGGGCTCCAGCCCCCATGTCGGGCTTTTTTTCTGTCCCATGCCGTTGATTCTCGTTTGCAACGACGATGGTGTGCACGCCGAGGGGATCGGCGCGCTGGCCGCCGCCCTGCGTCCGCTCGGCGAGGTCGTGATGGTGGCGCCCGACCGCGAGCGCTCGGCCGCATCGCACGCGCTGACGCTGCACGCCCCGCTGCGCATCCGCGAGGTCGAAGACGGGGTCTTCTCGGTCGACGGCACGCCGGCCGACTGTGTCTACCTCGGCGCGGTGCACGTGCTGGAGCGCAAGCCCGACCTGATCGTTTCGGGGATCAACCACGGGGTCAACGTCGGCGACGACGTGACCTACTCGGGCACCATCGCCGCCGCCATCGAGGGCACCATCCTCGGGGTCCCCTCGTTCGCCGTTTCCCAGGAGGGCAATGCCGAGGTGCCGCGCGGCGCGCAGCGCGGACGCTTCGATTTCGACAACGCCGGCGCCGTGGCGCGCGAGCTCGCCACGCGGGTGCTCGCCGACGGCCTGCCGTCCGACGACATCCTGCTCAACGTCAACGTCCCCACGGGAGCGGTCCGGGGAGTGCGGTACACGCGCCAGGGCAAGCGCACCTACGACCAGGTGGTGCACGAGGGCACCGA
>JASFRZ010000089.1:0-13358 GCA_050114655.1 Acidobacteriota bacterium
CCATCTCGCGTGAGCGCTCGATCGGCAACACCCGGGGGGTGTCGTGGGATGCACAGCTCTCCGCCATGCAGCGCGACTCGCTCGCCGACCTCGACGCCGGCGCCAACCCCGATCTGTACCGCGCGGTGCTCGATACCAAGTCGTTGACGTTGTTCCGCGTCGTCGAGGCGGTGGTCGGGTCGGGCGCCTTCGTCGGTGCCATCGAAGCATTCGGAACGTCGAGCGCGTACGCCGAGGTCTCGTTCGACGACTTCGAGCGCGCCGTGGTGCCCGGGGCAAACGACCAGACCACCGCCGACGCGGGCCTCGAGAGCCTCATCCGCGACTGGGTGAACGGCACCCAGGTGCCCGGCTACACGATCACACGCACGACGACGCTGAAACGGGAGGCCGACTTCGGCGCCGTTGTCTACCAGACCATCGTACGGGTGCGCAACGGCGAGCCGGGGCGCGGGCTCGTTCAGGTGCAGCTCATCGGCGACGACGACCGGGTGTCGCGCAACGTGCAGATCGACGGCGGCGAGGAGCTCGAGATCTCGATGCTGCTGAGCGAGCGCCCGCACCGCGTCAACATCGAGCCGTTTCTGGCCAAGAACCGCCGCCAGCTCGGCGTGCCCCTGCGGGTGCCGGAAGAGATCACACCCGGGCCGGCCGAGACCTGGGTGCGCCTGGTCCCTGCCGGTGACGCCGCCTTCACCGAGGTCGTCGTGGACAACGAGGACGAGGGATTCTCGATGCCGATTCGGCGCGTGCGCCGCTACCTGAGACCCGGGTTGCGCGGCGACAACTGGCGCGTGATGTACAACAGCTACGCCTTCGGCCGCTACGAGACCAACTTCCGCTACAAGTACCCCGGCGACGGCGCACAGCCGGCGATCTGGCGCACCGAGTTGCCGCACGCCGGCACCTACGACGTCGCCTACTACTGGCTGCCCGAGCGGCTCGACAACCGCTTCATTCGCTGGCGCGCCGCCGACACCTTCCGGATCACGCTCTTCCACGCCGGCGGCGAGACCTCCCTGACCATCGACGCCGACCAGCTCCAGCCGGGCTGGAACTCTCTCGGCACATTCCCGTTCGAAACCGGCAGTGAGGCACGCGTCGAGCTATCCGACATCGCCGACGGCACCCTCTACGCCGATGCCGTGCGCTGGCGCTATGTCGATCCCGACGACCCCAACGCGGTGTTCTACGACGGCCTGATGCCCTGGGAGGCCGGCGGCCGCGGCCGCTGAAGGGACCGAATCGGCCCCCAAAGCCTCGCGTTGGCGGTCCCGGCGCCCGATTTCCCCCTCGTTGCACCGCAACGCCCTGCACAGGAAACCAGCGGGCGGCAACAACTATTCCCCAACCGGCTCGTTAGAGTACAGCAGAGGGAGAAATAGCGAGTTTTCGGCTCAGATCCAGGGAAAACAATGGAAGCGACGCTCACCGAGGCCGACGTCAGAGGGATGGAGGGCGGCAGCCCCCAGGAAGCAAGCCTCGTCCAGGCCTGTAAGGAAGGTGACCAGACGGCCTTCAACCTGCTGGTTTGGCGCTGGGAGAAGCCGCTGTTCAACTTCACCTACAAGTACATCGGCGACGCGCAGCTCGCCCAGGACATGGTCCAGGAGACCTTTATCCGCGTGCTGCGCTCGATCCGAACGTACGAGCATCGCGGGGCGTTCTCGACCTGGCTCTACCGCATCGCGGTGAACCTCTGCAAGGACCACTTCCGCAAGAAGAAGCTGCCGATGGTTTCACTGCACGACTACTACACGACCTCCTCGGGTGATCGGGTCTACGTCAAGGACAGCATCGCCGACGATGCGCCCCGATCGGACGAGGCGATGGCCGCCGCAGACCGCGAAGAGATGGTGCGGCGCCTGCTCGCCGGGCTGCCGGAGGAGCAACGGGTCGTGATTCTGATGAAGGAGTACCAGACGTTGACGTTCCGTGAGATCGCCGAGGTGCTCGAGATACCGGAAGGGACGGTGAAAGCCCGTCTCTACCGCGGCCTGCGCACCATGCGCGAGCAGCTCGAGCGAAGCGGCGTCATGGGACCGGGATCCGGGGGAATGCAATGAACAGCGCGTGCAAGTACGGGGAGGAGCAGCTCGTCAGCCTGCTCTACGAAGACGGTGAGACCGCCGAGATGGTCGAACTGCGCGCCCACCTGGCCACCTGTGCCGACTGCCGCGCCGAGCTCGACAGCCTCATCTCGATGAAGGACCTGCTGTCGGCCTGGCCCAACGTGGTCAACGCCCCGCGCATGGTCTACGTCAACGAGCCGCAGGGCCTGTGGGCTCGGCTGCGCAGCCGGGTGGACGAGTTCGGCGGTCAGCTACGCGCGTCGACGTTCGTGAAGCCGGCTGTCGCCGCGGCAGCGGTGGTGCTGGTACTGGCCGTTTCGGTCGCCCTGCTCGACGTGCGCGTGGCACCCGACGGCAAGGTGCACATCGGCTTCGGCGGCGGGCAGACGATGAACGCCGCCTCGGCCCCGGTGAGCAGGGAAGAATTCCAGCAGAGCCTGGCCCAGACCGTCTCCTACCTCGAGGAGCTGTTCCAGGCCCGTAGCGACGACGAGCGCCGGCTGCTGATGGCGGCGATCGACGAGCGCATGGAACAGCAGGGGGTGGCGATGAGCCAGCAGCTACGCAACGTGGTCGATGCCGCGTTCACCGACGTCGAATCGCAGCACGAGAACGATCTCGGGCTGGTGTTCTCGGCCATCGATGATCTCAGCGTCATTACCGGATCGGAACTGCAACGAATGAACTCGATCCTGGCCTCGCTGACGCAGCGGGAGCCGAGCAACGAGGAGTGAACGAAATGAAGAACAGGACTCGAAACAACCGTCGCGCGGCAGCCACGGCGATGTTCACCGCGCTGGCCTTCGCTCTCTCGCTGAGCGTGGCTGTCGCGCAGGGCCAGGCGCCACCGGCAGCTCCACCCGCAGGCCCGGCAGGGGTCATCGTGCCGGCGCCGACCGTGAGCCAGACACCGGCCGCAGCGCAGCAGCCGGCACCGCGCCCGAGCGAGGGCTACTACGTCTACGGCAGCATCGCGCCTCAGGCTGTCTGGAGCGCGAGGGAGAGCCCGCAGGTGCCGCAGGACATCCGCATCATGCAGCGCATCGTGAGCACCGCGCTGGGAGAGGTCGAGGCACCGGAGCTGCCGGAGGTGCTGCAGGACAGCAGCGCCGATTCCTCCAACGCAGTTCTCTATGGCTTCGGCGGCGACGAGACCAGGGTGGTGGCAGTACCGCGCGCGCGCGGCCGCGTGGTCAGCATCGGCGGTCGCGACGTGACCGGCTTCTACATGCAGGGTTACGGCTATCTGTTCACGGTGAGGTGGCAGGTGGGGCGCGGCGGCAACTCTTTGTTCACTTCGGGTGTGACGCTGTCGCGCCTGGCCGAGCTCGAGGTGCTGCAGAACGAAGCGCAGCGCGCCGCCGCAAGCGCGCAGGCCGACGAGGCGCGCGCCGCCGGCGACGCCGAAAAAGCTCTGCAGGATCGCCGCGAGCAGCTCCAGCAGCAGCAGGAAGCGTGGGAGCAGTGGTCGGCGGAGTACCGCGGTGTGCTCGCCCAGGCACTCCGTGAGGTCGTGGCGCGCTACGGCAGCACGCTCAAGCGCGCCGCCGCGGACGAATCGATCACCTTCATCGCCGACTTCGGCGGCGGCGAGGAGGAGATCGTCACGGTGACCGCGCGGCGCGGCCAGCTCACCGGCGCCAGCCCGGATGACAACATGTCCGCCGTCGAGATGTCCAAAGGCGGCGCCGGCGTGTCCGAGTCCTTGCGCACCGAGCTGAAGATCATGGCCGAAATCATCGACGGCTCGCTGCAGGGTGAAGACTCGGGCAACACCTGGAGCTACAGCACCGAGTCGGTACGTTACTTCGGCGGCGACTCCTCCTACCAGTACGTGCCCGGCTACGGCGTGCTGTTCCGCAAGACCGCGCGGCTCAACTTCGCCACGCAGGTCGTCGCGGCGATCGCCGAGAGCCGTTCTTCCGGCAGCGTCGACGTACAACCCCTGCGCGAGAAGATCGAGCAGAGCACCGAGGAGCAGCGCGAGTTCTATGCCCAGCACCTCGCCGATCTGAAGGAGCAGACGGCCGCGATTCTGGCGACCTACGGCCCCACCATGACCGGCCTCGATGACGACGCCTGGGTGGGCATCTACTACAACGTCGGCTCAGCGGCCGGGCTACTCGAAGGCGGCATCAGCAACTTTCTCGTGCAGGCCCGCATGAGCGACGTGCGGCAGGCCGGCACTCAGACCGACGGCACCACCTGGCTGCTCGACCGGCTGGTGACCAACGAGAAGCAGGAGCAGTAGCTCCGACGACAACGCAGTCCGGGCGGCGGGGTGCAAACCCCGCCGCTCTTCGTTTCAGGCCCGGCGCCGGCCTGCCGTCGGCGTTTCGCGACCTCGACCCTGACCAGGGACGAGCGCATCACGTTCGACACCCTCGAAGGTGATCCGCACCGGCTCGATCAACCCTTCGTCGTCGAAGCGCATTTCGTCGACGCACACCACCCGGTGGTTGCGGTCGGTCTCTCCCAGCGGCCGGCGGTGGTACACGATGTACCAACGCTCCGCGCCGGAAGCGTGCAACACCGAGTGGTGGCCGGCGCCGGTAGCCACCGCGGGATCCTGCTGCAGGATGCGGCCGACGCGCTCGAACGGCCCGAGCGGTGAGTCGGCCACGGCGTAAGCGACGGCGTAGTTCGGCCCGGTCCAGCCGCCCTCCGACCACATGAAGTAGTAGCGACCGTCCTTCAGCAGCATGAACGAACCCTCGACATAACCGTCCGGCGTGATCTCGCGGAAGGTGGTTCCGTCGGCGAAGGGCACGAAGCCGCTGAAGTCGTCCTCGAGCCGCGCGATGTTGCAGTGGCGCCAGCCGCCGTAGATCAGGTAGTGGGTGCCGTCGGCATCGCGGAACACGTTGGGGTCGATGGGCTGGGCGCCGTTGTGGAAGCGATCGATGAGCGGGCGGCCGAGCAGATCGTCGAAGGGGCCTTCCGGTCGTGAGGCGCGCGCCACCCCCAACCCGCCGAACTCGTCGTCGCTCTGGATGTCGTTGGCGCTGAAGAAGAGATAGTAGGCGCCGTCCTTCTCGACGATCGACGGCGCCCACAACGCGCGCCGCGCCCACGAGATACGCGCCGCATCGAGTGCGCGCGGATGCTTGTCCCAGGTGACCAGGTCGGACGACGAGAAGGCGTCCATGAAGAGCTGCTCGTCATACGGCGCCGAGTATGTCGGATAGATCCAGTAGCGCCCGTCGAAAACGTGCGCCTCGGGATCGGCGTACCAACCCGGCAGGATCGGGTTGCCGGAGCGCGGCGTCTGCGTTCCGGGCTCGAAAGAACCGCGCTTCGCCGTCGCCGCGCGCGCGCCGCCCCACGCCCTGGCGGGAGAAAAGCTCGCTGCCGACATGATCCCCACCGCCCCGGTGAGCAGGCGGCGGGCCAGCCCGCGACGCGACATGCGCAGCTCCGGGCCGGGCCGGGTGTCCGCCGCGATCTCCCCGCCCTCGTCGAATTCTCTCCGTCTCATACCGCGCAGTCTAGCGGTAAGATCAGCGTCATGTCCGGTGATACGAGATGGAGCTTCTGGCTGAAGCTGACGGTTGTCCTGTTTCTACTGTTTCTCATCGGCGGCTATCTGTATTTCGTCGTTCAGTGGCCGTGGAGGGACGCGGCCGAAGACGACGTCGAGCTGCTCGGCGCGGCCGCCGGCCCTGCCGACGGGCTCGACTATCCGATCACTCCGGTGCCGTTCACCGAGGTGACCCTCGACGACGGTTTCTGGCTGCAACGCATCGAGACCAACCGCGAGGTCACCATCCCCTTCGCCCTGCAGCAGAACGAGGACACCGAGCGGGTCGACAACTTCCGCAAGGCCGCCGGGCTGATGGAGGGCGAGTACGAGGGTGAGCGTTACAACGACACTGACGTTTACAAGGTGCTCGAGGGCGCGGCGTACTCGCTGCAGGTACACTCCGATCCCGAGCTCGAGGCACAGCTCGACGAGCTCATCGCGATCATCGCCGCCGCGCAGGAGGACGACGGCTACCTGTTCACCCCACGCACCGTCGATCCCGACACACCGCAGCCGGGTATCGGGGACACCCGCTGGTCGAACCTGGCGGTGAGCCACGAGTTGTACAACGCGGGGCACCTGTACGAAGCCGCGGTGGCGCACTACCAGGCGACCGGCAAGCGCACGTTGTTGGACGTGGCGATCAGGAACGCCGACCTGGTGGCGGCCACCTTCGGCCCGGACAAGCAGCACGCCGCGCCCGGCCACCAGGTCATCGAGATGGGGCTGGTGAAGCTCTATCGCGTCACCGGCGACGACAAGTATCTGGAGCTCGCACGCTATTTCCTCGACCAGCGCGGCCGCGACCTCGAGCTGACGCAGTATCCCGAGGGCAACCGCTTCGCGATCTACAACGACCCGGTGCAGATCCAGGCGCACGTGCCGGTGCTCGAACAGACCGAAGCCGTGGGCCACGCGGTGCGCGCCATGTACATGTACTCCGGCATGGCCGACATCGCGGCAATTCAGGGGGATCCCGATTACCTGGCAGCGGTCGACGCGCTGTGGCGCGACGTGGTGGGCAGCAAGCTCTACCTGCATGGCGGGGTCGGCGGGCGCGCCGGTCGTGAAGCCTTCGGCGCGGCCTACGATTTGCCCAACGCCGAGGCCTACGCCGAGACCTGCGCGTCGATCGGCCTGGTGTTCTGGAGCTGGCGGCTATTCCTGCTGCACGGCGACGCCGAGTACCTCGACGTGCTCGAGCGCGTCCTCTACAACGGCCTGGTCGCCGGCGTGTCACTCGAAGGCGACACCTTTTTCTACCCCAATCCACTCGCCTCCGACGGGCAGCGACGCTTCAACAAAGGCTCGGCGACACGCCAGCCGTGGTTCGGCGTGGCCTGCTGCCCGGGAAACATGACGCGCTTTCTGCCCGCGGTACCGGGCTACGTATACGCAACGCGGGACGACAGCGTGTACGTCGCCAACTTCGTCGCCTCCGAGACCACCTTGAGCGTCGCCGGCGAAACGGTGACCCTGGCGCAGGAAACCGACTACCCGTGGAGCGGCGGCGTGCGCCTGAGCGTCGAGCCGCTACGCGATGCCCCCATTACGCTGCGCTTGCGCATCCCCGGCTGGGCCCGCAACCGCCCGGTGCCCTCGGACCTGTACCGCTACGACGACGGCCTGCAGCCCGAGATCGCGCTGCGCGTCAACGGTGAGCCGGTGCCGCTGCGGCTCGATGCCGGCTTCGCAGTGATCGAGCGCACCTGGAGCCCCGGCGATAGCGTCGAACTGGAGTTACCCATGCCGGTCCGTCGCGTGGTCAGCGATCCGGCGGTCGAGGCCGACGTGGGCGCCGTCGCGCTCGAGCGCGGCCCGTTGCTGTACGCCGTCGAGGGCGTCGATAACGGCGGTCGCGCAATCGGCTACACCCTCGCCGAGGAGCCGGAGCTGCAAGCAACCTGGGCTCCCGACCTGCTCGGTGGCGTCATGCGCGTCACCGCGCGGGCGCTGGCCCCTGGAGAAGCGGGCGGCGGGGCGCGGCAAATCGTCGCGGTGCCCTACTTCGCCTGGTCCAACCGCGGTCCGGGCGAGATGGCGGTGTGGCTGCGGCGCCCGCGATAGAGCGCGGAGGCAACGAGGGCCCTTGCCCGGATCGACGCTCGCTCGTGGTCAGCATGACTCCCAGGCTGGCACGGGGCTACCCATTGAGGGCGGTCAGCTTCAGACTTATAGTCAGCTGGGTCAGCCATTCTTTTCCCCGGGGAGCGAATATGCGGCGCCTGGTACTCGTCGTCGCCGTCGCTATCGTGCTGTCGCCGGCTCTCGGCGCGGCGCAGGATCAGCGTCCGGTATTCCGTGGCGCCATCGATCTGGTGCGCGTCGACGTGATCGTCACCGATCAGGACGGGCGCTTCATCGACGATCTGCAGCCTGAAGACTTCCGCGTGTTCGAAGATGGCGACGAGCAGGAGCTGCTCGATCTGCAACTCGTCGACCTGCGACGCGGTCTGGTGCAACGCGCCGAGGAAGAGGTTGCCACCACGCCGGAGGACCTCATCCTGTTCGAGGAGGACGCGGCGCACACCGCAAGCGATTTCGGCGCCATCATCTTTCTGCTCGACGGCACCTCGATCGATACCACCAACAAGGCGCGCTTCGTCGACGCCTGGCGGGAGGTCATCGACAGCACGGAGAGCCTGGAAGTCCCGCGCGCTGCCTATGTCATCGACTCCGACCGGCGGCTGCGGCAGATCGTCCCCTTCACCACCGACGTCGCGCAGCTCCGTCACGCCGCCGACGAGCTCGAGCAGGTGTCCGCCTTCGGCAACTCGATCGCCCGCCGCCTGTCGGAGGTGGCGCGCCACGCCGCAGAGTTCGTCGACGAGCCCGGCATCGGCATGCAGGTCGACTCACTCGAGAACGAGGAAACGCTGCGCAGCTACGAATCTCTCCAGCACCTCACGCAGTTCGCCCGCGCCCTGTCGTCGCGCCCCGGCCGCAAGGCGCTGGTATGGGTCTCGGCGGGGGTCAAGCTGACCCAGGGTGGGCCCTACACCGCGGCACTGATGGACGCGGTCGACGCCGGCCTGCTGGAGGACTCGTTCTTCAACCTGAGCCCGACTGCGATCGGCGGCGACAACCCGCTCAAGGAATTCATCGGCAAGGAGTTCGACGACTTCGCGCTCGAGCCGATGCTGGTAGAAGCGCAGGAGGCGCTCAACGAGGCGGCCAACAGCGCCAACGTCAGTATCTACGCGCTCGATCCCACCTCGCGCAACGAGCTGCGCAGCGCGGGGCAAATCGCCGAGGGCCGCAGCCCGCTGATGGTCGACATCATGAACTCCAACCGCGTGCAGTCCTCTCTCGACGCCATGCGTGACTCCCTGCGAGAGGCTGCTGCCGAGACCGGTGGGCGCGCCTTCATCCACTGGAGCGAGCTTCCGCGCGCGCTGACCGAGATCGAGCAGGACACCAGTCGCTTTTACCTGCTGGCGTACGCGCCGCCTTCGCCGGAAGACGGCGAGTACCACCACATCGAAGTACGGGTAGCGCGTCCCGGGCTGGAGGTGCGCCAGCGGCGCGGCTACCTGGCGCTCAGCGCCACCGAGCGCAGCCACGAGGCGGTCGCCGCCGCGTTGCAGCTCCCCGGTGCCACCCAGGGCCTCGATGTGAGCGCGAGCGCGTTTCGCAAGTGGAACACCGTCGGCGAGACGCTGGTGCAGCTGGCCGTCTCGGTCTCCGGGGCCAGTCCGGTGATCCCCGATCCCAGCGGCGTCGACGCCGCGCCGTTGCGCGTCGCCTATGTCGCACTCGACGACCAGCAGCGCACCGTCTGGCGCTCCGACCAGGAGGTGCTGCGCCGCGTCGAGGAGGTCGTGTACGGCGAGGATCCCGGACCCTTCGTGTTCTTCGATCACCGCTGGCGCCAGCTCGACCCCGGCCGCTACGACTTCCGCATCGCCGTGCTCGATCCCGCCACCGGCCATATCGGCGCTACCCAGCTCGACGTCGAGATCCCCGAGCACCAGGTCGGGTGGCGCACCTCCGATCTGATGCTCGGCAGGGTCGACGCCGACGGGGTGACCCAGCCGCTGGTCAGCGGCCGCGCCCCCATCGGCAGCAACCTGGTGGCCTTTGCCGAGGTCTACGGCGGCGCCTCGCCGGTGGGCAGCGTCCGCGTGTTGCGCTTCGACAACCAGGGCCACGTCGACAACGACGAGCCGTGGGCCGAGGTCGACGGCGAAGCGCTGCCGCGCTACGTCGACAACGTGCACCGTGCGACGATCGCGCTGCCGCGCGGCTTGACGCCGGGCAGGTACATTATCGAGCTGGTCATCCTGGACTTCACGACGCGCAACGAGACCACGCTGCGCGCGCCGCTGGAGATCCGCTGAACCTCAGTCATATCGCCACGCCGGGAGATTCCATGAGTGATCGCATGACGCGCCGCGAAGCCCTGCAACGCATGAGCTCCGCCGGCGCCGGCCTGACCCTCGCAGGCATCCCCGCGCTGCGCCCGTCGGCGATCTGGCGCGGCGGCGCGCAGGTCGCCGGCCGCGACGTGGAGGTGGCGGTGAGCGAGGTCAGTCCGGCCACCCTGCGCCTCACCGTGCTGCCCGCAGGCACCACCGACGCCGATCAAGTCACCCACGACGGCGCGCTGGTCGACCCGTCGTTCGCACCGCAGCGGCGCATGCGCCCGCCCGGCGGTACGACCACGGTGGGCGACTTCGCCGTTACCGTCGACAACGACCCGCTGACCGTGCGCATCTCGCGCGGCGACAACGAAACGGCGGCCTCGTGGCCGATCACGCTCGAGGTCGATCCCGACAGCGGAGCGCTGTCGTTCCCGCTCGGCGATCGCCCGCTGCTCGGCCTCGGCGAGGGTGGCCCGCAGTTCGATCGCCGCGGCGAGAGCTACCGCATGCGTAGCGGGCAGGGCGGCTATCAGCTGCGCACCCACGGCGGCGTGGTGCCGATCCAGTGGCTGCTCAGCACCGAGGGCTGGGCACTGTACATCCACCAGCCGCTCGGCACCTTCGACCTCAGCGGCGCGCGCGGCCGTTTCGACCCTCCGGAAGAGGGCCCGCCGCTGCCGCTCGACGTCTTCCTGGTGGCGGCCGACGAGCCCGCCGAGATCATGGGCGAGTGGGCTCGCCTGACCGGTCACCCCGAGCTGCCCCCGCTGTGGTCGTTCGGCTACCTGCAGTCGCACCGCACGCTGTCCGGCCCCGAAGAGGTGATGTGGGTCGCCGAGACCTTCCGTGAGAAGGAGCTGCCGTGTGACGCGCTGATCTATCTCGGCACCGGCTTCACCCCGTCGGGCTGGAACACGAACAACGGCGAGTTCGCCTGGAATCCCGAGGTGTTTCCCGAGCCCGAGGCGATGATCGAGCGCCTGCACGAGATGCACTTCAAGGTGGTGGTGCACGTGGTGCTGGAGGGGCGCCGCCTCACCGGCACGGTGCACGACCCCTGCCCCGATCCGCCCGGCCCGGGCGAGACCGGCTCGGGGCGCGACTGGCCCGACGAGCAGCAGGTGGGCTGCTACTGGCCCATCCACCGCGAGGTTTTCGAGCAGGGGGTGGACGGCTGGTGGCCCGACCAGGGCGACGGCCTCGACGCGGAGTCGCGCCTGGCGCGCAACCGCATGTACTGGGAGGGTCAGCAGATGTGGGCGCCCGATCAGCGCGTGTTTGCGCTGCACCGCAACGGCTACGCCGGCATGTCGCGCTACGCCTCCTTCCTGTGGTCGGGCGACGTATACACCACCTGGGAGACGCTGGCCACGCACGTACCCGACGCGGTCAACACCGGCCTGTCGGGCATCACCTACTGGGGCACCGACATCGGCGGCTTCGTGCCCACCCCCGAGTACACTGGCGAGCTGCACCTGCGCTGGTTCCAGTTCGGCGCCTTCTGCCCGCTGTTCCGCGCCCACGGCCGCACCTGGCACCTGCGCCTGCCGTGGGGCTGGAACACCGGCGAGCTGGGCCACGACGAGATCGCCAACTACCGTGGCGGGGCCGGCAACCCCGACCTCGCGGAGCTGAGCAACCCGGAGGTCGAGCCGATCTGCCGGCAGTACCTCGAGCTGCGCTACCGGCTGCTGCCGTACCTGTACACCGCGGTGCGCGACGGCCACGACACCGGCCTGCCGATCATGCGCTCGCTGTGGCTCCACTACCCCGACGACGACATCGCCGCCGCCACCGGCGACCAGTTCCTGTGGGGGCGCGACATCCTGGTGGCACCGGTCGTCGAGCAGGGCGCGACGACACGCTCGGTCTACCTGCCCGCGGGCCGCTGGCACGACTTCTGGACCGAGGCGGTGACCGACGGCGGCCGCACCGTCAGCCGCACCGTCGATCTCGCCACCACGCCGCTGTACGTGCGCGCCGGCGCGATCATCCCGTTCGGCCCGGTCAAGCAGTACACCTCCGAGCCGTCCGATGAGCCCATCGAGCTGGTGATCTACCCGGGCGCTGACGGCGCGGCGAGCCTGTACGAGGACGACGGCGCCTCACTCGGCTATCAGCGCGGTGACTGGATGCGCATCCTGATGTCGTGGAGCGAGAGCACCGGTATGCTGACGATGCGCCTCGCCGACGGCTCACAGCCGCGTGCGCCGATGCCGCGCACCTTCCGCGTGCGCGTCGCGCCGAGCCAGGAGACGCGCGAGATCACCTTCGACGGCCGCGCCCTGGAGATCCGGTTATGAGCTTCGATGCGCACCATCCCCGCTGGAGGCGTCGATGGGGCACCGCGCTGGCGGTGATCCTGGTGACCGCTGCCGCGGCGTCGGCACAGGCGCCGCAGCGGTTCGGGGCCACGGTCTCGCGCGTCCGCGTGGACGTCATCGTCACCGATGACAACGGCGCCTTCGTCACCGACCTGCGGCCGGAGGATTTCGTCGTCCGTGAGGACGGCGAGCCGCAGCAGATCCTCGACGTACAGCTCGTCGACATCCCGGCCGGGCGCGTGTCCTCACGTCCCGTCGGCGGCACACCGGCCACGGAAGCGCCCACCGGCGCGGCGACGCCGGCCGCCACCGACGTTCGCGGAGACACTCCGGCGGGCAACCCCGCCAGCGAGCTCGGTGCCGTGATCTTCCTCATCGACGCGCCGAGCCTCGACCAGCAGGCCAAGGCGCGCTTCGGCGACGCCTGGGAGAAGATCCTCGCGCAGACCGACGTCCCGCAGGTGCCGCGCGCCGTGTACATGTTCACCAACTACGGCCGCGTCGAGGAGCTGGCGCCGCTCACCACCGACGTCGATGCCATCCGCGGCGCCGCCGAGGCGGTGCGCGAGGCGCCGTTCTACGGTACCTCGATGCACCAGCGCCTGAACGAGCTGGCCAACGACCTGACCACCTCGACCGCCACCCGCACCGAGGACCTGGCGCGCCAGCTCGCCGCCGCCAAGGCGCGCGGCTTCGAGGTCGAGGAGCGCAACCGCTCGCTCGCCACCTACGAGCTGCTCACCAACCTGGCCGACGCGCTGTGGACCCGCTCGGGGCGCACCGCGGTGGTATGGGTATCGACCGGCGTGAAACTGATGCAGGGTGGGCCGTACTCCGCCATGATCGCCTTCGATCCGCGCTTCGCCGACGTCCCGGCGGGCGAGCCGGCGGCGGTCGACGAGGGGCTGGCCAGCACCGGCTTCGACGTCTACTCGCCCGACGCCCGCATCCGCGAGGCGCAGCAGCGCCTCAACCGTGCCGCCAACGCGGCCAACGTGAGCTTCTACACCATCGACCCGACGCTGCTGTCGAGCACGCGGGTGACCGGCGGCGACGTCGAGGTGGGCAGCGCCGC
>JASFRZ010000090.1:0-13316 GCA_050114655.1 Acidobacteriota bacterium
GACACACATGGATATGTCGACGAGAAGAGCATTCGCCTCGTCGTTCATGATCCCTCTCCTTTCCGGGGGCGCGCCGGGCGCGCCCCTCGGTACCGCAATGGGTTGAAAGCTTCGCGATTCTTTTCTTTGGCGGTCAGGTCAGCAGGAACTCGCCGACCAGACGCTGCCAGTCTTCGTCGTCCAGGTGGGCGGCGAAGTCGGCCACCGGACGGCCGCCGTCGGTCAGCACCGATCCCGACAGCGCCATGAGCTGGTGCTCCATGCGCTCGCGCGAATCCTCGGTCCACCTGCGGGCGGTGGAGCCGGTCAACAGGTTGCGCAGGTTGCGGCCGAGGTCGGCAGACCGCAGCTTCATGATCCAGCCGCGACCGTAGGGATCCTCGGTGGCGAGGTGTGGGTTGCGAGCCAACGCCGAGTTGGTCTCGATGACCTCGCCGTCGATCGGCGAGACGAGCTCCGCAGCGCGGCCGTCGATCCCGACGGAGAAGCCCACGCCCCCCTGGCGCACCCGGCTGCCCACCGGCGGCACCTCGACCCGCTCCGACTCGCCGATGAGCTGGCGGGCGAAGTCGTCGAGGCCGACAACCACGGTGTTGTCGTCGAGCGGGCGCGCCCAGGTGTGCCCGCTGTGATAGTGGAAATCCTCGGGCAGCTGGTAACCGGCCACCCAGACCGGCTGGGCGACGAACGGGAGCATCGCCGGAGCCTTGGCCGGCCGCGGCGACAGCGGATGCTCGCCGACGGTCTCCTGGCTCGCGGCGTAGCGCGCGGAAACCAGGTAGTCGAGGACGATGAACAGTGCGAACGTTGCGATGGCGAGCAGCACTGACATTTGGTGTTCCTCCTTCGGTCTCGAGGTTCCTTGTTCGCTGCCGGTGGTCGCCGTCTCCGGCGAGATCATCGGCGAAACCCTCTGACCTCAAGAAGGAGCAAGCCGTGTGCCAGTTGCGCGCCGCGTCGCTGTATTCCTTGCCGGCCCTTTGCCGGCGCGGATTGTGGGCGAATGGATGGTTGTCGATCCGCGCCACGCTCGCAGGCGCGGTTGTGGCGATCGTCGACAGTGCCGTGCCGGGAGGCTGTCGGAATCGCCGGGAAGCCGCCGCGGCAAAGGGCTCGCGCGGCTGTCGAGATCTGCCACAGGCGTTGTCGAGAGAACCAACACCCCTTGTGGTGGGCGCGATCATTTCTTCGGCTCAACACGGCGGTCGTGTCGGGCCGGCCCCGTGGCTGGGGAGTTTAATACGACTTAAGTATCCGCTTTAAAAGGGCATGTTTCAAGCCGCGTCCGCGCGGCGGTGGGAGTGCCGCCCTGCGGCGCGTCACTGGTTGCTCGGCGCCCTTGTCGGCGCGGCGCGGCGAGGCTAGATTCTCCTTCTCCCCAGCGTCCGGTCGTCCCAGCGACGCCCGGCCCTCACCGAGGCCGCGCCTTGAATCCTGTCGATCGGGGTTCCACCTCTTCCGCCGACGGACGGTTCTTTCCCGCCCTGCTGTTGCTGTTCGTCGGCAGCGGCTGCGCCGCCCTCATCTACGAGGTGGTGTGGTTCGAGCTGCTGCGCCAGGTGATCGGTGCATCGTCGGTATCGCTGGCCATTCTGCTGGCGAGCTTCATGGGTGGTATGTGCGTCGGCAGCCTGGCCTTCTCTCGCCGCGTCGGGCACCGCTACCACCCGCTCGCAATCTATGCCGTCCTCGAACTCGGCATCGGCGCGATCGGCATCGCGCTGCTGATGCTTCTGCCGGCGGTTCAGTTCGTCTACGTCTCGGTGTTCGGATACGGCCTGGCGGGCATCCTGCTGCGCGCCGCCGTCTGCCTGGTGGCGTTGCTGCCGCCGACGGTCCTGATGGGGGCGACCTTGCCGGCGGTCGCCCGCTGGATGAAGTCGACGCGCGTCGGCGTCGCGCGACTCGGATTCCTGTACATGGCCAATCTCGCCGGTGCGGTCGCCGGCACGCTGCTGGCGGGGTTCTACCTGCTGCGCGTCCACGACATGCTCGTCGCCACCCTGGTGGCGGCGGCGATCAATGCCGCTGTGGCGGGTACCGCGCTGCTGCTGGCGCGCTCGGCGTCCGCGGCCGGCATCACCGCCGAGACGGACGAGGAGCTTGATGCCGCGGACGCCGAGCCGGGCACGGAGCCGTCCGACGGTGCGGTGTTGCCGGCTCCCGACCGCACGCTGATCTACATCGTCATCGGTCTGTCGGGCCTGACATCGCTCGGCGCACAGGTGGTTTGGACGCGTCTTCTGGGGCTGTTGCTCGGCGCCACCGTTTTCACCTTCTCCATCATCCTCGCGGTGTTTCTCATCGGGCTCGGCATCGGCAGCAGCATCGGTGCCTGGGGGGCGCGCTTCAGCGCCCGGCCCGCGCGCGGTCTCGCCTGGTGCCAGCTCGGCCTGGCGGCGGCGGTGCCGTGGGCGGCGTTCATGATCAATCGCGAGATTCCCTTCTGGTACGTCAACCCGGACTTCCACGGCCACATTCTGCTGCGCTACCAGCACGATCTGCTGCGCGGCTTGGTGGCGATGTTGCCGGCGACGGTGCTGTGGGGCGCCAGCTTTCCGCTCGCGCTGGCCGCCGCGACGCACGAGTCGGACGCCCCCGACCGGATCGTCGGCGACACCTACGCCGCCAACACGCTCGGGGCGATCATCGGCTCGATGGCCTTCGGCATGGTGCTGCTGCCGTGGGTCGGCACGCACGGCTCGCAGCAGTACATGACGCTCCTCGCCGGTCTGGCGGCGTTCATGCTGTTTGCACTCGAGGGCGTCGGCAGCACGGCGCGGCGCGCCGTCGCCGCGGTGCTGGTGTTCGGCTTCGCCGTGCTGATGAGCCGCACCGTCACCGCGACCGACCCCGGTCTGATCGCCTACGGGCGCTACGTCGAGGACTGGGCCAACGTCACCGAGTACCACTTCGTCGGCGAGGGGCGCAGCACATCGGTCGCGGTAAGCGATTACAACGACGGCACCACCCGCAGCATGCACGTCGGCGGCAAGGTGGTGGCCTCCAACCAGCCGCTCGACATGCGCATCGAGCGCATGCTCGGCCACGTGCCCGGCCTGGTGCATCCGGACCCGAAGTCGGTGCTGGTGGTCGGCTTCGGCGCCGGCGTCACCGCCGGCAGCTTCGTCCTTTATCCGGGGGTCGAGCGCATCGTGATCTGCGAGATCGAGCCGCTGGTGCCCGAGGCCGCCGGGGTGTGGTTCGCAGAGGAGAACTACCACGTCGTCGACGATCCGCGCGTCGAGATCGTCTTCGACGACGCGCGCCATTTCATCGCCACGACGCACGAAACGTTCGACGTGATCACCTCCGACCCGATCCATCCGTGGGTGCGCGGCGCGGCGAGCCTCTATTCGACCGAGTATTTCGAGCTCGTCAAACAACGCCTCAATCCCGGCGGCGTCGTGGCGCAGTGGGTGCCTTTGTACGAGACCAGCGCCGAGACGGTGAAGAGCGAGATGGCGACCTTCTTCCAGGCGTTTCCCGACGGCACGGTGTGGAACAGCGACACCAGCGGCGAGGGCTACGATGTGGTGATGCTCGGCCAGCTCGGCCCCACCACGATCGACGTCGCCGCGCTCGCCGACCGCATCCAGTCGCGGCCGCAGATCCAGCGCTCGCTGGCGCAGGTCGACCTCGGTGACGCTTACCGCTTCCTGGGCCAGTATCTCGGGCAGGCGAGCGACCTGAGCCCCTGGCTCACCGACGCCCAGATCAACCACGATCGCAGCCTGCGCCTGCAGTACCTCGCCGGCCTGTCGGTTGACGACTACGAGACCCGCAACATCTTCAACGCGATCGCCGCCTACCGCCGATATCCCGACAACGTCTTCATCGCCCCGCCGCAGATGGAGTACGGGCTGCGCAACAGCTTCGGCTACTAGGCGGGAGCGAGAAGGCAGCGTCTGCGGCGTTGCGCTCCCTCGGCCTGGCTCCCGCGTACGCCGCGCCTGCGGTCGCGCGCCTTGCATCCACTACCTTCTCGCTCCCGCTGCTACGTCGTCGCCGGGCGGTCCCACCCGAAACTTTCCCCATGAGGCTCCCGTATCAGGTATATTCCTAGCATTGCTAAACAACTACCCCCGAGTAAGGTAGCAACCGATGCCGAGAGAGTCGCTGGGAGAATTCGAACAACTCGTCCTTCTCGCCTGCCTGCGCCTGGGTGATGACGCCTACGCGGTGCCGATCATCGACGAGATCGCCGCGCGCACCGGGCGGGAGACGTCGCACGCGGCGGTGTACGTGGCGCTCAAGCGGATGGAGAAGAAGGGGCTGGTGTCGTCGTACATGAGCGCGCCGGTGGCGGAGCGCGGCGGGCGCTCGCGCCGCTGCTTCGAGGTGCTGCCCGAGGCGATGGAACAGTTGCGCGCCTCGCGCGACGCGCTGCTCAACATGTGGGACGGGGTCGAGGCCCAGCGATGAGCTCGCCGCGGGGAGGCGACAGGCAGCACGGTGCCGCACCCGCCTCCTGGCCCGAGTTGCCGTTCCCGGTTGCCCGCCTGGTGCGGGCGTGTCTTCCCCCCGTGCGCGCCGAGGAGGCGCTCGATGATCTTGCCGAGGCGGCGCGGGTGCGTCGCGCCGCCGGCCGGCCGACGCGCTGGTGGGCGGTGCGAGAGGCGGTCGCCTACGTCGCTCGCGTTCCGGCTGCCGCCTGCGCGGACCGCTGGCGACGGCGACGACGCCGCGATCACTACGACTTCGAGGCGCCGCGCGCGCCGCTGACGACGGAGCAGCTCATGGACAACTGGTGGCAGGACTTCCGCTACGCTTTGCGCGGCCTCTACAGGTCGAAGGCATTTACCTTCTTCGCGGTGCTGACGCTCGGCCTCGGTATCGGCGTCAACACGGCGATCTTCAGCGTCGTCAACGCGTTCCTCTTTCGACCGTTGCCGGTGGCCGATCCCGAGCAACTGGTCGTCATCGCCGCGCAGACCGATCTGGTGGAGTTCCCCATCGGCATCTCGTATCCGAACTTTCTCGACTATCGCGAGCGCGACGACGTGCTGCAGGACGCCATCGTCTATGTGCCGGCAGCGGTGAGCCTGCGCCGCGACGGTGAGGCGCAGCGGGTGTGGGTGGAGATCGTCAGCGGCAACTACTTCGACATGCTCGGCGTGCCGGCGCTGTACGGACGCACCTTCAATCGCGAGGAGACAGAGGTGCCCGGCGCGGCCCCCGTCATGGTGCTCGACTACGGCTACTGGGAGCGCGAGTTCGGTGCCGACCCGTCGGTGGTCGGCGACAGCGTCGAAATCAACGGCTCCCACTACACCATCATCGGCGTCGCGCCGCCAGACTTCCCCGGAACCGAATTCGTCATCGGCGTGAACGGTTACCTGTCGATGATGATGATCGACTCGCTGCAACCCGAGTATCGCGGGGTGCTCGACAGCCGCGCCGCAAAGTTCTTCCGCTCCATGGGTCGGCTGCAGCCCGGCGTCACCGTCGCGCAGGCGGACGCGTCGCTCAACGCCCTCGCTGACGAGCTCGAGGAGGAGTACCCGCAGGCCAACCGCGCGACCGATCTGACGGTGATTCCCGAGACGATGGCACGTCCCGAGCCGTCGGTATCCGGCCAGCTGCCGACCCTCGCCAAGCTGTTCATGGGCCTGGTGACGCTGGTGTTGCTCATCGCTTGCGCCAACATCGCCAACCTGCTGATCGCCCGCGCCTCGACGCGCTACAAGGAGATCGCCATCCGCTCGGCGCTCGGCGCCGGGCGCCTGCGCATCGTCCGTCAGCTGGTCTCGGAGAGCATCGTCCTCGGTCTCCTCGGCGGCGCAGTGGGCGTGGTGTTCGGTCTGTGGGCGTCGGGCTATCTCGCCGCCGGTGCGTCCCAGCTCTCCCTCGACATACCGATACGCGTCGATCTCCACCCGGACCTTCGGGTGTTCGGCTTCGCATTCCTGATGGCGGTGGCCGCCGGGGTCATCGCCGGGGGTATCCCGGCATGGCGTGCCTCGCGCGGCGACCTGGTCGCGGTGCTCAAGGAAGGAGGCCGCTCCGGTGATGGCGGCGGTTCCGGGCAGTACCTGCGCAGCTCGCTCGTGGTCGCACAGGTGGCAGTCTCACTCGTGTTGATGGTGGCGGCGGCCTTGTTTCTGCGCAGCCTGCAGAACGCCCGCAACCTCGACTTCGGCTTCCGTGTGCAAGACACGTTGATGGCCTCGATCGACCCCGGGCTCGCCGGCTACGACGAGGAGCACGGTCGACAGTTCTATCGCGACCTCGTCGAGAGGGCGCGCGCGCTCCCGGGTGTTCGTAGCGCCAGCATCGCCGGCTACGTTCCGCTCGGCGGGCGTGCCGGGTTGCTTCCGGTCCGGCCGGAGGGTGCGGTCGAGGAAGGAGACGGCCTGGCTGCGCTGTACAACGTTGTCGGCACCGACTACTTCCGGACTGCCGGTACAACGGTCCTGCGTGGCCGCGGCATCACGGACCGCGACACCGCGGATGCTCCTCCGGTGGCTCTGGTGAACGAGAGCCTGGCGCGGGCTCTATGGCCCGACGGGGAGGTGATCGGCAAGCGCTTCACCATCGGCAGCGCGAGCGAGACCTGGATCGAGATCGTCGGTGTGACCGAAGACTCGAAGGCCATCATGGTGTGGGAGGAGAACCGGCCGATGTTTTACCTCTCGCTGGCGCAGCGCTATGCGAGCCCGGCGACGCTCATCCTGCACACCTCCGGCGATGCAGCGGCGCTCGGCCCCTCGGTTCGCGGTGAGATCGCGGCGCTCGCCCCCGATATCCCCGCGTACGACGTCAAGACGATGCAGGCTCACCTCGAGAACGGCCCATCGCTCGGCATCATCAGCGTCGGCGCTCTGATGGTCGGGACCTTCGGCGTGGTCGGCTTGTTGCTCGCCGTCATCGGCCTGTACGGGGTGATCTCGTTCTCGGTCAGCCAGCGGGCCCACGAGTTCGGCGTGCGGCTCGCGCTCGGCGCCAGCGCCGGCAACGTCCGCCGCATGGTGGTGGGCCGCGGCCTGTTGCTCGCCGGCATGGGCGTCGCATTCGGCCTGTTGCTCGCCGTGCTGGTGTCGCTGGCGCTCGCCGGATTCCTGCTTGACGTCAGCGCGTTCGATCCGGTTGCCTACGGCGGCGTGGTGCTCTTCCTCGCCGCGATCGCCCTGCTGGCCAGCTACCTGCCGGCACGTCGCGCTACCCGCGTCGACCCGCTGGTAGCTCTGCGCAACGAATAGCAACGAACAACGCCGAGCTCGCCGGGCAGGCGGCGCACTCGGCGCGCCTACTCGCTACGCAATACCGCGAGCGGGTCGGTCGACGCCGCCCGCCACGCCGGTGCCAGCGCCGCGATGACGGTCACCACCGCGACGGTCACCCCGACCGCGGTAAGCGTCAGCGGATCGGAGCTGTCGATCTCGAACAACATACCGGCAATAAACCGGCCGAGGAGCAGCGCCACGGCGATGCCGGTCGCCACCGCGAGAGAGCCGATCAGCAGCGCCTCGCGCAGCACCTGGCGCACGACGCGCGCGCGCGTCGCGCCAATGGCGGCGCGTACGCCGAACTCCCGCCGTCGCAGCGACACCGAGTACGACAACACGCCGTACACGCCGACTGCCGCGAGGGCGAGCGCGACGGCGCCGAAGGCCGACATCAGCCCGGCGCTGATGCGCGCGTCAGCGCTACGTTCGCCGATGCGGTCGTCGAGGGTCATCACCCGGGTGATCGGGATGTCGGGGTCGGCAGCGCGGATCAGGTCGCGCACCGCGCCGCCGTGCTGCAGCGGATCGCCGTCGGCCCGCGCCATCAGCACGAAGCTCAGCACGCGGTCCTGCGCCACCGGCACGTAGACCTCGGGATTCACCGGGTCGTACAGGCTCTGGTGCACGTCCTCGACCACGCCCACCACGCGCGCCCACGATTCCTCATCGCCAGGGTTGCCGAGGATGTGCGCGCCCAGTGGGCTCGAATCGGGCCAGTAGCGCTCGGCCGCGGTGCGGTTGAGGACCGCGACCATCGAGCCGCTCTCGTCGTCGGCCGGCGTCAGGCCGCGGCCGGCGATCAGCGGGATGTCGAGCGTCTCGAAGTACCCCGAAGACACCACCACGTAGCTGACCGCGGGCAGCTCGTTCTCCGGCACGTCGCGGCCGCGGATGGTGAGCGAGTTGTACCAGCCGAAAGGGTTGGCCGGCTCGGTGAGGGTCACGGAAGCGCGCTCGATACCGGGCAGGGTCTCGATCTCGGGCAGCAGGTCGTTGAAGAAGCGTGCCGTGTCGATGCGCTGCGGGTACTTGCCGTTGGGCAGGGCGATGCTCATCGTCAGCACACCATCGGATTGCACGCCGATCGGCACCGCTGTCAACCGCAGCAGGCTGCGCCCGAGCAGCGCGGCGCCCGCCACCAGGACCACGGCGAAGGCGATCTCCGCCACCGCCAGAGCGCGGCGGCCGAGTACCGCCGAGCGCTCCGATGCCACCCGGCTGCCGACCACCGCGGCGGCACCGGTGCCCGACTCGCGCAGCAGGGGCAGGAGTGAGACCAGCAGTCCGGTGAGCACCGAGACGACGGCGGCGAAGCCGAACACCCCGGCACTCATCGCGACGTTGTCGGCGCGCGGGATCTGGCTGCCGGCGAGCCCCAGCAGCAGGCGCAGGCCGCCGAGCGACAACGGCACGCCGAGCAACCCGGCGATGACGCCGAGGAGGAGCCCCTCGCTCGCCACCAGGCCGGCGAGCTGCCGCCGGTTGGCGCCGAGCGCGCGACGCATGGCCATCTCGTGGCGCCGTGCCGAAGCGCGCGCCAGCGACAGCCCGGCGATGTTGACGCAGGCGATCAGCAGCACCAGCCCCACCGCGCCCGACAGCATGCGCAGCACCGGTCGCGCCTCGCCGACGTAGTCGTCGAGCAGCGGGTAGGCGGCGTAGAAATCGCCCTGGTTGGTGTCGGGGAACTCCCGCTCGAGGCGCGCGCCGATGACATTCAGCGACTGCTGCGCCCGCTCCACGTCGACGCCGTCGGCCAGCCGGCCGACCATCCGATAGCGGTGCGCTCGCCGCATCCGGTCGACTGCCGGCGGCACCAGCGGCACCCAGATGTCCGCCGGCTCGGGGAAGTCGAAGCCCGGCGGCATCACCGCCACCACGGTGTACGGCGTGGCGTCGAGCTGGATGGTGCGTCCGAGGATCTTCTCGTCGGCGCCCAGCGCGTTGTGCCACAAAGCGTGCGACAGCGCGACGACGCGCTGCCCGCCGTCGACGAACTCTTCCGGCTCGAAGTTGCGGCCGAGGATCGGCGCGACGCCGATGGCTGAGAAGAAGTTGGCCGACACCTCGCGGCTGCGCAGGCGCTGCGCGGCGTCGATGCCGGTGAGCGTCTTGGTGTCGTAGGCGTAGACGGCGAGGTTTTCGAGAGTGTCGGCGTCACGCGCCACATCGACCCAGTTGCCGTAGGCGGCCATGCGTGCGCCCGGGTTGTCGCGCTGGCGCTCCTCGACCTGTATCAACCGCTCGGGGTGGGGCAGCGGCAACGGCGTCAACAGCAGCCCATTGACGAGCGCGAAGACCACCGTAGTGGCGCTCATGCCGATGGCCAGCGTGGCGACCGCGACGGCGAGAAATGCCGGGTCACGTCGCAGTCCGCGTGCGGCATGGCGAAACGGCGACGTGCCGCCGGATGTTCTCGGTCGTTCCGGCCCGGTCGCAGGGCCGCCGGGTGCGGCGCCGCCACTGCGCCGTTCGCTCCACGCAGTGCGCGCCCAGTCGTGCAGCGTGTGGCGCCAGAAGCGCAGCCGGCCGAGCGCCCCGCGGTAGCGCGGGTGGCAAGCGTCGCTGCGGAAGTAGCCGATGAGCTCGTCCTCGCAAGCGTGGCGGAACTCCGGCGGATAGGCGTGCAGCAGCAGGCGGTACAGCCGCTCGCCGCGCGAGGGACGGCTCATGACCGCCCCCGGGCACCGCCCGAATCGGCGTGCTCGGCGAACTGCAGCACACGACGGATGCGCGTGAGCTCGGCGTCGAGCGCCTCCCGCCCGGCCGGCTCGACCCGGTATACCTTGCCGCGCCGCGCGTCGTCCGGCGGCGGCGCGGTGTCATCGACCGCGATCAAGCCGCGCCGTTCCAGTCGGTGCAGCGCCTGGTAGAGAGAGCCGGAGCCGATCACGTAGCCGCCACCGGCGCGCTCCTCGATGTCGAGCTTGATGGCGTAGCCGTGCTGTGGCGCGCGCGACAGGGTCAGCAGGATCTCCACCATGACGTCGGAGAGCTCGTCGGTCGGCATCGGTACCTCGCTCGGCGCATGCGCGCCCGTTCTGGAATTCGATTTAGGTCACGGCGCAATAGGTCACACTGTGACATATACTACGCTCTCTCGCCACAGGAGGTTTCAAGAAAGTGTCGGTGACCCCGCGGTGGCCGGCGCGGCGCTCCTATCGTACCGTCCGTGAATGCCGTAGCTTGAGGATTCAGCGTGCGTCCAGCCGTCCTCTGACCTCACTCGCTGGCGCACGATACGGAGGCAACCGCCGATGTCGATACGACCTGTCCGACAGATGTTTACCGCCCAGCCGACGCTCGAGGGTGCCGGCGTGCACCTGCGGCGCGCCTTCGGCTTCGGCAAGACCGACGAGTTCGATCCGTTCCTGCTGCTCGACGACTTCCGCAACGAGCGCCCGGAGGACTACCTGAAAGGGTTTCCGTGGCACCCGCACCGCGGCATCGAGACCATCACCTATGTACTGTCCGGGACCGTCGAGCACGGCGACAGCCTGGGCAACGCCGGTGCGATCGGCGCCGGGGATGTTCAGTGGATGACTGCGGGCAGCGGCATCATTCACCAGGAGATGCCCAAGGGCGATCCCCAAGGGCGCATGCACGGCTTCCAGCTGTGGGCCAATCTGCCGGCGGCGCTCAAGATGACCGCACCGCGCTATCAGGACATCAAGGCAGGTGACATCCCCGTCGCCACCGAGGACGACGGCACCGCGGCGCGGGTCATCTGCGGCACCCTGTGGGGGGTCTCCGGGCCGGTCGACGGCATCGCGGCCGATCCGCACTACATCGACGTGTCGGTGCCGCCGGGCCGCAGGAAGACCATCCCCGTGGAGGTGTCGCGCCACGCCTTCGCCTACGTTTTCGCCGGCTCGGGGAAGTTCAGTGGTGCCTCGGAGCCGCACGCCGCACCCACCGACTTCGTCACCGAGGGCGCCGAGCTCGCCGACGCCGATGATCTGCGCCGGCGCGCCGCTGCCGGGGGCGCGGTGCGCTCGGGCGGTACTCCGGGCGCGGCGGCGGAGAAGGGGGCGGGGGAGAGGGTGATGATCGCCGACAATCGCTCGCTGGTGCTGTTCGACCGTGGCGATGAGGTCACGGTGCAGGCCGGTGACGACGGCATCCGCTTTCTTCTGGTGTCCGGAAGGCCGTTGCAGGAGCCGGTTGCCTGGCACGGCCCGATCGTGATGAACACCCACGCCGAGCTGGAGCGCGCCTTCGCCGAGCTCAACAACGGCACCTTCGTGCAGCACGGCTGATCCTGCCCGCGCTCCCGCCGCCGGTATGGCGACGGAGCGGTGCCGTGGCAACGTGCTGTAGTCGACGGGGGATCGGTCGCGTTAGCGCTCGCTCGCTCCCATCACGAGCCGGGCGAAGAACCCGCCGCTCGCGTACGCGCCGCCGCGCACCCGCACCAGCACGTTGTGAACCCCCGGCTCGAGTGACAGCGAGTCGGTCGGTGGGTGGTCGGGATTTCGACCGACGTCGTGCCAGGCGAAGGTGTCACGCAAGACGTACCCCTTGAAGACGCCGTTGTTCCACAGCGCCAGGTCGTCGATGGTGCTGAGCTGCAACTCGGCGCTGCTCCCCTCGGGCACCACGATGCGGGTGGCGAAGTAGGCCACCGTGCCGCTGCCGAGGAACTCGACGACGCGACCGGTGACCACCGCGCCGCGCCCGTCGGTGACGAAGGGCTCGAACGCGCGCGCGACGCCGTCGACATCGACGATCACGGATGCGGGATCGGCGGCGCGCTCGACCGGTACCGCAATGCGCGACAACGGGCCGAGCGCGCGCCAGTCGGTCACCAGCTCGTCGGACCGGTGGTCCATGCCCGCCGGCCGTGGTGCTCCGGTGTAGCTCGGCGCGTCGATGGCCACCACGCGCACGTTGTCGAGCCAGACAGGGCCGCCGACAACGCGCGGTTTGAACCCGACGCGCCCGGCTCCGCCCTCGTAATGGTCGAAGGTGACCTTCGGCACCGACATGTCGCCGACGTAGAAGTGGCACACGCTGCCGATCACCTCTGCGGCGAAGTGCTGCCACTCGCCGATGACGATGGCGTCTTCGCCGGTCAGCGGGGTGCGGTACTCCTCGTACAGCATGCGCGCCGGATTCCAGTCGCGCCGGGGGTTGACCCGGATGTAGCTGCCGTTGCCCTTGATGTAGATGCTGCCCATGTCGGTGCGCCGCGGCGATGCGACGTAGTCGTAGATGAAGCCGAGATAGTTGTTGCGGTCGTCGGGGAAGAGCACGTCGCCCTCGATGCGGAAGGCGGGCCAGCGCTCCGAGCCGCGGATGAGCGCGGAGATCTGGGCGTCGGCGGGGGCGAGCCGCAGGACCTCGCCGTGCCTCGCATCGTCGGAGTCGATGATGCCCATCGCGTGCGTGTTGCTGATCTCCCATCCCCCTGTGCCGTTCTCGAAGTCGTCGGCGAACAGGAGATTGCCGCGCGCGGCGGCGGGCGCTTCGCTGGTCATGGTGGAGGTCGCGTCACCGGGAACGGCGGAGATCACCTGCACGCCATCGACGGGCTCGATCTGCGCCAGTATTCCCCACCCGCCGAAGTCCTCCGAGACCGCGAACCAGAGCTCGTTGTCACCCTCGTGCAAGGTCAGCGCGAGCGCGTCGAACAGGCCGATAGTGCCGAGGTAACGATAGTCGCGCGTCACGTAGCCGTTGTCGCCCGAGTACAGCAGCCGTCCGTCGAGGTACACACGCACGCGATCGCTATAGCCGAAACGTGTCTGCACGGTGCGGGCTTTGTCGGCATGGACGACGACGCGCGCGACGACGGTGTTGGCGTCATCGGACCTGCCCGCCAAGCGCGCCAGGTTGGTAATGCCGGTCGGCTCGGCGGACAGCGGCGACCAGCGCACGGCGGGCAGCCTATCGGCATCCAGCCGCGCGACGTCCGTCAGCAGACTCTCGTCGAAGGGCGACGAAACCGACCAGCTCATGATCGTGCCGGCGGGCGCGGTGGCGAGCGGGCGCGGCCGGCTGTTCAGCGGCTGCGCATTGCGCAGTTCGTAGCGGAAGTCGGAGTACCACGCCGGGGCCAGCTCAGAGGCTTCGAGACCGACGGCA
>JASFRZ010000091.1:0-13295 GCA_050114655.1 Acidobacteriota bacterium
GTGGCTGTACTCGACGCTGCCGAAAGTGAAGAAGATGGTCAGGATGCCCAGGATCATGCCCAGGTCGCCGATGCGGTTGACGATGAACGCCTTCTTGCCCGCGTCACCCGCCGAGCGCTTGCCGATGTAGTAGCCGATCAGCAGGTAGGAGCACAGCCCGACACCCTCCCAGCCGATGAACATCAAACCGTAGGAGTTGCCGAGCACCAGGATGAGCATGAAGAAGACGAACAGGTTCAGGTAGGTGAAGAACCTGTAGTAGCCCTTGTCGCCGTGCATGTAGCCGACTGCGTAGACGTGGATCAGGAAGCCGACGCCGGTGACCACCAGGATCATCACCGCGGAAAGCTGATCGAGCAGGAAGGCGAACGGCACGTAGAAGGGCGCCGCTTCCTCGTGCAGGGCGTTGTCGGACAGGTGGGTCATGCCGCCGGGGATCCAGTCGTACAACGTGCGCTCGATGTGGCGTGCCTCCGGCGGAAGCTGGGCCAGGCCGGCGACCGCGCCGACCGACAGCACGAACGAGGTGAACACGGTCGCGCAGGCGATGAACGCGATGACCTTCTCGCTCTTGATGCGGCGACCGAACAGGCCGTTGATGACGACGCCGACCAGCGGGATGAGCGGGATCAGCCAGAAGAGATCGAGCATCGGTCCTGTCAGCCTTTCAGGATGTTGAACTCGTCGACGTCGATCGCCTCCTTGTTACGGAACAAGGCGATCACGAGGCCGAGGCCGATGGCCACTTCGGCGGCTGCGACGGTGATGGTGAAGATCGAGAAGATCTGCCCGGTGAGATCGGGACGGAAGTGCGACACGGCGATGAGGTTGATGTTGCCGGCGTTGAACATCAGCTCGAGCGACATCAACACCATGATGACGTTGCGGCGTACCAGCACGCCGATGGCGCCGATGGCAAACAGCGTCGCTGACAGCAGCAGGTAGTGGTTGAGTCCGATGCCTTCCATGTCAGACCTGCTTCTTTGCCAGGTAGATCGCCCCGATCATGGCCACCAGCAGCAGCACGGAGACCACCTCGAAGGGCAGGAGGTATTGGGTGTACAGCGCCATGCCGACGGTCTCGGTGTTACCGCCCATGCCGCGCAGCGTGGCATCGACCTGCGCCGCGTCGGGGATCGGCGAGTCCGCCGCGCCGGCGTACAGCATGAAGCCGAGCTCGGCGAGCAGCAGGCAGATCAGCAGCACCGCGGGCAGCCACTGGCGCTGCAGGTACGCGAAGCGCTGGATGTCGCCGAGGTTCACCAGCATGATGACGAACAGGAACAGAACCACGATGCCGCCGGCGTACACCAGGATCTGCACGGCGCCGACGAACTCGGCGCCGAGCATGATGAACAGCGCGCCGACACCGATGAACGACACCACCATCCAGATCACCGAGCGCACCAGGCTCTTGGCGGTAATCATCGCCAGCGCGCCGGCGAGGATGATGGCCGAGACGATGTAAAAGGCTACTTGATCCACCGTTAGCGCTCGTAATGGACGATCGCGTGGCCCTTGTGCAGGACCGCGAGGTCATGGACGAGATCGGCACGGTTGTAGACCGCGCCTTCGAACTCGTTGGAGTGGTAAATGGCGTCGACCGGGCAAACCTCTTCGCACAGGCCGCAGAACATGCAGCGAGCGTGGTCGATATAGAAGAACGAGGCGTACTTCGAGCCCTTGCCGAGGCCCTTCTCCCCCTCCAGCACGATGCAGTTGTCGGGGCACGCCTTCTCGCACAGAAAGCAGGCGATGCACAGGTCCTCGTCGACCCGCAGGATGCCGCGATAGTTGGGGTGCAGCACGGACCGCTCGAGCGGGTAACGCACGGTTACATTGGGCTTGAACGTGTAGCGCAGCGTCGTCCACAGACCGGTCAGCAGATCGGTCAGTAGAGCCGTAGCTGCCAAGCTTTTCTTCGGAGCCGGCATCTCGGTACTTTCGGTTGTAGAACTGCCGCGGGGCTATCCCGCGGCAGATTGCACGACCAGGATCATCAAGCCGGTGACGAAGAGATTGGCGATCGACACCGGGATGAAGACTTTCCAGCCGAGTCCCATCAACTGGTCGTAGCGGTAACGCGGATACGTCCCGCGAATCCAGATGAAGAAGTACATGAAGAACCCGACCTTGAGGACGAACCAGATGAATCCCGGGATGAAGTCGAGGAACGACAGCATCGCGACGTTGGGGAAGGGACGCATCCAGCCGCCCAGATACAGCGTTACCAGCAGGCCGCTCATCACGGTCATGGCGGCGTACTCGCCGAGCATGAAGAACGACCAGCGAAATCCGGAGTACTCGGTGAAGTAGCCCGCCACCAGCTCCGATTCGGCCTCCGGGAGGTCGAACGGCAGGCGGTTGGTCTCGGCCACCATGGCGATGATGAACAGCACGAAGCCGACGGGCTGTACGAAGACGTACCACAGGCCCATCTGGCGCTGCGCCTCGATGATCCCGTTTAGCGACAGCGTGCCGGCGATCATCAGTGTGGCCAGCACGGTGAAGGCGAGCGCGACCTCGTAGGAGACCATCTGCGCCGCCGAGCGCAGCGCGCCGAGCAGCGGGTACTTGGAGTTGCTCGCCCAGCCGCCGAGGATCAGCGAGTAGATCGACAGGCTGGAGATCGCCAGCAGGCCGAGCACGCCGACGTTGACGTCGACGATGCTCAACCGGATGTGGTAGCCGAACAGATCGAAGCCCTCACCCATGGGCAAAAACGAAAGCGCCGTCAATCCCACCACCAGCAGGATGATCGGCGCTGCCTTGAACACCGCCGCGTCAGCGGTGCGCGGCGCGATGTCTTCCTTGGTGAGCAGCTTGAGGGCGTCGGCGATCGGCTGCAGCAGGCCCCAGGGACCGACGCGCATCGGGCCCAGGCGGCTCTGGATGAAGGCCAGCACCTTGCGCTCGACGTAGACGATGTAGCCCACCAGCAGCGGGAAGACCGCCAGGATGATGGCGATCAGCACCAGCGGAATGATGACGTTGTCGGTCAGCCAGGTGTTGTTCATCGATCGACGTCCCCCAACACGATGTCGATGCTGCCGATCACGGTGACCACGTCGGCGATCAGGAGGCCTTTGATCATCGGGGTGATGGCGGAGAGGTTGACGAAGGACGGCGCGCGGATCTTGCACTTGTACGGCTTGTCGGTTCCGTCCGAGATCAGGTAGTAGCCGAGCTCACCGCGCGGTGACTCGATGGCGTGGTAGATCTCACGCCCTTCCTCGATCTTCAGCACCTTGGGCACCTTGCCGGTGATCGGACCCTCCGGCAGGTCGCGCAGGCACTGCTCGACGATCTTGGTCGCCTCGCGCATCTCCTTGAGGCGCAGGACGTAGCGGCCGTAGGAGTCGCAGTCCTCGCTCACGGCGATCTCGAAGTCGACCTTGTCGTAGGCGGCGTAGGGCATCGCCTTGCGGATGTCGTAGGGAACGCCCGAGCCGCGCAGCATCGGGCCCGAGAGACCCGCGTTGATGGCGTCCTCGGCGCTGATGACGCCGACGCCGACGGTGCGGTCGAGCCAGATGCGGTTCTTCGACAGCAGCAACTCGTACTCGTCGACGCGATCGGGGAACGTCTTGCAAAAGCCGAGTACCGCATCGATCCAGCCTTCCGGCAGGTCGCGCCGCAGGCCGCCGGGACGGAACGCGGTGGTGGTGAGGCGGTCGCCGAGCGCTGCCTCGAAGAAATCGAGGATGACCTCGCGTTCGCGAATCGTCCACATGACCATGGTCTGGGCGCCGAGGTCCATGGCGTGGGTGCCGAGCCAGATCAGGTGCGAGGCGATGCGGGACAGCTCGGCGATGGCGGTGCGGACATATTGGGCGCGCTCGGAAACTTCCCAGCCGCCGAGCTTCTCCACCGCCTCGACATAGCCGAGGTTGTTGTTGGGCGCGGCGAGGTAGTCGGTGCGATCGGTGAACGGCACGTTCTGGTAGTAGTTGCGCGTCTCGCACAGCTTCTCGGTGCCGCGGTGCAGGTAACCGATCACCGGCTTGCAGTCGACGATGGTCTCGCCGTCGAGATAGAGGATCAGGCGCAGCACGCCGTGCGTCGACGGGTGCTGCGGCCCCATGTTGAGTTCCATCTCGTGCGTCTTCAGCATCTCGTCAATCTCCGCCGGCTAGCCTTCGCCGGACTCGCCGCCTTCGTGAGATTCCGGGGCCGACGGCGCCTCCGGCGCGGGCGGCTTGGGCGTCCACAGCGGGCCCACCACTCCGGTGCTGGCCAGTTGCCGCTCCTGTTCGGTCATCTGGTAGTCGCCGCGGATGCGGTCGAAGCGCCCGCCGCGAAAGGCCGCCTGCTGGCGGGTCAGAAGCTCCAGGTTGGGCCCCTCGAGGGGGTAGTCCTTGCGCAGCGGAAAGCCCTCCCAGTCCTCCGGCAGGAAGATGCGCTCGAGCTCCGGATGGCCGAGAAACTCGACGCCGTACAGGTCGTAGGCCTCGCGCTCGTGCCAATCGGCGGTGCCCCACAGGTCGGAGACGGTGGGCACGCCTTCGCCGTCCTCACACCCCACCTTGACGGTGATGTAGTGGTTCTTGGCGATCGAGTACAGGTGGTATACGACGTCGAAGCGGGGCTGGCGCTCGGTCCAGTCGATCGCCGTCAGATCGGCGAGAAAATCGCAACTCGTCGCGTCGCTGTCGCGCAACCAGGTGAGGACTTCGACGAGGTTGTCGGCGCCGACGCGAATGATCGGGTTGCCGTCGACATCCTCGCCGTCGACCTCGACGCCGGAGGGGAACTGCGCGGTGACCGCGCTGATCAGCGGATGCGGTGCGGGGGGAGCGGTGGGCTTTTCGGCTTCGCCGGCCGCGTTGCCTTCGCCCGGGGTTTCCGGTGAGCTATCGGGGGTCTCGTCTGCCATGTGTCTGTCTCGGGCTGCTAACTGCCGTTTTGCGACGTTTGCGGTGCTACTTCCGCAGGACGTGCATCTCGTCAATCTTGTCCTGCAGCCGCAGCACGCCGTACAGCAGAGCCTCCGGGCGCGGCGGACAACCGGGCACGGAGACATCCACGGGAACGATGCGGTCGACACCCTGCAACACGCTGTACGTGGGGTAGGGGCCGCCGCAGGTCGAGCACGAGCCCATCGAGATGACCCACTTGGGATCGGGCATCTGGTCGTACAGGCGCTTGATGATCGGCGCCATCTTCAGTGAAACGGTGCCGGCCACGATCATCAGGTCGGCCTGGCGCGGTGTGGCGCGAAACACCTCGGCGCCGTAGCGCGCCATGTCGAAGCGCGAGCAGGTGGTGACGATCATCTCGATGGCGCAGCAGGCGAGACCGAAGGTCATCGGCCAGATGGCCGACTTGCGCGCCCAGCTGATCACGCCATCGACGGTGGTGGTGAGGATGTTGTCTTCGAACTGGTGCTCAGCTAGACCCATTCAAGTGCCCCACGCTTCCAGGCGTACGCGTAACCGAAGATCAGGATGGCGATGAAGATCATCATCTCGACGAAGCCGAACAGCGCGAGCTGCCTGAACTGCACCGCCCAGGGAAACAGAAAGACGGTCTCCACGTCGAAGATGAGGAAGAGCATCGCGACAATGTAGAACCGTACCGAGAAGCGCTGGCGCGCGTCGCGTATCGGCTCGACGCCGCACTCATAAGGCTCCAGCTTGCCCTCCTGGGCGCGTCCGGCAGGACGGATCAAAGCGCCCAGCGTGAGCGCTACGATGGCGAAGGCGGTGCCGGCGATGGCGAACAACACGAGAGGAAGGTAGGCGCTCATTTCAGGAGTCCCACGCCTGGCATCTAGTGGAGCGTTCGAGGTAGGTACAACGAATGGTTTTCTACCATAGGGTCTGGGTGGTGTCAATCAAAGCGCCGCCGGCGTTCTGGCTGTATGTTGTTGACAGTAAAGAACTTACAGGTCGCACTCCGAAGCGACCCGGAGGACCGGGCCGGGTCGTCGCCGAGGGTTCACGCACGCAGCGTCCACAGCAGCGGCAGCCACAGCTCGCGCGTCAGCGGCACAGCCTTTCCGTTCAGCAGCACCTCGATGTCGGCCACGCCGATCGCCTGCTCGGCGAGGTGATACAGTTCGTGGAACTCCTCGATCTGCCGCAGCGAGAAGGTGGTGCGGTGCCGCGGCGGCGCGTCCTTTCCGGGGGCCTCCTCGATCGCGTGAGCGACGGCCGCGGCCTCAAGCTCGCGCGCTGCGCGCGCGGCGTCGCCTTCGAGCTGGGGATAGATCGCCGTGATGGTGAACGGCGCCGCGGACTGGTCGGGATACAGCGCCCGCGCCAGCTCCGGCGTCAGGGTTTCGAAGAGGGCAGCATCTTGCTCTGTAAGCGGGGAAAGCGCGGATCGATCACTCATGGCGGCGCAGCGTAGCAAGGGCAATGGTGGCAGACAACCGGCGGCGGAGCTGCTGCGACGGCTGCCCGCGGTCGACAAGGTCCTGGCGCGACCCGATGTCGCCGACTGGACGGCTGGCAGCGGCCTGGGGAAGGAGTTCGTCACCCAAGCGGTCAACGTCTACCTGGAGAAGATTCGTTCCGGGGTGCTGGCCGGCGAGCTCGATGTCGCCGCCGTCGACGAGCATCTGGAGGGCATCGCCGCCGGCGTCGCGGCCACCGCTGCCGAGCTGTCCGCGCTGCATCTGCGCCGCGTGATCAACGCCACCGGCGTGGTCGTTCACACGAATCTCGGGCGCTCACCCTGGCCGGCACCCGCTGCCGAGCGGGTTGCGGCGTTGACCCGGCGCTATCTCAACCTCGAGTTCGACCTCGAGACCGGCAGCCGTGGCCAGCGCGCCGAAGCAATCGAGCGACTCGTCGGTCAAATGTTCCCTGCTGCCGCCGTTGCGGTGGTCAACAACAATGCCGCCGCCGTCCTGCTGGTGCTCAACACGCTGGCGCAGGGCAAGGAAGTCGTGGTGTCGCGCGGCCAGTTGGTGGAGATCGGCGGCTCATTCCGCATCCCCGAGGTGATGGAGAAGAGCCAGTCGATCCTGCGCGAGGTCGGCACCACCAACCGCACCCGGCTGGCCGACTTTGCCGCCGCCATCGGGAAACGGACCGGTGCCTTGCTGAGCGTGCATCCGAGCAACTACCGCGTCGTCGGCTTCACCGAAGAGGCCGACCTCGCCGCGCTCGCCGCGCTCGGCAAGGAGCACGGCATCCCGGTGATCGAGGATCTCGGCAGCGGCTGCCTGATCGATATGCGCACCATCGGCATCCACGACGAGCCGACGGTCGCCGATCGCCTCGCCACCGGTGTCGATCTGGTGACGTTTTCGGGCGACAAGGTACTCGGCGGTCCGCAGGCCGGCTTCATCGTCGGCCGTCCGGACCTGGTGGCGCGGGTGCGCTCCAACCCGCTGTATCGCGCGCTGCGCCTCGACAAGGCGACCACCCTCGCGCTCGAGGCGACCCTCGCCGCCTATGTCACCGGCAACTTGCAGGACATTCCCACGGTGCGGATGATGCGGGCCCCGGCGGAGGTGCTCGAGGTTCGCGCCCGCTGCCTAGCCGACCACATTGCGGTGGCGGCCATCGATGCCGCGGCCGAGGTCGTGGAGGTTTCCTCGCGCGTCGGCGGCGGCGCCGCCCCGGGCCACGAGCTACCCTCCTTCGGCATCGCTCTGGAGTTCGCCTACGGCGCCGACGAGCTCATCACCCGGCTGCGCGCCAGCGACCCGCCGGTGATCGGCCGGATCGTCGACGATCGGGTAGTGCTCGACGTGCGCACGATTCTCCCCGACGAGGAAGACGAGCTGGTTGTCGCCGTCGTGCGCGCGTTGGACACGGGCGAGCAGGGCGAGGGGTAGCAACGCGGCAGACGTCTTCTCGCTCCCGCCGACCTACAAGCAGACGACTTCGAACTGCTCCTGATGGAGGTGCCCGTCCGGGAGGAGTGTCACCGGCGCCTTCAATTCCGACCGGATTTGCCGCAGCATGGTGCGCTCGGACTGCTCGAGCGCGGTGGCGATGGCGGGGCTGGTACGGATCACCACGCCGCCGCCGTTGAGCTCGCTCTTGATGCGGCGCACCTCGCGCAGGATCTCAATGCAGATGGTGTCGACCGACTTCACACGGCCGCTGCCGGAGCAGTAGGGACAGGGCTGCAGCATGATGCGCTCGAGACTCTGCTTGACGCGCTGGCGGGTGAGCTGCACCAGGCCGAACTCCGACATCTGCAGGACCTGCGTCTTGGCGCGGTCCTTCTTGAGCTCGTCGAGCAGCGCCTGCAGCACCTTCTGCTCGTTCGCCTTCTCCTCCATGTCGATGAAGTCGATGACAATGATGCCGCCCATGTCGCGCAGGCGCAGCTGGCGAACGATCTCCTTGACTGCCTCGAGGTTGGTCTTGACCACGGTGTCCTCGAGACGGCGCTTGCCGACGTACTTGCCGGTGTTGATGTCGATCGCCACCAGCGCCTCGGCTTGATCGATGACCAGGTAGCCGCCCGACTTGAGCCAGACTTTGGCCTCGAGCGCCTTGTCGAGCTGCTGCTGGATCTTGTAGAAGTCGAAGACCGGCGGCTTCTTGGTGTACAGCTCGATCTTGTCGACCATGTCGGGCTGCAGCTGGGAGACGAAGTTGCGCGCCCGCTTGTACTCCTGCTCGTCGTCGACGATGACCCGATCGAAGTCCTCGGCGAATACGTCGCGCAGCAGGCGCAACAGCACCGACAGGTCTTTGTGGATCAGGCTCGGCGCCTTGGCGTCCTCCGAGCGGCGCTTGATCTCCTCCCATGCCTCGATCAGGAACATCATGTCGTCCTGGAAGTCCTGCTGGTTTTGCCCCACGCCGGCGGTGCGCGCGATCAGGCCGCCGACGTTCTTGGGACGTATGGCGTTGACGATCTTGCGCATGCGGTTGCGCTCGCTGCGATCGGCCACCTTACGGGAGACGCCGGCGTGATCGACCGTCGGCATGTACACCAGGAAACGGCCCGGCAGCGAGATGTGGGTGGTGATGCGGGCGCCCTTGGTGCCGATCGGCGCCTTGGAGATCTGCACCAGGATCTCGTCGCCCTTCGACAGCAGCTCCTCGATGCGCTGGCGCTCACGCGCCCGGCGGCTGCGCCGCTTCTTGGGCTTGTGCTCTTCCTCGTCGTCATCGCCCTCCAACCACGAGGAGAACTGCTCGATGTCAGCGAGGACGTCGGAAACGTAGAGGAAGCCGTCGCGCTCCAGGCCGATGTCGACGAAGGCCGATTGCATGCCGGGCAGAACGCGCGACACGCGACCCTTGTAGATGTTGCCGACCAGCCCGCGCGCCTGGGCGCGCTCGAGAAAGACTTCGGTTAACTGACCGTCTTCGAGGATGGCGAGACGGGTCTCGTCCTCGTTGGAATTGGTGATGATTTCCTTGCGAGCCATTCAGATATCTCCGAGAGCCGCGCTCCGGGGGAAACGGAGTACATCGACGCTTCACCGCTCCGGAGGGGCGCATGGGCGCGACGCGCACGAGTACCCTCGCGTAGGTACGCGGGGGGCGCACAAGATAAGCAAGACAGTCGACAAGACTGCCGCGCCTGCGTCACGCTGCTAGAAAGTCGTTGAAACAACTATGCCCTTTCGGATTGCGGCCCATCCGACGGCTTGGGTACCCGAGAACGCGTCGCCACTCGAGGCATCAGTCGACGTTCCCACCGCCGGAACGGCTCCGACGGTAAGGCGCCAGAACCCACAATCCTCAATGTCGTATAGCCGGAATTATAGCGCAGAATCCGGCGATTTGGATCCTCAATTGAGGAATCGCCGCGTCCTGACCGAGATCACCAGCCCGATGGCGATCCCCGAAGCCAGTGCCGAGGACCCCCCATACGACAGCAGCGGCAGCGGAATCCCGGTGATCGGCGCGAAGCCGATCACCATGCCGACGTTGACCAGCAGGTGGTACAGCATCACCGCCGCCACGCCGGAGGCAATGTAGGTGCCGGCGCGGTCGCGCGAGATGCGCGCCGTCTGAAGCACGCGCAGCAGCAACATCAGGTACAGGGTCAGCGCCGCCGCCACACCGAGAAAGCCGAGCTCTTCGCCGAGCACCGCAAACACCAGGTCGGTGTGCTGGGCGGGGAGGAACTGCAGCTGGCTCTGCGTGCCGGAAAAAAGCCCCTTGCCGAGCAGGCCTCCGGAGCCCACCGCGATCTTCGACTGGATGATCTGGTAGCCGTCGCCCAGCGGATCGACCTCGGGGTTCCAGAAGGTCAGCAGCCGCTGGCGTTGGTAGTCCTCCAGCAGGAAGTACCCCAGCGGCGCCATCGACAGGCCGACGCCGGAGATCCACGCCGCGGTCTTCAATCGGATACCGGCAACCCATGCGATGCCGGCGACCATCGGCAGGAAGGTGCTCGCCGTTCCGAGATCGGGCTGCAGTGCGATCAGCACGAACGGCACGACGACGAGCAGCCCCGGGGCCACCAGCCCTGCCATGCCGAAGGGCCGTGGGTCGCGCTCGGCGAAGTAGTGCGCCAGGGCGAGGATGACGATCACCTTGGCGAGCTCCGACGGTTGGATGCCGACGCCGCCGATGCTCACCCAGCTACGCGTGTTGGAGGTGAGCGGGGCGAAGAACAGCATGCCCACGAGGACGATCATCGTCACCCCCCACAGCTCGTAGGCGCGGTCGACCAGCTTGCGGTAATCGAGCGCCGACACCACGATGGCGAGTACCACCGCAGCGGCCGCCCACACCAGCTGGCGCTGGTAGTGGCTCGCGTCGCTTGCTGATGCCACCAACACCACGCCGAAGCCGAGCAGCAGGGCGAAGTTCCCCAGCAGCAGATAGTCGAAGGCGCGGAACGTGCGGCGGTCGAAGAGGATCATCGGTCGGCCTCCGCGCGACGGGCGAAATACGATGCCAGCAACTCACCGCCGACGGGTGCCGCCGCCGCGCCGCCGCCGCCGCCGTGCTCGATGAACACCGCGATGGCGACCTGTGGATCGTCGATCGGAGCCACACCGACGAACCAGGCGTGTGTCTGAAGCTCTTCTGGGCGTGTCTCGGACGGTCCCGAGGCCTCCAGCGATGCCACCTGCGCAGAGCCGGTCTTGCCGCCGATTTCGACGTCGACGCTGCGCGCGCGCCATGCCGTCCCCATCCACGGGGCACGATGGTTGACGGCCGCCGACATGCCGCGCAGGATCGCGAGCCGGTGCAGCGGGTTCAGGTGCACGTCGATGGTTTCCGGTTGTGGCACAGGGACCGGGCGGCCGGCGGAGTCTTCCTCGGCCATCACCAGGTGCGGCGTGATCGAGGCGCCGCCGGCCAGCGTGGCGACCATGTGGGCAAGCTGCAGCGGCGTGACGTCGATCGGGCCCTGGCCGATTGCCAGGCCAATGCTTTCACCGGGCCACCAATTGCCGCGATCCGCTCCGGGCCGTTGTTCCACCCATTCGTCGGTCGGCAGGATGCCGCTGCCTTCGTCGAGTAGATCGATGCCGGTGGGTGCGCCGAAGCCGTAGCGCTCCGCGACGTCGAGGATGGCCTCTCGGCCGAGCTTCTCCCCGATGTTGTAGAAATAGACGTTGCAGGATCGGCCGATGGCACTCTCCAGGTTCACGGTGCCGTGTACCGCATTGCAACGGCGGTACTGGCCGAAGTAGGTACCGCCACCGTTGCAGGTGACGGTCGTCTCCGGCGTCACTACACCGTTCTCCAGTCCGGCGATCGCGACCAGCAACTTGAACGTCGACCCCGGCGGAAAAGAGCTCTGCAGGGCGCGGTTTTGCATCGGCCGCGCCGGATCGTTCATCAGTGCCTGCCACTCGTCGGTGGCGATGCGGCGGGCGAACATGTTGGGGTCGTAGGTCGGCGCCGACGCCAGTGCCAGCACCCCTCCGGTCTTGACGTCGAGCGCGACGATAGCGCCGGCCTTGCCCTCGAGCAGCGCCTCGGCGTGCTGTTGCAACGGCAGGTCGATGGTCAGGGTGAGCCGGTCACCAGGCTGCGGCGGCACCTGGTTGACCACCTGCATGGTTCGGCCAGCGCTGTTGACCTGCACCTGCTCGTCACCGGCGCGGCCGGCGAGGGCGCTGTTGTAGACGCGCTCGACGCCGTTCTGCCCGACGATGTCGCCGGCGCGATAGCGTCCCGGCTCCCAGGCGTCGAGCTGGGCACGATTGATCTCGCCGACCTGGCCGAGAACGTGCGCGGCCACCAGTCCCTTGGGGTACTGGCGCTTGTGCTCCGCCTGCACGATCACCCCGGGATGTTCGAGCGAGCGAGCCTCGATCGCCGCCACCATCGCCTGATCGATATCGTCGGCGATGACTACCGGCTGGAACACCGGAATGCCCTGCTGTCGATCGTCGAGTCGCTGATGCAGCTCTTCCGGGGTGCGGCCGAGGATGGGGGCGAGCCACTCCAGCGTGGCGTCACGATCGGCGAGCTCCTCGCGCACGATGGCGACGTTGAACGCCGGCCGGTTGGCGGCCAGCAGCAGGCCGTTGCGATCGGTGATCAGCCCGCGCGGCGCGCGCACCACCAGGTTGCGGCGGCGGTTGTTCTCGGCCAGCTCCATGTAGTGTGCTGCGTGCACTACCTGCAGCCGCCAGAAGCCGAACAGCAGCAGAGTCACCATGAAGAGCACTACACCTTCGGCGACCCGCACCCGCGACGCCAGGCGATTGCGAACCGTCGGGCTCTCCAGCGTCGCGGCGCCGCTGCGACTACCGCTCGGCAGCCGGAAAATTGGCCGCCGGCGGGATCCCGAACTGTCGCCGGAGGCGCCGGGACGCCACGGGCCGACGGTACTCATCGCCTACCCCTTCCTCTGCGCAGCGCGCGTTGCTCCCACCAGCGCGCGGTCGACAGGACCGCCAGCGTCGCCGCTGCGGTGGCGACGGCGCGTACCACCACGTCGATTGGCCCGAGCGATACGGGGCGCTCGAGCATGGCCTGCCAGGCGATCACGATGAGACCCTCGACCATCGCGGCGCCGCCCGTTACCACTGCCTCGGGAAACGGCCCGCGCACCACCAATAGACCGCCGAAGGTGGCGATCAATGCCGCCACAGAGGTCTTGGCAAAGGCGTGCAGGCCGATGATGCCGCCCGACAGTCCGTCCTGGACGAGGCCGGCGCTGGCGCCGAGAAGGATCGAGCGCTGAAACGACCCGCGCAGCGATTGCAGCACAACGTAGATTAGCAACCAGTCGACCACTCCCAGCCCGGCCCAGACTCGCGGCAGAAAAACCTGCAGCAAGCCCAGGCCGAGCAGGGCAACGAGCGCACGCAGCACGGTCATTCACTGTCCGACCCCGCGGCGGGAGCGACGAGCAGCACCTGCTCGACCCAGCGTACTTCGATCAGGGGTTCCAGC
>JASFRZ010000092.1:0-13262 GCA_050114655.1 Acidobacteriota bacterium
ACGACGACAAGGTGCACGACGGGCAGACCAAGTACGTGTTGCGCAAGGGGCTCGAAGGCATCGTGCCGCCGCCGGTCCTGGCGCGCTCCGACAAGCAGCCGTTCTTCGGCGGCGAGACCGCCCCGTGGCGGCGCGGACCGCTGCGCTTCCTGCTCGACGAGCCGCTCCATCTCGACGGGCTGGGCTTCGTCGACAACGGCAAGGCGGCTGCCGCGTTCGAGCAGTTCAAGAATGGCAACGATCGGGTGTCGGGATGGGCGTTCAGCCTGGCGGGGCTGAACTACTGGCTCAACCGTCAGTGAGCGCCTGACCCGTCGGGCTCGCCGAGAACCTCGTTGGCGTGGTCGATGAAGCGGTCGTCGAAGAGCTGTTCATCCGTCACGGCGCGATCCAGCAGACCGCGTTCCATGTACCACTCCTGGTAACCGCGAAACACCTCCGGGTCGATGCGGGCATCGGCGCTGACCCACGGCCAGCAGACGCCGTCGAGCTGCTCGGGCGTGAGGCCGGTGCCGGCGGCGACGATCGGACGGTTGCGCTCGGTATTGCCCTCACGGAACTGTCGAATAGCCTTCAGCAGCGCGACCATCAGGCGCTCGCCGACCTCGGGGCGCTCGTCGATCAGCGTCGGGCCGAACATCACCATCGCCACCACCCAGTTCGGCGCCACCGCGTCCGAGCGCTCCCAGATCACCGCGTCGTCCTGTTGCTGCAATATGCTGATGAACGGCTCGCCCTCGAGCGTCACGTCGATGGCACCGGAGCGTAATGCTTCGATGGCCGCCGGTGACGGCAGATTGCTGATCCGGACGTCGTCGATGCCCAGCCCGTAGCGGGCGAGAAAGAGGTCGGCCCAGTAGCCGATCGGGATGAACTCGTCGATATCGAAGACCAACTCACGGATGCGCTCGGGGTCGTCGAGCGCGCCCGATTCCATCAGCTCGCGGCGCACCATCAGTGCGGTGTTGGGGCAGGCTTCCGGGCTCGCTTCGGCAAGCGCCGCCACGAAGCGGACGCGGCCGCCGCGCGCCGCCATGCTGAGCTCGTTGAACGCCAGCATGGCGCCGGAGACGTCGACTTGTCCGGTGGCCACAGCGGTCATGATGTCCTGCTGCCGCGTCAAGCGGATGAACTCGACGTCGAGGTTCTGCTCGGCGAAGTAGCCCTCTTCCTGGGCGATGTAGAACGGCATCAGATTCAGGTAGGGCATGACGATCGCACGCACGTGGTCCGGCGGGGGGCCGTCGACCGAGCCGCGCACGCCGCACGCCGCCGCCGAGCCGAGCAGCAGCACCGCGAGTATCAGGGCGACAACCAGATACCGACGGTCGGTCATCGGCCCTCTCGACGCACGACGCGGCCCGGCAGTCGCCGGCTGCGTCTGCACGCTCCCGACCACGCCGCTCACTCTCCGCTCCCCTCGTCGGCCACACCGGGCGGATCGTGAATCGCCGCCACGCGGATGGGAACCAGCTTGCCGCGCGCGGTGTAGATCGGCGGCTGACGCCGCACGCGGAAGGTATCGGCCTGCTGCCAGAACGAGCTCGCCAACCCGCCGGCGTCGCTGCTGGCGCCGATCGATTGCAGCATCGCCTCGATGATCCCCTGGTCGCTGCCGGCCTCGACGTCCGGATGCACCAGGATCGTAAGCCGCGCCAGCCCTTGCTCGTCGTCCTCCTCGAGCAGTTGATAGTGCTGCGGCCCGCCGCCGAGGCGGCGCGGCAGCTCCTCCTCGAGAATGCGTACCATCTCGCTGCCCACCAGCGTCACCCCTTCGCCGGTGAGCTTGCCGAAGCTGCGGATCTGCCGCAGGTGCGTAGCGTAACCGAGCTCTTCGTAGGCGCAGCCGCACGAACGCCGCTCGACGACGCCGTAGTCGTCGCTCTCCATGTTCAGCAGCACCTTGGAGGCGAACGGCCGCAGCGAGGTGAACAGGAACGCGTCGACGTACACACCCGAACCCAGCACCTCACGCGGATGCTGGATCAGCGCCAGGCCGTCCTCGAGCAGGTGCTGGTCGTTCTCCTCCACCGGGTGTGCGCACGGCATGCCCATCGGGCCGGCATCCTCGCTGATGTACAGCGCCACGAAGCGCGCGCCGACCCGTTGCACCACCGCGTTCTTGGCGGCGGTGAAGGGCTCGCCGCCGCCGAGAAAGGCGACGCCCGTCAGGTCGATACCGGCCTCCTCCGCCGCCAGACACACGCGCATCGCCAAGCTGATCGTCGCCACCACCTCGCAGCCACCGTGTTCCCGCACCGCGTCAGCCGCCCAGCGCGCCAGCACCAGCGCGCGCTCGAGCGGCAGCGGCTCGGGCGGTGGACACGGAAGCCCGCACAGCCGGCTCATCCATACGACGTAGCGCGTCGCCATGCGGAAGCGCAGCGGCGGCGCGTAGTAATCGCGCGTTACCGGGGTGAACCATCGCTCCGGATGATGTCGATACGGCACCGCCATGAGGTAGACGCCGATTCCGGTGGGATCGGGCAGCTCACCCTTCCACACCGCCATCGGGAAACCCAGCAGGCCGTGCACGTGGCGTACGTACATGAGCTGCGGCGCCTGCGCCCAGAGGTTATCGAGATCGGTGCCCACGCGGGTGCCCACCCCGGTCGTGCCACCCGTGCGGCCCTCGAAGGCCTTCGAGGTCAGCGGGTTGTCGAAGTCGTGCTCCCCGACCTCGATGGTGGTCGAACCACGCGCCAGCGGCATGCGCCCCTTGTACTCCTCGAAGGTGACGTACACGCCGGCCTCGCGCAGGTCCTGCAGCGTCGGCTCCAGGCCCTTGTCGCGCACCGAGCCTTCGAGATCACCGAAGGTGCAGCCGGCCATGCCGAGCAGCGCTCGGTAGGGGCTGCGCGGGTTGCCGTAGACGGCGTGGCGCGCGAGATACAGGAAGTTCTTTTCGCGCTCCGCGAGCGCGCGGCGCAGCGTGGCACGCGCATCTTCGAGCGTCATCCGCGGGCGACGGAGATACGCCGGCAAGCCGGAGACGAAGCGCCCGTACATGCGCATCGTCGAGGTCAGACCCATCGAAAGCTCTCCACTTTCGTCGCCACCGTGTTGGCGACCGGCAACCGCGGAAAATTACCAGCTTTCGATGGACGATGCGGCGGTGTCAGCCCGTCACTCGCTGCGCATCGCCTCGGTGGGGTCGATTCGCAACGCGCGCAGCGTCGGCGCCATGCAGGCCGGAACGCCGATCAGGGTGACCACACCCGTCGCCGCCAGGAACGCGAGCGCGAGCGGCGAGTACGCAGGAATCCACCCGGCGCCGTACTTGAGCACCGACAGCAGCCACCACGAAACCGCCACACCGAGCAGCGCGCCGACGCCGAGCTGGGCAAGAGAGCGCCCGGAGACGGTGCGCACGACGTCGCGGCGCTTGGCTCCGAGGGAGGTGCGGATGCCGATCTCCCGGGTGCGTGACGCGACGGTGAAGGACATGATGGCGTAGATCCCCGTAGCCGCCAGCATCACCAGGATGGCGACCATCAGCGTGCCGCCGGTGGTGAACAGATAGATGCTGACCAGGTCGTCCTGCAAGACCTCATCGAGCGGCTCGACGCCGAGCGCCACTGCGTTGGCGTCCACCTCCTCGACCAGCTTGCGCAGGCGTGGTGCGAACTCGGCAGGATCACCGCCGGTATGGATGCCGAGGAGCAGCGGATGGAGATCGCCCGGCGCCAACGGGAGGTACATACCGGCGTCCTGCGCAGGCGTGGCCATGTTCATGCCCAGGCGAGCGACGACGCCGATGATCTCGAGCCATGGGCCGGGCGCGGCCCCGCTCGCGAACGAGACACCGCCACCCGGCCGCGCTCCACCGGCGTAGCGGACCTTCACGCCGATCGGATTGCGGCCGCCGAGCACCTGCTCGACGAAGGTCGTGTTGACGATCACGGTGGAGCGGTTCTCCCCGATGTCGCGGCTGTCGAACCCGCGCCCCAGGAGGACCGGCGACTCCAGCGCGTCGAAGAAGCCCGGGGCAACGCGGGCGACCTGCACCGCGTGGCCGCGGAAGCCCTCGTCCACGGTCTCGCCTTCCACCTCGACGCGCCGACCCGGATGATCCATGCGCGGCAACCGGGTGCCGATGGCCACGCCCAGGACGCCCGGCTCGCGCTCCAGGCGCTGTACCAGATTCTGCTGCGTCGCCGCGACGCGAGCGACAAAACCGCGCTCCCCCGACGCACCAGTGTCTGCGGCGGGCTCGAGGCCTGGCAGCCGTACCTGTGCGGTGAGGTACGCGCCGGGATCGATGCCGACCGACTCGCTGCGGTCGCTGCTCACCACATTGTCCAGCGCCGCCCCGGCAATCCCGATGAGAAGGATGGCGAGCGCAACGTCGCCGACGATCAGCGCGCCCGACACGCCACCGAAGCGGATACCGGCCCGGTTACCGGGGCCACCACGGAGGCTTCTTTGCAGCGACTTTCCGGTGACCTTCAACGCCGGCACGACCCCTGCCGCGACCGCGCTGAGAGCGGCGAGGCCCAGCCCCCGGCTGGCGGTCTGCCACGAGACGGTCAAATCGACCCAGTACGGCAATCCACCGGAGGAGGCCCACCGCTGCAGAAAACGCAGCCCCTGATCGGCGAGGAGCATACCGGAGGCGACAGCGATCAGCGCCAGCACACCACACTCGGTCAGCATCTGCCGCACAATGCGGGCGCGGCCGGCACCGAGGGTCGCGCGCACGGCGAGCTCGCGGGTCCGGCTGGAAGTGCGCGCGAAGATCAGCATGCCGACGTTCACGCACGCGACCAGCAACAGCAGCAGGGCCAGCACTTGCACGACGTAGAAGCCGAGCTCGGCGCGCAGGCCACCGGCCTGCGCGCCGGTGAGCATCAGGGCGAAGGGCACGACTTCGCCGCGTAGCTCGCGTTGCGAGTCCGGCAGCTCGTCCTTCATCCGCTCGACCACGGCTCCCAGCTCGTTGCGGGCCCGGGGCGCCGAGACCCCGTCGGCGAGCCGACCGAAGATGACCAGCGGCAGACCCTCGAACGGCACATCCGCGAGCTGCTCGCGCAGCGGCAGCCAGAGGCTCTCGTCCACCGGAAACAGGAAGCCCTCCGGCATGACACCGATAACGGTGTGCAGCGCGCCGCCGATGCGCAGACTGTCGCCGACCACTTCGGGATCGGCACCGAACTGCGTACGCCACAGGTCGTAGCCGATCAGCACCACATCCGGCGCGCCCGGGACCTCGTCGGCGGCAGCGATCGTGCGGCCGTGCAGCGGCGGAACGCGCAGGATGTCGAAGGTTGTCGCGGTGACCTCGGCGCCATGCACGGCGCGGCTCATCCCCTCGGCGGAGCCGATGTTGTAGTGGGCGCGTCGCGTCGCGGCGAGCGCTTCGAAGCCGGTCAGCGTCGCTCGCCAACGCGCCAGGTCATCCAACTTCGTCGGGTCCGGACGGCTGGTGGCCCCATTCCAGTAGCGCAGCATCAGGACGCGGTCACCCTCGTCGACGGGAAGCGGCCCCTCCAGCGCATTCACGAGGTGCCACGGAGCCAGCCCGACCGGGATCCCGACGGCGAGCGCGAAGACCGCGACGGCGGTGATGCCGGGATTCCTGGACAACATGCGCAGCCCGACCTTGAAGTCGAGCCCCACACCGGCGAGGCGTCCACCACGCGCACTTCCCTGCCGGCGCATCCGGATACCCGTAGCAAGCAGGTCGGACACCTCGCCGACCCACACTCTCAGCCGACCGCGGCGGTCCTCCTCGAGCATGCGGACGAACGTGCGATCCATGTCGGCGCCGCGCTGCTCGCGAACATGGCGCGGCAGGACCCGGCGGAGGAGACGGTGCAGGGCGAGTTGGACGCGGATCACCGGCTCACGCTCCTTCGCTCTCGGAGAGGATCTCGCGGTCGGTCGCCAGGCGGATCACCTCGCGCATGCGGGCAGCCTCGCCCGCCGCGGTGCGGCGCCCCGCGGGGGTGATCCGATACGCGTTGCCGCGCCGCGCGTCAGGTTGCGCCTCGGGCACCTCGGCGATCATGCCGTCGTCGACGAGCCGCTGCACTGCGGCGTACAACGACCCCGTCCCGGGGCGCACCGTATTACCGGATTGGTCGCGGATCGCCTGCATCAGGGCGTAGCCGTGCAGCTCCTGACCGGCCAGAGCCAGAAGAATATGCATCGACAAGGGCGTGAGGGGTGCGTGCGGCTTCGCCGGGAGGGGCATTGTGTACCTCCGAATATTCCGATCATCGACATGTTGCTGATCGGAATATAGACTTCGGGGCCGCGTCCGTCAACAGCCCCGGCCAGCGAACGATGCCATGCCCACACGGCGCCCATCATGCGCGCTCGGTGGCGTCGATCGCCGCGGTGATATACACATGCGTCGACGCGCTGGACGCACAGAGACGGGAGGTCACCGATGCACAGGACGCTTCTGACCCTGACGCTGCTGGTCGCAACGGCATTGCTCGCAGGGGGTAATCGCCCGGCCGTGGCGACCCCTGCCCCGCAGTCTCCCGACCCGGTCGACCCGGGGCTACTCACAGCGTTTTCGTGGCGCTCGATCGGGCCGGCGATGTTCGCCGGGCGCGTCGCCGATGTCACCGGGGTTCCCGGTGAGCCCGACTTGCTGTTTGTCGGCACCGCGTCGTCAGGGCTCTACAAGTCGATCAATGGAGGCGTCACCTTCGAGTCGATCTTCAACGACGGCAACACGCTGTCGATCGGGGCGATCGCAGTGCAGCCCGACGACCCGGACATCATCTACGTGGGCACCGGCGAGGGTGCGGTGCGCAACAGCGTCTCGTTCGGCGACGGCATCTACAAGAGCACCGACGGCGGGCGCACCTGGAGTAACGTCGGCTTACGCGACAGCGAGCGCTTCGCGCGCATCGTCATTCATCCTCGAGATCCCCGCATCATCTTTGCCGCCGCCATGGGCCACGCCTTCGGCCCCAATCGGCAGCGCGGTGTGTTCCGCAGCACCAACGGCGGCGACACCTGGGAACCGGTCCTGTACGTCAACGAAACCACGGGCGCCTCCGACGTGGCGATCGATCCGCAGGACCCGAACATCATCTACGCCGGTATGTACGACTACCTGCGGCAACCGTGGCACTTGCGCAGCGGCGGGCCGGGCGGCGGCCTGTACCGCTCGAACGACGGCGGCGACACCTGGGTGAAGCTCACCGACCCGGCGCTCGCCAACGGCCTGCCGGGAGCCGGGCTGATCGGGCGTGTCGGCGTTGCCGTGGCGGCGTCGGAACCGCGCATCGTGTACGCCCTGATCGAAGCGCAGGAGGACGGCGTGCTGTGGCGCTCCGACGACCGCGGCGCTACCTGGCGCATGGTCAACGACGAGACCCGCATCAACAATCGGCCGTTCTACTACACCCAGGTGCGCGTCGACCCCACCGACCCCGAGCGCATCTACACGCTGAGCGGCTCCTTCAACGTGTCGACCGACGGCGGCAGGAGCTTCCGCCGACCCGGCGGCAGTATGTTCGGCGACCATCACGCGCTGTGGATCGACCCCACCGACCCCGGTCGCATGCTGTGCGGGACGGACGGCGGCTTCTTCATCTCCAACGACTACGGGCGCAACTGGGACTTCATCAACAACATGCCGATGGCACAGGCCTACCACGTCGGCATCGACATGGCCGAACCCTACAACGTAATGGGCGGCTTTCAGGACCACGAGATCTGGCGCGGCCCCAACGAGAAGTGGAACCAGGTGGGTGTGCGCGAGGGCGACTGGGTCCGGCTGCGCTACATGGCTGACGGCATGAACACCGTGCCCGACCCGCGCGATCCCGACATCATCTATTACAACGGCCACTTCGGCGACATCACGCGCATCGATATGCGCAACCAGGAGGAGCGCTACATCCAGCCGTATCCCCCCGGGCCCAACGGCGGCGGCGCCGGCCTGGAGCAATACCGCTTCAACTGGAACTCGCCCATTCACATGTCGCCCACCGACCCGGACGTCATCTATTACGGCGGCAACGTACTGTTCAAGACCACCGATCAGGGGGAAACCTGGCAGATCATCAGCCCTGATCTGACCACCGACGATCCCGCCAAGCAGGGTCCCAGCGGCGGCGACATCTCGCTCGACAACACGCGCGCCGAGTACCACTGCACCATCGTGTCGATCGCCGAGAGCCCGATGGATGCACAGGTCATCTGGGCGGGCACCGACGACGGCAACCTGCAGCTCACCCGCGACGGCGGCGAGAGCTGGAGCAACGTCGCGCCTGACATCGGCGGCGCGCCGGCCTTTTCCTGGTTCACCTCGGTGCAGGCCTCGCACGTCGATGCCGGCACCGCCTACGTCGCCATCGATCAGCATCGGCTCGATGACTTCGCTCCGCGCGCGTTCGTGACCACCGACTACGGGCATACCTGGCGCGACATCTCCGCCGGCCTGCGCGGCTATGTGCACATCGTCATGGAGGATCCGCGCCAGCCCACGCTGTTGTATGCCGGCACGGAGCTGGGCGTCTTCGCCTCGTTCGACCGCGGCGCCACCTGGACCGACTTGCGCCTCGGCCTGCCGCCGCTATCGGTTCGCGACATGAAGGTGCACCCGCGCGACAACGACCTGATCATCGCCACCCACGGCCGCGGCTTCTACATCCTCGACGACGTCACGCCACTTCAGGAGCTCGCACGCGCCCGCGCGCAACGCGTCGCGCTCTTTCAACCGATGTCCGCGGTGCGCTACATCCCGGCGAGCGACACCAGCGTGCTGGGCAACGGGGTGTGGGTGGCGCGCAACCAGCCCTATGGCGCCATCATCAACTACTGGATTTCCGATCCCGGCGCTGCGAATAGCGTGAGGTTCGACGTGCTCGATGCCGACGGCGAGACGGTACAGACGCTTGCAGGCCCGGCGACGCCCGGCGTCAACCGGGTGGTGTGGAACCTGCGCGAGCCCTCCGCGTGCGCGGCGCCGGACGCCGGCGCAGCGCGGGGCGGCCGAGGCGGGGGACGCGGCGGCAATCGCGGCACCTGGGTGCGCGCCATTCCGGGTGACTACACTCTCCGGCTCACCGGCTTCGGCGAGACCCTCGAGCAGCCGCTGGTCATCCGCATGGACCCGCGCGTCGGGGCGAGCGCCGAAGACATGGAGGTCTGGCACCGCGAGGCGCACGAGATCGAGCGCACCGAATGCACCATCCGTGCCGCCGCGGCACACGTGCGCTCGCTCGACGGGCAGCTCGCCGCGCTCGAAGAAACTGCCGCCCCGTCGCTCGCCGCCGATGCCGGCGCGGTGCGCGACGCCCTGCGACCGGTGGTGCTCGGTCTGATCGGTGATCCACGCGATCCGGGCCACATCAACCTGTCGGGACGGATCAACTGGCTCACCATCCAGGTGGGCAACAACAGCGGCCGCCCGACGGCGGCGCAACTCGACTGGATCCGGCGTTACAGCGATGAGACCGAGGCCTACGTTCGCGCCCTCGATGAGGTGGTCGGCGGCCCGCTGATGCGGCTCAACGACCGTCTGCGCGCCGCCGGAGTGGAGGAGATCCGATGAGTGCCATCGTACGACGACGTCGGGCGCGCGTCGCGCTCGTCGCGACGCTGCTCGCCGCTGCCTGTGCAGCACCACAAGGCGGGCCGCTACCGATCACCTACACCCTCCGTTTCCCCGATCCGCCGGCGCAGGTCGTCGAGATCGAGGCGACTTTCCCCACCGAGGGGCGCGACGCGATCGACCTGATGATGGCGGTGTGGTCACCGGGCTTCTATCGCGTGCAGGACTATGCCGGGCAGATCGAGTCACTGTCGGCGCGCACCGCCGACGGCGCGGAGCCGGCGGTCGACAAGCCGACCCCCAACCGCTGGCACATCGACGCCGACGGCAGCTCCGCGGTGGTACTCACCTACCGCTTGTCCGCCACCGGCCGCTCGGTCACCACCAACTGGGTCGGCCCCGACTACGCCGTGCTCAATGGCCCGGCCACGTTCATCACGCTGGCCGACGGGGTCGCGCGACCGCACGAGGTAGTGCTCGAGTTGCCGCCGGGCTGGAGCGGCTCGTACACCGGTCTCGCTCCGGCACCCGACGGGATGCCGAATCACTATCGCGCCCCCGACTTCGACATTCTCGCCGACTCACCTATCGTGGCGGGCAGCCCGACGGTGCACGAGTTCGACGTCGACGGCACCCGCCACCTGCTGGTCGATATCGGCGACGTTGGCGCGTGGAACGGCGACGCGGCGGTGGCGCAGCTCGCGCCGATCATCACCGAGGTGGCGCGCGAGTGGGGCGGGTTACCCTTCGACCGCTACGTCTTTCTCAACGTGTTCCGCCGCGGCGGCGGCGGCCTGGAGCACCTCAATTCCACGTTGCTGACGGCGAGCCCGGCCCAGACCGAGCCGACACCGCGCTGGCTGAGCTTCGTGACGCACGAGTACGTGCATGCCTTCAACGTCAAGCGGCTGCGCCCGGTCGAGCTCGGGCCGTTCGACTACGAAAACCCACCGAGCACGCCTAGCCTTTGGATCTCCGAGGGGCTGACCACCTACTATGCCGATCTCGCCGTGATGCGCTCCGGCGTCGGCTCGCTCGACGGGTTTCTCGCGGCGATGTCGTCGCAGATCCGCAGCCTGCAGAGCTCCCCCGGGCGTCTCGTGCAAACCCTCGCGCAGTCCTCGCTCGAGGTCTGGACCGACTCGAACTCCGGCGTCGGCACCGACCCGGAGACGACGGTGAGCTACTACGTCAAGGGTCCGGTGGTCGGCTTCCTCCTCGACGCCCGCATCCGCCGGCTGACCTACGACGGCAAGAGCCTCGATGACGTGATGCGCCTGGCATTGGCGCGCTACGGCGGCGAGCGCGGCTTCACTCCCGCGGAGTTCGAGGCCACCGTTGCCGAGGTCGCCGGCACCGACCTGTCGGACTTCTTTGCTGCCGCCCTGCGCTCTATCGGGGAGCTCGATTACGACGAGGCGCTCGACTGGTACGGCCTGCGCTTCGCCGTGGCGGACCCGACAGACGCCGACAGCGCCTGGACCCTCGAGGTCCGACCCGACGCGTCCGCCGAGCAACGACAGCACCTCGACAACTTCAGTCACTGAGCTGTTAGAGACCCTTTACCCCCAGAGCAGCTCGGCGCAGGGGTGCCGTGGAAGTTTCCGGCATCCGCGCTCGTATCTACGGATACGAGACCGACCCAGGACCGGCGGGGGGCATGTAGCGCGGCTCCCGCCCAGCACGGACGCGCCGGAGCCGAAGCATGGAAGCGCTGCGCAACATCTTCTCGGTGGCCCACTACGAGCGCATCATGCTGGCACGCACCACGCGCTTCCGTCTGCTCGGCCTGATCGGCATCGTCATCCCGATGTTCTTCGGCGTGGTGCTGGCAATCGGCGAGTCGCTCGGCGAGATGGGCGAGGCCGCGTCGGTCTTCGGCATCAGCTCGTTCGTACCCTTCTACTTCTACACCTACACGCAGACGGTGCTGATCGCCTTCGTCGCCGGCAACTTCCGTGCCGCCGACGAGAGCGCTGAGGTGGCCGAGGTAATCGCGGTACGACCGATGTCCACGGCACAGATCGTGCTCGGCAAGTATCTCGGTGTGCTGCAGGCGCTCGCCGGCCTCGCCGCGTTGGTGGCACTGCTGACCATGTCCATCCAGGCCGCCAAGCTGAGCTTCGTAGGCGCCCCGTTCGAGCTGGCGCCGTACGCCTACTACTTCTTTCTGATGATGCTGCCGGCGCTGGTGTTCATGTCGGCGCTGACCTTCTCGCTCGGCGCGATGCTGCGCAATCGCACCGCCGTCGCCCTGCTGTCGATCGCCTACGTGATGGCGGTTCTGTTCTTCCTCGGTCTGCGCTACGACGGCTTCTTCGATTTCGGCGCCTTCTTCGCACCGCTGTACTACTCCGACATGCTCGGCGTGGGTGACATCGGCCGGCTGTTGCAGATCCGGGCCATGTATCTGGCCCTGGCGGCCGGGCTGCTCGGACTGGCGATCGCCAGCTACCCACGTCTGCCGAATCCCGGGCTGGGCGGTAAAGTCGGCCACCTCCTGGCGGCGCTCGGCGTGACGATCGCAGCATTTGCCTTCGTCCACATCCACGATGCCGACCGCGCCGCGGTCGCGCGACGCGAGGCGTTGCTCGCCACCCAGGTGGCGTACGCCGACGTGCCGGTTGCGACGGTACGCCATTACGACCTCGATCTGACGCTGATGGGCGAGGACGCACCGTTGCGCGTCCAGGCGACCCTGCGCCTCGTCAACGAGCACGACGCTCCGTTGCCGCAACTGGTCTTCACGCTCAACCCCGGCCTGCATGTCGATGCAGTACGCAGCGGCGACGCCGAACTGGGGTTCGAGGTCGAGGGATCAGTGGTTCACATCGATCCGCCCGCACCGTTGCAGCCCGGACAGGAAACCGAGGTCTCGCTGACATATGCCGGCGACATCGACCGCAACGGCTTCGACCTGATGCGCGGCCACGCGCGCCTGGAGAAGTGGGACGGACCGATCCACAAAGGGGACCTGACGGCGTGGATCGCCGACGGCTCGGCGTACTTGCCGCCGCGCAGCCGATGGTACCCGGTGCCCGGCGTCGACTACGGCCACGCGGGCCTCCGGCCGGTGTCGTTCGCCACCGCACGCATCGCCGTCGACGTTCCTGCGGGACTGACCGCGATCACCCAGGGTGAGCCGGCGGACGGGCCCACCGCCACGCCGGTAGAGGCGGGGCCGGCAACCCCTGACGCGACCCCGTCGCCTGCGGTCCGGGGTCGCTTCGCCCGCAGCCGCCAGGTCTGGGAGGTGTCCCGGCCGGTGCCGGTGCTGTCGCTCAACGTCGACACCTACGACGTCCTGCAGGCCGAGATCGGCGGCACGGAGGTGGCCCTTTACCTGTCGCCTCTGCACATGCCGCAGGTGGAATTCTTCTCCGATGCCGTCCCCGAGGTCAGGGCGTTCGTCGAGCAGATCATGAGCGTCATGGAGTCCGAGAGCGGCTTGCCTTACCCCTACCCGCGCCTGTCGATCGTCGAGATCCCGTTCCTGGTGCAGTGGTACTACGAGGGCTGGGAAGAGAGCGGCGGCCTGACCCAGCCCGGTATCCTGATGATCGAAGAAGACGCCCTGATCGAGGGCACGACCCGCATCAGGAGCTCATTCGAGCGCACCCGGCGCTCGGAGCGCGGCCGCAACCAGGATCCCGTGCGGCTCAAGCGCGACCAGCTCGCCTCGGCGGTGTTCACCGCATTCCTCGGCAGCGACTACGGCTACGGCTACAACGGTGGCCTG
>JASFRZ010000093.1:0-13145 GCA_050114655.1 Acidobacteriota bacterium
GGCGACGAGCTGCACCGCGGCGCCCGACTCGAGTGCCGGAAACGGCGGGCGCAGCAGCAGCGAGGCATACAACCCGGCGCCCGGCGGCGAGACCCAGGCGCGCTCGCGCCGCCCGCGCCCGGCGGTCTGCTCCTCGGCGATCACCAGCGTACCGTCGGGCGCGCCTTGGCGTCCCAGCCGGCGCGCCGCGCTGTTGGTCGAATCGACGCGCGACAGGTAGTGCACGCGCGCGCTGAAGCGCGACGGCGGCAGCGCCGTCGCGGCCTGCGCCAGGGCGGGCACGTCAGTCCCCCAGTGAGGCGAGGTGCTGGCGCAGCCGCTCGGCCTCGCCGGTAAGCTCCTCGGCGCGGGCGCGCACCTTGGCGACGACCTCTTCCGGGGCGTTGTTGACGAATCCCTCGTTGCTCAGCCGCCCCTGCAGCCCCTCGAGGTCCTTCTCGACCGCTTCGAGCTTGCCGTGCAGCCGCGCCGTTTCGGCCTTCACGTCGATGACGTCGCCGATCAGCAGCACCGCCTCGACGTCGCCCACCGGCACGTGGATGCCCTCGCCGATATCGTCGTCGACGCCGCGCAGCCGCACCGGCTCGGCCTTGGCGAGCAAGCCGATGTAATCGCTGATCTGTTCGAGCTCAGCGCGGCGCGCTCCGTCGGGGCAGACCAGGTCGACCGGCACCTTCTTGCCCGGCGGAATGTCGAAGTCGTGGCGCAGCCGGCGCAGCTCGGTGACCAGCGCCTGCAGCTCCGTCACGCGCGCGTCGGCATCAGCGTCGCGCCAGATCGCCGGTGCGTGCGGCCAGGCACTCACGCACAGCAGGTCGCGGTCGCCAGGGAGCCGGCTCCAGATCTCCTCGGTGATGAACGGCATGATCGGATGGAGCGCCTTGAGCGAGGTCTCCAGCGCCGCCATCAGCGTGGCGCGCGTCGAGCGCAGCGCCGTGGGGTCCTCGCTCCACAGAGTCAGCTTGGCCATCTCGATGTACCAGTCGCACAGCTCGTGCCAGATGAAGTGATACAGGCCCAGGCTGGCCTCGTCGAAGCGATACTTGGCGAGGTTTTCCTCGTAGGCCGGCAGCAGCCCGGCGATGCGCGACAGGATCCACTTGTCGGCCAGCGTGGTGGCCACCGGGTGGGCGGCGTCGGCCACCGCCTGCTCGCTCTCGTGGCGCTCGCCGAGGTTCATCAGCACGAAGCGCGAGGCGTTCCACAGCTTGTTGCAGAAGGCGCGGTAGCCCGCCAGCCGGTCGCGCGCCAGCGCCATGTCGGTGCCGGGCGAGGCCATCGAGGCGAGGGTGAAGCGCAGCGAGTCGGCGCCGAACTCGTCGATGAGCTCCAGCGGATCGACCACGTTGCCGCGCGACTTGCTCATCTTCTGGCCCTTCTCGTCGCGCACCAGGCCGTGAAAGAAGACGTCGTGGAACGGCACCTCGTCCATGAAGTGCAGCCCGAAGAAGATCATGCGGGCGACCCAGAAGAAGATGATGTCGTAGGCGGTGACCAGCAGCGCGCCGGGGTAGTAGCGCCGCAGATCCTCGGTATCGTCGGGCCACCCGAGGGTGGAGAAGGGGAACAGCCCGGAGGAGAACCAAGTGTCGAGCACGTCTGTCTCCTGGCGTAGCTCGCCGCCGCATTCACACGCCGCGGGCTCCTCTGTCGACACGATCGTCTTGCCGCAAGCATCGCAGTACCACGCAGGGATGCGATGCCCCCACCACAGCTGACGCGAGATGCACCAGTCGCGGATGTTGGTCATCCACTCGCGGTAGACCTTGATGGTGTGATCGGGGACAAAGCGGATGCGGCCCTCCTCGACGGCTGCCAGGGCGGGCTCGGCGAGCGGCTTCATGCGCACGAACCACTGCAACGACACCAGCGGCTCGATGATGGTGTCGCAGCGGTCACAGTGGCCGACGGCGTGCTGGTGGTCCTTGCGCGACACCAGGTTGCCGTCCGCCTCGAGCCGCGCGACGACGTTCTTGCGCGCCGCGAAGCGGTCCTGGCCGGCAAACTCGCCGGCGTGGCGGGTCATGGTCCCGTCGCGGCCGATCACCTCGACACGCTCCAGCTCGTGGCGCAGGCCGGCCTCGTAGTCGTTGGGATCGTGCGCCGGGGTCACCTTGACCACCCCGGTACCGAACTGCCGGTCGACGAAAGCGTCGGCGATGATCGGCAGCTCGCGGCCGATGATCGGCAGGACGGCGGTCTTGCCCACCAGGTCGGTGTAGCGCTCGTCGTCGGGGTTCACCGCCAGGGCGGTATCGCCCAGCATGGTCTCGGGGCGGGTGGTTTCGACCTCCACAAAGCCCTCTTCGTCCTTCAGCGGGTAGCGGATCTTCCACAGCGAGCCGCTGCCCTCGTGGTGCTTGACCTCGAGGTCGGAGATCGCCGTGCCGCAGCGCGGGCACCAGTTCACCAGGTACTCGCCGCGGTAGATGAGCCCCTGCTCGTACAGATCGACGAACACCCGGCGTACCGCGCGCGACAGCCCCTCGTCGAGCGTAAAGCGCTCGCGCGTCCAGTCGACGGTGAGCCCCTCGCGGCGCATCTGCTCGGTAATGCGGCCGCCGGACTCCTCCTTCCACTGCCAGACGCGATGCTCGAAATCCCCGCGGCCGAGCTCCAGGCGGCTGGTGCCTTCGGCGGCGAGCTGCTTTTCGACCACGTTCTGGGTGGCGATGCCGGCATGATCGGTGCCCGGCAGCCACAGCACGTCGTGCCCCTGCATGCGCTTCCAGCGCGCCATGATGTCCTGGATGGTGTGATCGAGCGCGTGGCCGAGGTGCAGCGAGCCGGTGACGTTGGGCGGCGGGATCACCATGGCGTACACCGGCGCGTCGGAGGCCGGATCGGGCGTGCCGACGGCGCGCTCCTCCCAGGTCTTCTCCCAGCGCGGCTCGACCTCCTCGGGCTCGTAACCCTTGGGCATCTCGCCGGCGTCGGACGGTGCAGGTTTCCTCTGATCGGTCATCGTGCTTGCAGGCAGGTGTTGGAAAAGACGGAGCCGCCCGGCGTCGGCAGAAAGCGCGCCGGCGGACGAATTCCCCGGGAATAATGGAAAGTTGCAACGCTCCCGGCGTGATGTCAACGCGCGCGGGCGTGGCGGCGCGCCGCGCCCGCCAGGGCGATCGTGCGTGCCCGTGCGGCGGCCGGCGAGGCGCTACAATGCCTCGCGTGCCTGTCCCCCTGCGGAAGTTCAGCCAGAACTGGCTCGCCAACGACGAGCTCGCCGAAGCCCTGGTGCGCGCCATGGAGGTGCGCCCGGGCAACCACTTCCTCGAGATCGGCCCCGGCGAGGGGCGCATGACCCGTGCGCTGTTGCGCCAGGGCGCAATGGTGGCCGCCGTCGAGCTCGACGCGCGCTGCTGCGCTGCCCTCGAGGTGGTCGCCGAGGAGTCGCTGGGCCGCCTGCTGGTGATCCAGGGCGACATCCTCGAGTTCGACCCCGCCGGGCTCGGCTGGCCCGAGATGCGGCTGGTGGGCAACCTGCCCTACGCCATCGCCAGCCCCATCCTGCGCTGGACCGCCAAGCACCACCGGCGCGTCATCGACGCCCACTACATGGTCCCCGCCGACGTCGCCGGGCGCATGCTGGCGCCGGCGGGCAGCGCCGACCGCGGTCTGCTGTCGGTGCTCGTCGAGTGGTTCTTCGACGGCAAGGTCGTGCGCAAGCTGGGCCCGGGCGCCTTCCGGCCGCCGCCCAGGATCAATTCCGCCTTCGTGCACCTGACGCCGCACGATCCGCCGTCGTGCGCCGCGTCCGGGCCGCACCGCCGCGCCGTCGTACAGGCCGCATTCGCGCACCGCCGCAAGACCATGGCCAACTCGTTGCGCCTTTCCGGCTGGCGGCGCGACGACATCGTCGCCGCGCTCGCCACCGCCGGCATCGACGAGCGGGCGCGTGCCGAGGAGGTCGAGTTGGAGCAGTTCGCCCGCCTCGCCGAGGCGCTGCCGGAGCTCGACGGATGAGCGATCCGGTGGCAGTACCGTCGCTGCTGTCGTCGTTCATCCTCGCCGTGCTGCAGGGGATCACCGAGTTCCTGCCCGTCTCCAGCAGCGGCCACCTCGCCGCCGCCCAGATCCTGTGGGCATCGATGAAGTACCCCGGAGGCGAAGCCTTCGAGGTCGCGCTGCACGTCGGCACCACCGTGGCGGTGGTCGCCTACTACCGCGACGTGCTGCTGCGCCTGGCGCGCGAATGGCGCAGCGGAGCCACAACCGAGGGCCTCACCACCCCGCAGTGGGCCGGCTACATCGTCGCCGCCTCGATCCCCACTGCCGCCATCGGACTGGGCTTCGAGGACACCATCCATGCCGCTTTCGACAGCCTCGGGCTCATCGCCCTGTGCTTCGCCGCCACCGGAGCGGTGCTGATGTCGACCCGCCTGGTGGCGCGCGGCACCGGCAACCTGACGCTACCGGTGGCGCTCGCCATCGGCGTCATCCAGGGGGCGGCGATCTTCCCCGGCGTGTCGCGCTCGGGAGTGACGATCTCGTTGGCGCTGCTGCTCGGCATCGCCTCGCGGCAGGCGGTGACCTTCTCGTTCCTGCTGTCGGTGCCGGCGATTCTCGGCGCGGCCGCGCTCACCACCCTGGAAGCGCTCGAGAAACCCATTGGATCGGGGTTCTTGTACGTCAACATGGCCTTTGCTACATTTTGCGCTGGGGCGATTGGATACATTTGTATCGGGCTCGTGCACCGCGCCACCGAGGATCGGTGGTGGTACCGCTTCGCCTGGTATGTCTGGGCGTTGGCTGTGGTGCTCGCGTGGCAAGCGCTGGGTAGCTGACTTTCGATGCAGAAGTTCGATCGAAAGGTGGTCGCCCGGGAGGCGCTGTATTTGCGCGAAGCCCGCTTCGGGGCCCTCGATTCGAGAGGGTGGTAAGTGGCTCGCAAACGCAAGCGCCCCGACTCCCAGGGCCGCTTCCGTGAGGAAGCAATCGGGTTCCTGTGCCTCGCCGCCGCCATCTTCCTGGCGGTGGCTCTGATCTCCTACAACGCCGCGGACCCCAATCCGTTCGATCTCGCCGCGGATGGCACCACGCGTAACTGGGCCGGGCCGGTGGGTGCCACCCTCGCCGCAGCGACCTTCCAGTTGCTCGGCCTCGGCGCCTGGCTGGCCACCGTCGCGCTGTGCATGGTGGGCATCAACCGAATCCGTGGCCGGAAGCTCGAGTCTCCCTTCACCAAGACGCTCGGCACGCTGGTACTGACCGCCTCGGTGTGCGGCCTGGCGACCATGGGAATGGGTGAGATCAACTGGGGCGGGGGGGCCTTTGCCGCGGGCGGCATCATCGGCTCGTTGACCGCGCTGGCGCTGGTTTCGGCTTTCGGCCCGGTAGGCGGCCCTCTGGTCGGCCTCACCGCCGCCCTGCTGTCCATCGTCGCCGCCACCCGGCTGTCCATCGAGAGCATGCTGGCAGCCGCCTGGCGAGGCGTGGTCGGCGCCTTCCGCCGCGCCCGCACCAGCCTGGCGCACCGCCGCGAGCAACAGCGCAAGGCCAAGGCTCGCCGTAACGTGATCGCCAAGCACACCGCCAGGTCGAGCGCGCCCGCAGACGACGAGGCGGCCGACGAGGCCGAGCGACAGGCGGCGGCGCGCGCCCTGCTCAAGGTCAAAGTGCCGGTCACCGTGTCCCGTCCCGACGGCGAGCTGCCCGAGCGCATGGTCGCGGAGACCGACGCGCCGCCCCCGCCGATTCATCGCCGCCCCGAGCCCGAGGCCCCCACGGCACCCGATCCCCTGCCCTTCGAACAACCCGCCGGGCCGAACGGCTCGTACGCCCTGCCCGATTCCGAGCTGCTCGAAGAGCCCGCGCCGCGCCTGGTGGTCGACGAGAGCGAATTCGTCGAGAAGGCCAAGGCGATCGCCAGCAAGGGCGCCGAATTCAAGGTCACCGGCGAGGTCGTCGCCATTCATCCCGGGCCGGTTGTCACGACCTACGAGTTCAAGCCCTCGGCGGGCGTGAAGTACAGCCGCATCCTCAACCTCGAAGAAGACCTCAGCCTGGCGCTCAAGGCGGAGAGCATCCGCATCGCGCGCTTGCCGGGCAAATCGACGGTCGGCATCGAGGCACCCAACAGCACCCGCCGTATCATCCGCATCCGCGAGCTGTTCGAGTCCAAGGAATTCAGCCGCTCGCGCTCCAAACTGACGCTGGCGGTCGGCAAAGAGATCCACGGCGAGAACATCGTCACCGACCTGGCGCGTGCGCCGCACCTGCTGATCGCCGGTACCACCGGATCGGGCAAAAGCGTGGCGATGAACGCGATGCTTATGAGCCTGCTGTACAAAGCCACGCCGGACGAGGTGAAGCTGGTTCTGGTAGACCCCAAACGCCTCGAGTTCGGCCTTTACGAGGACATCCCTCATCTGCTGACGCCGGTTGTGGTGGATCCCGATCGCGCAGCGAACGCGCTCGGCTGGGCGGTGCGTGAGATGGAGAAGCGCTACCGCTCGCTGGCGGAGTTCGGCGTGCGCAACATCGAGCAGTTCAACATGATGCTGCAGCGCGGCGAGGAGGAGATGATCGCGCGCGCTCGCAAATCGCGCGCCGCCGCCGGCAGGAGCGACGAGCTGACCTCCTCTGAGCTCAAGCCCCTGCCCTACGTGGTGGTCTGCATCGACGAGCTCGCCGACCTGATGATGACCTCCTCAGCGGCGGTCGAGGCATGCATCATGCGCCTGGCACAGATGGCGCGCGCCGTCGGCATCCACCTCATCCTGGCGACGCAGCGCCCGTCGGTGGACGTCATCACCGGCACGATCAAGAACAACCTGCCGGCGCGCATCTCCTTCCGCGTCGCTTCCAAGACCGACTCGCGTGTGATCCTCGACGCGCATGGCGCCGAGAGCCTCCTGGGCAAGGGCGACATGCTGTTTCTCGCCCCCGGCACCTCCCGCCTGCAACGCGTTCACGGTGCCTACGTCGACGAGGACGAGGTGCGCGCGGTGGTCGATTTCTGGCGCAACCAGGCGCGACCGCAGTACCAGTCGGACGTCACCCTGCCGCCGCCCGACGACCCCAAGAAGAAGGGCGGCGACGAGGAAGCACCGGCCGACCGCGACGAGTACTTCGAGGAGGCCCTGCAGCTGGTTCTGAGCGCCGGAGAGGCTTCGATTTCCAACATCCAGCGCAAGCTGCGGCTCGGTTACGCACGCGCCGGCCGCATCGTCGACATGATGGAAGCCGAGGGGCTGGTGGGACCGCCGGAGGGCTCCAAGCCTCGCCGGCTGCTGGTGGATGCCGGCTACGTTGCCCAGAAGTACGGAGACATGGGGGCGCCGCCGGGCTAGGCCTCGACCGCGCCTTCTTCCGCTTCCGGGCGTAGCTTCTTCATCATGACGAGGCGGGTGCCACCCGTTTGGGGGAAGGTGTAGGCAACCTCGTCCATGAGCTGGTTCATCAGGAAGACACCGCGGCCGGAAGCATCCATCAGGTGTTCCTTGGACACCGGATCGGGCAGGCTGTCGGGATCGAAGCCGTCGCCCTCGTCGGCGACGGTAATGCGGATCGCATCCGGGAAGAGATCGAAGCAAACCTCCACTCCGGTGCCGGGTCGCTCGCGATTGCCGTGGATGACGGCGTTGGTAACCGCCTCGCGCACCGCGGTAACCATCCAGTAGCTGTCGTCGGCAGGAAAGCCGACCTCCTCGATGAGGTGCTCGGAAAGCATGTGCACCGAGTCGAGGAACTCGCGCCGTGACGCGATGCGCAGCGTGACCGTGCGCACGTGGTCGTTGCCGAACTCGGCCCCGGTTTCCTGGTCGCTCATCGCTTCGCCCCTATTGCACGTTGACAACGACCTTCGCGGTGCCGCTGTTGAGCGCCGTGTCGGTCACCCTTACTACGATCGTATGCTCTCCCGGTTCCAGCCTTATCGTGTCGAATCCTATTCCCTCGCTGGACGCATCCGGCAAGCCGTCTGCCGGCATCACGGCGTGCCACCCACCGCCATCGACGGCGTATTCCATGGCACGGATCAGGCTGGTGGCGTCGATCGCCTCCCCTGTGACTCGCATCACCGCGCCGCCGGTCTCGGTGGCCGACAGATTATCAATCCGCGGCGCCGTGTTGTCGATGACCAGCGGTTGGCTGGCGCGCACGCCTTCGAGCTCTTCGCCGGCGGGATTCGACGGCGCGTCGGTGGCGACGATGCGGGCGCGGTAGAGGCCGTCGGGCACGGTGGTGGTGTCCCACAGGTACTGGTTGTCGCTCTGCTCCTCGACAATCGGCTTCCAGGTGTCCTCGGCTTCGCCGCGGTACCACAGCGAGTAGCTCAAGCGATCGCCGTTGGCGTCGGAAGCGTCCCAGCTGAAAGTCTGCGAACCGGGCAGGTAGTAGGCCTGGCCCAGGAAGGAGGAGGCGCTCCCTGCCCCCGACCCGCCGCTGCGACCCTGCTGCTCATCGAGCGCCTCGCGCACCGACGACGGCAACCGGCCGATCGGCAGGCTGTCCTCGAAGCTGGTGTTCTGCCGGTAGATGACCCCCGCCGGGTGCACGGTGAATTCATTGATCTCCGGTCGCAGGTTGCGCTGCACATACACCAACTCGACCCACTGCAACACCGGGCTGGCGCCGTTCGCACCGCGACGCAGCTCCGCCTTCCATTGCACGAAGCGCGCCGCCGGGCTGGCAATCGGGGTGCCGGCAGGGTCGCCGTAACCGTCGCTCCAGTCGCTCCACGTGGCGTCGGGCTCGGCGGTGTTGCCGCTGCGCGTGTACAGACGGATGGCACCGCCCGCAGGCACCGTGCCGCGCCAGCGCAGCCGCCCCCAGCGCGACACCGTGGTGGTGTCCTTGACCTGCGAAAGGTACTCCCCGTTCTCGCGGTAGGCGGTACGCAAGCGGTACACCAGACCCGGGTTGCTGGTGCCGACGATGGTGTCGGCACCGCGGTCGCGCAGCGCGCTCACCTGCGCCGCTTCGACGTCGCCGAGCACCGCGGCCGCGGGGCCGCGCTCAACGCGCAGCAGGCGCCCCTCGTCGCCGGTGCCGACCACCACTCCGTCGGCGACCATCGCCAGCGCGTAGGACGAGCGCTCGCCGCTGCCCCATAACCGCTCGATGAAGCCATCATCGTGGAGCAGGTACACAGCTCCCTTCAGCGGCGCGTCGTCGTTGCCGTTGCCGCCGCTGGCGCCGTCGCCGCCGACGCTGCCGGCGTCTCGCTCGAGAGCGGCAAAGTACACCCCCGTTGCCGTCGGCACGATGCCGGTGATCTGCTTCATCGGCGCGTCGAACAGCACGAACACGTCACCGTCAGGTGCGATGCGATACAGGTGGCCGCTGTCCGCCGTGCCCGCCAGCAGGTTGCCGTCATCGTCCAAGGCGAGCGCGGTTACGTGCGCCTCGTCGGTATCGTAAAGCTCCTCGCCCTCTCCGTCGGCGCTGATGCGCCAGATCACGCCGGCGTCACCCGTGCCCGCGTATACCGTGCCGTCGTCGGCGACCACCAGCGCCCAGACATACTGCGCTCCGGTGGTGAACAAGGGCGCGGCATCGACAATGTCGCCGGAAAGCGGCAGGCGCCACACGGCGCCGCCCGGCGAGGCCGCGACGTACAGGTTGCCGTCGGGCCCCAGGGTCATGGCGTGCACGGTGCCCTCCGCATCGAAGAAGGTCTCGGGCGCGACATCGGTCCCCGGAGCAAAGCGCAGCACGCGACCCTCCGTGCCGGCGGCGGCAAAAACGCTGCCGTCCTGGGCCTCGTCGACGGCCCATACCAAGGCCTCTCCCGTGTCGCCGACCTTGTTCAACTCCGGCGCCAGGCTGATCTCGCCCTCGTCGTCGAGCGCCACGGATACCAGCTTGCCGGCACCGAAATCGTCGTAGCCCGACTGCACCCAGGTACTCGGTCCGGTGGCCGCGCCGCGCACCGCCGGCACACCGGCAGCAAGCAGCGCGCCCAGCAGCACGAGCCGGCGGCCGAGTACGGCGCCCGGCAACGCGGTGCAGCGGCTCTTGCGACGGTTGCTTGTCATCCAGCGGATCCTAGCAGTCGGGTGGACGGAAGGCGGCATCAACGTCGCACGGTCAGCTCGATGCGGTGATCACCGGTGACCACGTAGTCGACCGGCTCCGACGACTCGATCAACACCTTCTTGTTGAGTCGCACCGCCTCGCCGCTGGTCTGCCCGCCGGATAGAAGGCCGATCACCGACGGAGGTAGCGACGGCATCTTGCGGCCCCCGTAGAAGGCGCCTTGGTCGTCACGCGCAACCTGGTAGTAGATGCGATCACGCGGACGCGTGCGGTTGAGCCGGCGAATGACCTCCTCGACGCTGTCGGGCTCCAGCTCACCGCCGGCGAAGCTCCTTTCCTCCGCGGCCACGGCGCCGGCGTCGCCGATCAGGATTGACAGCGGCCCCGGGGCGAGGTCCTCCGGTAGCGGTAACTCCATGTCGATCCGCACCTCCGGGCTGCGGTACGGCTCGAGCCAGACCGACAGCTTCACGCTCTCTCCCGGGCGCACCTCAGGACGGTCCGCGCGCACACGGCTGATGCGCGCCACTCGCAGGTCGTCGCGCACCGTGATGTCGAGGTCGATGGCGCGTACCCCGACCGGGCGGAACGGGTTCTCGTACAGCTGCTGGTAGGCATCGGAGATGTTCTGCGCCAGCTCGAAAAAAGCCTGTGCGGAGGACGAGAAACGGTTCTCGATGCGCACCGGCTCGTAGCCCGCATCGAGGACCAGCTCGCCGCTGACGCCCATGGCGCTATCGGACGACAGCGCGGCGACGCTCTGCAGCGCGTTGCCGAGGCCGATGAACAAGAACGTCGGAGACAGCGTCTTGTGTGCCACCATCTCGAAGTCGAAATCTTCGTTCACGCCGTCACCGGTGACGCTCAGAGAGACCGGCACCATCGCCGGAGAGGTGCCCAGCACGCCGAGCACGCCGGCCTGGCGGTCCTGGCGGATCGAGCCGAGGATCTCCGCCCCCGCGGCGGTGATCTTCTGCGAGTCGGCCAGACTGGGCAGGACGGTGAGCACTTCGGCTGCCGACATCGGGAAATCGACGTTGCCGGCCTGCAAGAAGGGGTGGCCGAATGCCAGCACGCGGTCGCCGTCGGTCCAGGTGACAGTACCGGTTGCCGAGAAGGTCACGTCACCGCGCATCAGCTCCGCAGCCACCGCGCTGCCCGGCTGCAGTAACCCACTGAGCGCGGCGTTCTGTGAGGTGCCGCCGAGCGACGGTTGCCATCCCATCGCCTCGAACAGCGGGGCGATGCGGCGCACCAGCTCCGCGTCGACGCCGCCGATGCTCACCGGAGTGGCGATCGGGGCGATGCCCGCCGCCTGTGATGCGGGTCGCAACGGCGCCAGATCGGTGGACCTGCCGGCGAGCAGGTCGGCTGCTGCAGCAACCATGTCGGCGCCGCTCGCCCGCGCGGCGACGGAGCTGCGCGAGCTTTCGGCGTCGCCGAGCCGCAGCATACTCTCGATCGGGGTGATGCCCGCCACCGGCTCGGTGGGAAACGAGCCCAGGCGATAGGACACCGCGCCGATCAACCGGCCGTCGATGTACGCCGGGCTGCCGCTCATGCCGGCGGCGATGCCGGAGCGCTCGAGGTCGAGCCCGGAGAGTCGCGCGACTACCAGCGACTGGTTGGGAAAGGTGTTCTCCAGGACGCCGATGATCTCGAGCTCGAACTGCTGCGGCTCGGTACCCTGCACGACGGTGTAGCCGACCCCGCGCATGCCGGCGCGGATCTCGGACAGCGGCATGATCTCTGTCGACGCACCGCCGGCGGGCCGTTGCGGGACGGCCGACGCGCCGCCGGCGAGGACGATCAACGCGGCCGCGGCAACGCAGGCCGGCCGCAGCGCGATCCGGGCACGATCCCGTATGGGGCGTAAGGCGAACGATCGCATGCTGGTTCGGAAGCGGAGAAGACGAAAGCGCCCGCCGGGAGCCGCGGTGGGCGCGGGAGATCGAGCGTATCACGCTGCCGTGGCGCCGAACAGAACCACGTGCCGCCGCGGCGCCGGTGCCCGGGTCACATGCGCGCCGGCACCGGAATGCCGAGCAGCTGCAGAACTTCGGCAAAGCGCCGCCGAAAGGCCCAGGTCAACACGATTCGCAGGGCGCGCTGATCCTCGTCCTCTTCCTTGAGGATCGGATAACGATGGTAGACGTGGTTGAAGGCCTGCGCGAGCGAAAAGGCGTACTTGGCCAGGGTGGCGATCTCGAGGTTCTCGACCGCCTGGTCGGCAACGTGCTCGAGGCGCAGCATCTGCAGCACCAGGCTCCACAGCTCGGCCGACTCCTGCTCGTTCAGCAGCGCCTCGATGCGCTCAGCGTCCAGCCGGGCGCGCGCCGCGGTCACCGCGGCGGCCTCGTTGTCGCCCCAGGTGGCCTCGATCTTGTCGAAGATGCTGCGCGCCCGCGCAGCAGCGTACTGCAGATACGGGCCCGTCTCACCCTCGAAGCTGAGTGCCTCGTCGAGGTCGAAGGCGATCACCGTGTTGCGCGCGAATTTGACCAGAAAGTAGCGCACAGCGGCGACGGCGATCTCGCGACCGAGCTCGCGCGTCTCCACCTCGGTCAGCTCCGGGTTGCGCTGTGCCACTTCGGTAGCGGCGCGTTCCTCGAGGGCGTTGAGCAGGTCGTCGGCCTTGACGCCGTAGCCGCGCCGGCCCGACATCTCGACGTAGGCCTTGCCGCTGTCCTCGTCGGGGACCGGGATGCCGAGCGCAACTGCGGTTCGCGGCGTCAGCGCCACCATCTCGTAGGCGAAGTGGGTGTGCGAGACCTGGAACGGCGCGCTCTCGCTCAACACGGCGAGCGCGACCGTAACGATCTGTTGCAGGTACGACTGGCGCACATCGATGACGTTGAAACCGGCGTGGGCGCCGCCTCTGCCGTCCGGTGCCGGACCGCTGTCGGGTTCGCCCGGGCGCGAGCTGCGGTAGGTGCTGCGGCCGTCCGGATCCTCGAAGAAGCGTTCATAGGCGAAGGGATCGTCGAGCAGCCCATACTTCCACATGTGGTAGGCGATGTCCTTGGCGACGTACGTGGCGGTGCCGTTGGAGCGAACCAGCACCTTGTCGGGCTCCTCGAGGTCTTCGAAGCCGGCGACACCCTCGAGCCGCATCATCCAGCAGCCTTCGTGCTTGCCGCCCTCGGCGAAGTACACCCGCCCCG
>JASFRZ010000094.1:0-13131 GCA_050114655.1 Acidobacteriota bacterium
GTGATCACCACCAGCGACACCAGTACCTGCAGCGCGTCCATGCCGCCCGCCTGCTGGATCTGGTAGAGGCCGGCGGCGCCGTAGTCGCGACGGAAGAACCCCATCACGAAGGCCGACGAGGTTTCGCCCGGAAGTCCCAGCAAGCCGGTGACCACCGGCCGGGCGGCGCGCTGCACCGCCGCCAGAGCGCCGGTCTGATCGAGCAGGAACAGCGCCAGCGTGCCGATGATGAACAGCGGCACCACCTCGGTGAGGTACCAGAACATGCGCGCGCGGGTCTTGGCGAGGATGTTGTGCCACTGCGGCCAGCGCAGCGGCGGCAGCTCGGTGACGAACGGCGCGGTGCGCCCCGGGATGAGCGCCGCGGCGAGGCGGCCGACGATCAGTAGCTGCATGCCGGTGATCACCAGCACGCCAATCATCACCCAACCCGACACCGACGCCGAGATCGCCAACAGGACGGCGAGCTGCGCCGAGCACGGCACGCCGAGCGCCAGCAGCAGCGTGGCGATGGTGCGCTCCTTGCGGGTCTCGAGCACCCGGGTGGTCACCGTTGCCATGGTGTCGCAGCTGAGCCCGAGGATCATCGGCAGCACCGCCTGTCCGCTCAGCCCCATGCGGCGGAAGGTACGGTGCGCGATCACCGTGAGGCGCGGGAAGTAGCCCGAGTCCTCGAGAAAGCCGAAGGCGAGGAAGAAGGTAGCGACGATGGGCAGGATGAGCGCCACGGAATAGGTGATCGCCATCGTCCAGATGCCGTACTCGCCCACCAGCAGCTCGCGCGCGAAGCTCCACGGCAGCGCGCCGTTGACCCAGCCGGTGACGGCCGGGTTGATGTACTGGCCGAACAGGGTGTTCTCGAGGAAGCCGACCATGACCACGGCGCCGAAGTTACCGACCAGCTCGTACATGGCGAACATCACCGCCAACAGGATCGCCACCCCCCACACGGGATGTACGCTCCAGCGGCCGAGGCTGCGTGAGAAGCGTGTCGCCTGCTCGGCCGAGACGAACGGAATCGGGCAGCCACCGGTGGCGCCGGTGGCGTCGAACTCCGGCAGCACGTCGGGGCCGCACACGCCGCAGCTGTGCACGCCGTCGCCGGGCCCAGCGGCGCCGTGCGGCGTGCTGCCGGTGAGCGCGGTGGCGACCTGGTGACGGCGGCGCGAGATCTCGTAGCCGGTCTGCTGGCCGCCGCGCGCCGATGCGGATACCGCGGCGGCGGCGTAGCGTGTGTTGTCGTCGAGGTCGAGCGCGTCGAGCAGGCGTTCGGCGTCCTCGTCGCCGATGCCGAGCAGCAGCGTCGCGACCCCGCGCGCGCTGCCGTCGCGCGCCCCGGACAGCAGCGTCGCGAGCGCGGAGACCGGCGCTTCCAGCGCGTCGCCGTAGTCGACGGTGATCGTCGGCACGCGGGCGCGTCGCACCGCAGCACGCAGCTCGTCGATGCCGATGCCATGGGTCGCCACCGTCTCGATCACCGGCACGCCGAGCTGCCGCTCGAGGATGCGTGCCGGAACGTCGATGCCGCGCGCGCGCGATTCGTCGACCATGTTGAGGTTCAGCACCATCGGTCGGCCGAGCTCGGCCAGCTGCAGGAACAACGTCAGCGTGCGTTCGAGGTTCTTGGAGTCGGCCACCTGTACAACCACGTCGATGTCGTCGAACAGCAGCACGTCGCGGGTGACCTGCTCGTCCTCGCGCGACGAGGCGAGCTGGATGAGGCCGGGGGTGTCGAGGACGTCCCACTCGGAGCCGCCGAGCTCGGCGGTGCCGCGGTAGATCTGTACGGTCGTTCCGGGGTAGTTCGAACAGGTGACATAGCTGCCGGTAAGGCGCGAGAAAATCACGCTCTTGCCGACGTTGGGGTGACCGACCAGCGCGACGCGGCGCGCGCGTCCCTCGGTGACGGCCGGGATGAGCGCATCGTCGATCTCGATGGTGTGCAGCCGTGGTGTCGCGGTCTGCGCGCCGCCGGCTGGGCCCGCGCCCTCGGGCGCGCGCCGCAGATTGTCAGCGCACATGGGCCATCTCGTCGGTGAGGCCGCGGCGATGCACCTCGCCGAGCAGGTCGTCGAGGGTGAGCTCGTCGAGTGTCTCCCGGACACGCTGATCGACCAGGTGCCAGGCGGCGCGCGTCGGGCAGGTGATCTCTAGGATGTCGAGCGTGCAGCCGTCGTCCTCCTCGGCGGCGACGGTCGTCTTCGCCGGTCGCAGCGCGAGGCAGGGCACCGGGGCGAGTGTCTCGAAGGCCTCGAGCGTCTCGCGCACGGTCACCCGCTCGGGCGCGCGAGCCAGCACGTAGCCGCCGTTGCGGCCGCGACGGCTGGAGGCGAGGCCGGCCTGGGCGAGCTCCTGCATCAGCTTGCGAACGAACGGCTCCGGCAGGTTGCCGCGCTGCGCGATCTGGTGCGCCGATAGCGGCCCGCGGCCGTACGCCGCTGCCAGCTCCATCGCTGCTCGAAGACCGTAGTCACTGCGTTTTGTGAAGATCATCTTTCTAATCCGATAACAAGATCATATTAATCTCATATTCCGAATATGCAAGCAATTCGTGCTCTCGCCGGCGATTTTCTTCCCCAGTCCCCGTGACCCGCAGGACTTGCCCCGTTCTTGGCCTTGACGGTCTAGGCCAAGCCCGCTATCTTGCCCTAGATCTTCTAGGCCAACCCGACGGACGAGGCAGCACATGGGCGGATCCATCGAAGTGATTCAGGGAACGCTGGAGTTCCTCATCCTCAAGACGCTCAGCGGCAGCGACAAGCTGCACGGCTTCGAGATCCTCGAGTGGATCTCGAGCGCCACCGACGGCGACCTCGCCATCGAGGAGGGCAGCCTCTACCCGGCGCTGCACCGCATGGAGAAGCGCGGGCTGATCGCCGCCACCTGGGGCGTCTCTCCCAAGGGCCGGCGCGCCAAGTACTACGGGCTGACCGCCGACGGGCGCGCCGAGCTCGTCGAGCAGGAGAGGCGCTGGAGCGACTACGTCGCGGCGGTGGGCAAGATCTCCGCCTTTGCCGGAGGGACCCGATGAGCGCCGCGGGTGTCCGCACGCCGCGCCTGCCCGCGCCCCGTTCCCCCGAGGAACCGGTGTCGTTGCTCGAACGCCTGCGCCTGTGGCTGCCGGGATGGAAGGCGCGGCGCGATCCGCTGATGTCGCTGGCGATCGACGACGAGATCGAGAATCACATCCTCGAGCGCACCGAGCTGCTCATGGAACAGGGGATGAGCGCGCGCGCCGCGCGCCGCGAGGCCGAGCGACGCTTCGGGAACGTGCGCCGGGTACGTCACACGCTCCATCGAATCGGCGACGATCAAGGCGGAGACGGCGGGCGAGACCTGTTCGGCTCGCTGTTGCGCGATCTCAAGCACGGCGTCCGCACCGCGCTCGACGCACCCGGCTTCGCAGTCGCCGTAATCCTCACCATCGGGCTCGGCGTCGGCGCCAACACCGCCCTGTTCTCGGTCACCGACGCAGTGCTGCTGCGGCCGCTGCCCTACGAGCGGCCCGACGAGCTGGTCTCGGTGTCGGTCTACAGCGAGGAGTCCGACGGCGTCATTCCCTGGGCAAGTCCCGACCTGTTCAAGGTTTGGCGCGAATCGATCGCCGATATCACCGACCTGATCGGCTATGCTCGTCGTTCGCTGGTGCGCACCGACGGTTCCGAAGCGCGGCAGATCTATGCCCACGCGGTGTCGGTCGACTGGCTCGGTACGCTCGATATCGCGCCCGCCAAGGGCCGATCCTTCACCGCCGACGATGCGGCGGCCGGCGCCGCCCCGGTGGTGATCATCAGCGACGAGCTGTGGCGCACCGACTTCAACGGCGATCCCGATGTGCTCGGTGCCACCATCGAGCTCGATCGGCAGCCGTACACCGTCATCGGCGTGATGCAGGACGGCTTTCGGTTCCCGCCACTGCTCAGCAACGACGTTTGGATGCCCCTGACGCCGGTGATCGCGGCGGCCACCGGCTCATCGCTGCGCGTCGAGCTGACGGCCCGTTTACCCGAAGGCCCGGCGCGACAGCAGGTGCAGGCGCGGCTGGACGCCTCGCTGCCGGCGCTCGAGGAGCAGGGGGTGGCGTTCGAGGGATCGAGCTCGGCTCTCATCCGCCCGCTCGACAGCTTCCGCGCCAACCCCGATGTCCGGCGCGCGCTATGGGTGCTCACCGGTGCGGTTGGCATCATGCTGCTGATCGCCGCGGTGAACGCCGCCAACTTGCTGCTTCTGCGCGCCACGACGCGCGCCCCGGAGGACGCCGTGCGCCTGGCGCTGGGCGCTTCGCGTGGCCGGCTGGTGCGCCAGCATCTCACCGAGAACCTGCTGCTGGTCGCGGCCGGGGGAGTGGTGGCGCTGGCGCTGGCGCGCGGCGTGCTGGGCGCGATCGTGCGCCTTCTGCCGCGCGAGATCACCTCGTTCCTCACCGGTCCGGTCACACTCGATGCGCGCGTGCTCGTCTTCACTCTCGCGGTGACCGCGATCGCCGGCGTGTTCCTGAGCCTGGTTCCCGCATTGCGCGCCACGCGCAGCGCCCAGCCGCAGCTCGCCGGCGCGCGCACCTCGGCGGCACCCGGAACATCGCTGCTGCGCAACGCCTTGGTGGTCGCCGAAGTGACGCTCACCGTGATCCTGCTGGTCGGTGCCGGCCTGATGATCAACAGCTTCCTGCGCCTGACCTCGGTCGATCCGGGCTATGAACCCGAGGACCTGCTGCAACTCAGCCTCAGCCTCCCGCCGACCACCTACCCGGATGGGCCGTCGCAGGTTCGCTTTTCCCGGGAGCTGGCCGACCGCGTCAGGACGATCCCGGGCGTTGCCCGGGTGGCGCTGTCGAACGGCTCGCCCCCGGGAGCCGGCGCGCTCTACTTCGGCATGACTCCGCAAGCGGAGGGCCACGACCCGAAGCCCTATCCGGGCGATTTCATGAACATCATCCGGGTCGACGAAGCCTTCTTCCGCACCATGGGCTCCGTGCTCGTCTCCGGCCGCGACTTCACCACCACCGACGGCAGCGAGTCGGGCAACATCATTGTCGATCGCGATACCGCACGCTTCTTCTGGGGCGACGAGGATCCGGTGGGACGGCGGCTGAAGCTCGATTCCGACGAGCCCGACGATCCGTGGGTCACCGTCATTGGCGTGGTGAACGACTTCAAGCTCTGGGGTCTCGACGATCGGCAGGGATCGCTCGATCTGTTCTACCCGTTGTCCGACCAGTCGGGCCGCTCGTACGTGGTGCTGACGGCGCGCACCGATGTCCGTCCGGAAGACCTGTTTGCCCAGGTACGCGCCGCGGTGCGCGACCTCGACCCCGAGCTGCCCATCTACGATCTGACGACCGGTGCGCGATCGCTCGCCGCTTCGGTCGACAAGCCGCGCTTCTTCCTGCGCATGATGGTGATCTTCGCCGCCCTGGCGCTCGGGCTGGCGGTCATCGGCACCTACGGCGTGCTCGCCTTCACCGTGCGGCGGCGCCACCGCGAGCTCGGCGTGCGCATCGCGCTGGGCGCGCACGCCGGCAAGCTGCAGGCGATGGTGCTGCGGCAGGGCCTGAGGCTGGCTGCCGTCGGCGTGGTCCTGGGGACGGCGGCGGCGCTGGCTCTCGGCCGCCTGGCACAGGCGCTGCTGTTCGAGGTCGAGCCGACCGACCCGCTGACCTTCGCGCTGGTGGCCGTGGTCATGCTGTTCTGCGCCGCGCTCGCCTGCTGGGTGCCGGCGCGCCGCGCCACCCACGTCGACCCGGTCGAGGTGCTGCGCGCCGAATGACGGATCCGCGTTCCATCGCCTGAGCGGGGAGGGCGTCCGCGACGCCGTCGCGGCTCGCTCTGCCGTGCCGACAGGAGAGGCCGGCCTTCCGGTCAGTTAATTTGTTTTGACAAAACAAACTATAGATCGTACGCTGGGCCGCATGATCGAGGCGGACGTCGAGCAGCTCATGCAGCAGTACCCGCGCATCTACTTCGCGTGCCACACCCGGCACGTGCGCGACGAGCGCGCTGACGTCACGTTGAGCTCGCACCAGGCGAGCATCCTCGATCACCTTGATGAGGTGGAGCCGACCAACCTGAGCGAGCTGGCCGGCCACATGGGGGTGACCGCCTCGACCATGTCGATCGCCGTCAGCCGGCTGGTCGATCAGGGATACGTGGTGCGCGAGCGCGACGCACAGGACAGGCGCCGCGTGCTGCTTACCCTGTCGACCGATGGCCTGCGGGTGAAGTCGGAGAAGTCGGTGCTCGATCCGCAGAGGTGTGCGCGCGTGCTCGCGCGCCTGCCGGAGGACAAGCGTGCCGTCGCGCTGAGGGGGCTGAGCCTGCTGGCCGACGCCGCACTGCAGGAGATGCACGCTCGCGCGGCGGGCGAGGACGTCACGCCGTGGCGCGACAGCGGGAGGAAGAGGTGAGAAAGCTGATGACGATTGCCTTCGGCGTGATCGGTGCGGTGGTGGTTCTGGTGCTCCTGGTCGCGGCGATCGGCGCATCGCTGCCGGTCGACCACGTCGCCTCGGTCACCGCGACCTACGCCCGTCCGCCGGATGATGTGTGGCGCGCGATCACCGATTTTCAGTCCTTCCCGTCGTGGCGGCCCGGCGTCGACCGCGTCGAGGCGCGCACCTTCGACGACGGATCGAGCGGCTGGGTGGAATACGGCTCCACCGGGCCGCTACCGATGGCGGTCGTCGAGCAGGTGCCGCTGCGCCGGCTGGTGCTGCGGATCGCCTCCGATGAGCTGCCCTTCGGCGGCACCTGGACCTACGAGCTCGAGCCGACGGAAGGCGGCACCCGCGTGACGATCACCGAGGACGGCACCGTCTCCAACGTGATCTTCCGTTTCGTGGCGCGCTTCGTGATGGGCCATACCGCCACGATGAGAACCTATCTCATCGGTCTCGGCAATCACTTCGGCGAGCAGGTCGAGCCGGTCGCCTTGCCGCGCTGAACGTCGCGCCAGGGATGACGCAAAAGGGCTTCGGACGCAGCCGCGGGTTCTCTAGAATCGACGCAAAGCGAGGGAACGACTTGGCTAGATTCAGAGATCGCTACAACCTTTTCACCGGCAAGTTCCACGTCGCACCGCGGCCGTTCGTACCGCCGCACTGGGAGGTGCCCGAAGACTACCCGTCGGCAACGTGCTTCTGGGTGGAACCGCAGTCGGGCGCCGTCTCCTCGCGCTGTGAGGGAGAGAGCTGGACATTCAGCGACGCGCTGAAGCAGTGGCACCTGCGCCAGTCGGGGCGGGTGTGGGCGTCGCACCGTCTGGTGATCCGCCGCGGCGCCGAGGAAGCCACCCGCCGCATCAAAGATCTGCAGACCGAGCTCAACGGCAACATCAAGACGGCGAACGCCTTCCTCGACGTGCTGGTCTCGATCAACTACGAGGCCTGCCGCCTGACCCGTCGTGCCGAGCGCGCCGAGGAGCGCCTTCTCGACACCACTCGCAGGGTCATCCAGGTAGCGGAGCTGCTCGGCCGGGGCGCCGACGAGCTCGAGGTGGCGGGCCCCGAGGCGGTGAGCCGGGCGCGCGCCGCGGCGAAGGCGCTCGACCACCTCGTCGATACTCTCAAGGTCACGGTCTCGCCGGTCGAACGGCGCTTCGAAGCGCCGCTCACCGCCGTGGACGACCGCACGCGGCAGCGCAAGGACGTGTGCGAGTGGGTGCGTTATGCCACGCCGAGTCGCAAGTATCGCAAGCCCGACCTGCACTGGCTGCTGGGCTCGGCGGTGACGACCTACCTGGAGAACAAGCCCGACGTCTCGACGGTGATCGCCTGCCAGCGGGTGAGCGGCTATCTGAAGATGCTCGACGCTCCCTTCGGCGGCGCCACCATCTCGTCGCGCTGACCGGCGTCGCAGGTCCAGCGACCCGCGCATCGCCCACCGGCTCTTTCTGCGGACCCCGAACCCGCCCGACCTTTCGCCGTGGGCTGCTAGACTTCGGCCATGCCGACGGCCCCTCTGATCGGAGCACGCGAGTACTTCCCGGGCATCGGGACGATCCCTTACGAGGGTCCGGACTCCGGCAATCCGCTGGCCTTCAAGCATTACGATGCCGAGCGTCCGGTCGCCGGCAAGACACTGCGCGAGCACCTGCGCTTCTCGGTTGCCTACTGGCACTCGCTGTGCGGCGCCGGCACCGATCCCTTCGGCGCGGCCACGCGGCCGATGCCGTGGGTTTCGGACGACCCCCTGCAGACGGCGCGCGACCGGCTCGACGCCGCCTTCGAGCTGATCACCAAGCTGGGCGCGCCGTACTGGTGCTTCCACGACCGCGACCTGGCCCCCGAAGGAGCGAGCGCAGCGGAGTCGGCCGACAACCTCGGGCGCCTCACCGAGGCGGCGGCGGCCAAGCAGGAAGCGTCCGGCGTCAAGCTCCTGTGGGGCACCGCCAACCTGTTCTCCCACCCGCGCTACATGAACGGCGCCGCCACCAGCCCCGACTTCGCCGTGCTCCCGCACGCCGCCGCGCAGGTGAAAGCGGCGCTCGATGCCACCATGGCCCTGAAGGGCGAGAACTACGTCTTCTGGGGTGGGCGCGAGGGTTACTTCTCACTGCTCAACACGGACATGAGGCGCGAGCTCGATCACCTCGCCGTCTTCCTGCGCAAGGCGCGCGACTACGGGCGCGCCAAGGGCTTCAGGGGCAACTTCCTGATCGAGCCCAAGCCGATGGAGCCGACCAAGCACCAGTACGACTTCGACGTGGCCGCGGTGATCGCCTTCCTGCAGCGCTACGACCTGGTCGACGACTTCAAGATCAACATCGAGAACAACCACGCCACGCTGGCGCGCCACACTTTCGCGCACGAGATCCAGACGGCCGTCGACGCCGGCTTGTTCGGTTCCCTCGACGTCAATCAGGGTGACCCGCACAGCGGCTGGGATACCGACGAGTTCTTGCACAACCTGTACGACGCGGTGGAGATCATGCTGGTGCTGCTGCGTGCCGGCGGCCTGCGCCACGGGGGACTCAACTTCGACGCCAAGCTGCGACGCAGCTCGACCGATCCGGAGGATATCTTCATCGCCCACATCAGCTCGATGGATACGCTGGCGCGCGGCCTCATCATCGCCCACGAGATAATCGACGACGGCGAGCTCGACGAGCTGCTCGCGGCGCGCTACGCGAGCTTCGATAGCGGTCGCGGTGCTGCCTTCGAGCGCGGCGACATGGGCCTGTCCGAGCTCGCCCTGCTGGCCGAAGACCTCGGTGAGCCCGAACTGCGCAGCGGCAAGCAGGAGCTGTTCGAGAGCATCGTCAATCGTTACCTCCGCTGAGCGCGATCTCTTCGAGCTCTTCGTAGCGGTGGCGCAGGCGATCGTAGACCGCCGCCGCGCGCGCGTCGGGCCGGATCGCAGGTGCGCCCGGCTCGGCGATGCCGCGCACCAGTTCTTCCCACGCCAGCGCGCGGCCGTCGGCGAGGGCGTCGGCGTGGCGGGCGCGCAGGGCCGCGCCCAGGCAGGCGGAGTTGCTCGCCTCGAAGCGGCGCACCTCGGCGCCGAAGACGTCGGCCATCACCCGCAGGATGTCCTCGTTGACCGCCGCCCCGCCGGTGGCGTGGATGACGTCGATCTCGACCCGCATCCAGCGCGAGTGGTTGGCCATCGCCATCATCTGCGCCTCCACCAGCGCGCGCACGTTGCGCGGCCCGTCGGCGGCATCGAGATCGATGCGGCGCAACCCCGGGACTGACACGTGCGGCGTGATCTCGGGCTCGAACCAGGGAAACATCAACGCGCCGTCGTTGCCCGGCGGCGTCGCCCGCAGCGCGGCGCCGAAGCCCGCCCAGTCGAGGCCGTGCTCACCGCGGACGCGCTCGCGCGCCAGCGAGCCGTTGCGAAAGCAGGTCAGCCCCATGTAGTCGCCGGTAGGGGCGCCGAACACATGGCCGGTGCCGTCGGAGTCGACCCGCGCCGAGTGCATCAGCCCGAACACGGTGTCGGAGGTGCCGAGCGATATCGCCACCGTCCCCTCGCGCACCAGCCCGGTGCCGATCAGGCTGGACGGGTTGTCGCCCGAAAAGGCGACGACGCGCGCCGGCGGCAGGCCGAAGCGCTCGCGCCAGTACGGCGCCGGGACGCCGACGACGGTGCTCGACGGCACCACCGCCGGCAGCTTGTCGACGAGATCGGGGGCAGTCGCATCGAGCGCCGCCATCGACCAGTCACGTGTGTGCAGGTCCATCAGGTTCATCCCCGAGGCGTCGCCAGGCTCGAGCGGCGCGTGGCCGCCGGTGAGCAGTGACGCCAGGAACGAGCTCACCAGGTGGATGCGCGCGGTAGCGGCCCAACCTTCCGGCTCTGCCTTCCAGAACTTACGGATCTGCGGCCCGGTGAAGCGCTCGAAAGCCCGCGATCCGGTGACGCGGGCGAGGCGCCGGGCGCCGCCGAGCGCCTCGGTGATCTCGTCGCATTCGACGCCGGTGCTCGCGTCCATCCAGATCGGCGACACGCTGCGCGAGAAGAATCCCGGCGCCGCCACGAGTTGCTCCGCGAGCGGGCGCGCGGGGTCGAGCCGCGCCATGATCGCCGCGGCGCCATCGCCGAGGTATACGCTGCCGTGCTGTTGCGCCGACCCGGAGATCGCGCGGATGCGCGACAGGTCGAGGCCGCTGTCGGCGAGAGCGGCGAAGATCCGCTCGAGCGCCTCGGCCCACATCAGCGGCGGCGATAGCGCTGCCAGTGGATCCTCACGCGGCAGCACACCGTGGCGGGTGCCGTAGTGCGGTAGTTCCTCGTCGAACACGAGGGTGTGCTCGAACGCCACGGTTGCGCTGCGCGCCCCGCCTCCGTTGTGCATCACGGCGGAGGAGGCGTCGTGCTCTCGCGCGTCCTCGACCTCCAGCAGCATGGCCGTCAGGCTTTGCGTGCTGCAGTCGATGCCGAGGTAGTACGCGTTCATGCGGTGGTCACTCAGCTTTTTCCCATCGTCCGGACCTGGCCGAGCGGAACAGCGCGTCGATCAGCTTCATGTTGGCGAGCGACATCTCCAGCGGGTAGGGCACCTCGGTGTCGTCGATCACGGCGCGCGAGAACTCGTCTCCCTGGATGCGGAACTGGTCGCAGGTGTCGACCTCGATCGTTTCGACGGTGGCGCCGGTGAGGTCGCCCTCGTTGTCCACCCACAGGCGGCACGGGCGATCCCTGGGGGCGTTGAACGGGATCTCGATCTCGAGGCGGCCCTCGGTGCCGTACACCTGCACCCGCTGGTGATAGATCATGCGCGTGCTGCAGGTGCCGATCGCCTGTCCCGAGGGGTAGTCGAGCACCATCGAGGTGAGCGCGTCGACGTTGAACTGCGGGTCGCGCTCGATCAGCGCCAGCACGCGGCGCGGCTCCTCGCCGAAGATCATGCGCGAGGTGGTGAGCAGGTAGCAGCCGATGTCCATCAGCGCGCCGCCGCCCATCTCCGCGAAGTTGCGGATGTTGTCGGGGTCGTCGTTGAAGTAGCTGAAGTGGCCGGTGTAGGAGCGCAGCGCGCCGAGCCGCCCGGAGCGACAAATCTCCACCGCGCGGCGCCACTGCGGGTGGGTCCACACCATGAACGCCTCCTGCATCTTCACCCCGGTGCGGTCGCGCGCGGCGATGATGTCGACGGCCTCGGCGGCATTGAGCGCCAGCGGCTTCTCGCACAGCACGTGCTTGCCGCGTTCGGCGGCGGCGATGGTCCACGGCTTGTGCAGGTGGTTGGGCAGCGGGTTGTAGACGGCGTCGATATCGGGATCGCCGAGCAACTCCTCGTAGGAGCCGTAAGCCCTGGCGATACCGAGCTCGTCAGCGGCGGCGCGGGCCTTCGCCGCGTCGCGTGAGGCGATCGCCGTGACCTCGGTGAGCTCTCCCCCCTGCATGGCTGGAATCACCTTGGCGGTGGCGATCTTCGCCACCCCCAGCACACCCCATCGCAGCTTGCTCATGCCCACAGGGTATCGCCCGACGTCGCCGTTCCGGTCTCTGGCAGGAACACGAGTCGGCTCAGCGCAGGTAACCGAGGGCGCGCAGCCGTCGAATGGTCTCCGGATCGAGTTCCTCGGTGACCGTGCCGCCGGCTTCCATCGTCAAACCCGCGTTATGGGCCTGCACGGAGCGGAGCATCCGGGACAGCCAACGCACGTAGGTCGTCTCCTGCTCGGCGATGTCGGTCTGCTCACCGGGATCGTCCGACAACCGGTAGAGCGCCGAGCGATCGGTGCGGCCGACATGGATCAACTTGAGGCCCTCCCACAGCAGGGCGTAGTGCGGCTCCGGCGGAGACTCCGGCCGTTGCACGCCGCTGGTGTAGGCGTACAGCAACCGCGGCGCGGTCGCCCTCCCGGAAACGAGTGGTAGGAGGCTCCGCCCTTGGAATCGATCGAGGTCATCCGAGAGTCCGAGCCCGTCGACGAGAGAAGGTGCCAGGTCGACGAGGCTGACGGCTTGGGCGACAGATCCGGTGGGCGCCTCGAAGGCTGCCGGCCATTTGATTACCAGCGGAACCCGGATGAGCTCCTCGAAAAGGAGGCGGTTGTGCAGGAACATGCCGTGCTCGTAGAAGGCCTCGCCGTGATCCGCAGTCACGATGATCAGGGCGTCGTCATACCTGCCCGCCCGCCGCAGGTCGTCGACGAGTCGGCCGACCAGGTGATCGGCGAAGCTGACGTTTTCCTCGTACCTGGCGATTGCCGCGCGTCGGATCTCGTCGCGCAGCGCCGGTTGTTCGATCGCGAAGAGGAGGTCGAATTGATTGAGGGTCTCGTCGTTGATCGGCACCTTGTCGTCGTACCAGGAGCTGCGTGACCCGGCGAACGGCGCGGGCGGTGCGTACGGGGTATGCGGCGGCAGCAGGTGGATCATGGCAAAGGTGGGGCGCTCCTCCTCGAGCAGCCCCGTCAGGTCGGCGATTGTCGAGGGATCGTCCACGGCGGCGGGGGCGGCGTTCTCGTAGGCCTCGAAGCCGTCGCGCAGCGCCGGCCGACGCGAGTAGATCGGATGCTGACTCCACAGCACGGTGTGGTACCCGGCTGCCGCGAGAAGCTCGGGAAAGGTGGTCGCCTGGGGCGGAAGCCGCGATGCCCAGTTCTCGATACCGATCGCGTCGGGATACATGCCGGCGAGCAAGGCGGGGATCGACTGCCCGGTCCACGACGACGGGGCCCAG
>JASFRZ010000095.1:0-13006 GCA_050114655.1 Acidobacteriota bacterium
CCGGAATGGTGGGCCTACCTCGAGGAACACAAGGCACTCGGCACCACCTTCGACCCCACGATGACCATCTACTCGGCGTCCCGTGACGTGATGCGCATGCGCGAGGCCGAGTGGCACGAGCAGTACACGCTGCCGAGCCTGTGGGAGTACTTCCAGCCGAGCCGCAGCAACCATGGGTCGTACTTCTACTACTGGACCACGTGGGACGAGGTCGCCTGGCGCAACTTCTATATCCGCTGGATGCAGCTGATCAACGACTACAAGAAGATCGGCGGCAGGGTGACTACCGGCTCGGACTCCGGTTTCATCTACCAGACCTATGGCTTCGGTTACATCAACGAGCTCGAGATGCTGCAGGAGGCCGGTTTTCACCCGCTCGAGGTCATCCAGTCGGCGACGATGAACGGTGCCCTGACGTTGCATGAGCCCAAAGGGACTCCGATCGAGTTCGGCGTGGTACGCAACGGTCTGCTCGCCGACATGGTCATCGTCGACGCCAATCCGCTGGAAAACCTCAAAGTGCTGTACGGCACCGGGGCGGTGCAGCTCAACGACGAAACCGGCGAGGTCGAGCGCACCGGCGGCGTGCGCTGGACCATCAAGGACGGGATCGTGTACGACGCCAAGCAGATCCTCGAGGAAGTCGCCGAGATGGTGGAGTCACAGCGTCGGGAGTTCACCAACGCGGGCGGCGGCCGTTAGGAGAACGCGACAGGGGCGATACTGCTTCAGGCCAGCGTTCTCCGGTCACGCCGTCGCCGACCGGCTCGGGGAAGACGCTCTGTGCCTCGGCGCGCAGGAGTTTCTTCCCAAGCCATTCGATCTGCAGCATCTCGGGCAGGTGGTAGAGAGAACCCTTTCGCCGCCGGGCTCGTGAACGGTGAAGCCCCCCTTCACAAGCAGAGGCTGACTCGCTAGTCTCCTGGAGTCAGGACACCGACCGGGGGGCCGGTGAAGATGGGGCCGGGCTGTTTTCGGGGACCGGCCGACAGGCGAAAGCAACCTGGTTTGGGGACCGGGAGTTGTTGAGCTGTGCTCCAACGTCGTTCCTTCCTCTCCTCCCCCGCGGACGTGCGCCATGGACAACGGTGAGCGCGCGCGGATTCTGATCGTCGACGACGAGAGCTACATCGGCGACCTGCTCGTTCGCTGGCTCGCGGCCGAGGGCCACCACTGCGAAGCCGTGCTGTCCGGCGAGGATGCACTCGATCGGCTGTCCGAGGACACGTTTGACGTGCTGCTGCTGGACATCCAGATGCCGGGCATGTCCGGTGTCGACGTTCTCGCCCGCGCCAAGCGTGAGCACCCGGATCTGGTGGTCGTCATGGTCACCGGTGTCGACGACCGAGCGATCGGTGATCGCTGCATGGAGCTCGGAGCCCACAGCTACATTCTCAAGCCATTCGGCGAGCAGGAGGTCCTGCTCAACGTCGCCGGTGCGCTGCACGAGCACAATCGCGCGCTCGAACAGCTCGACGAGCGGCAGCGCCTGGAAGATGAGGTGCGTCGGCGCACCGAGCAGATCCGCCGCCGCGAGGAGGAGATCGCGCTGCGCCTGGTATCGGCCGCCGAGTATCGCGACGAGGAGAGCGGCGGGCACATCCGGCGCATCGGCATGTACGCCGAGGCGCTGGCCCGTGCATTGGGATGGGACCGGTACGACATCGACGATATCCGCGTGGCGGCAACGATGCACGACATCGGCAAGATCGGCGTTCCCGACGGCATTCTGCTGAAGAGCGGCCGGTTGACCCCGCAGGAGTTCGAGGTCGTCAAGCTGCACGCGGAGATCGGCGCCCAGTTGTTGCAGGGTTCCGACATCCCGCTGCTGCACATGGCCGAGCAGATCGCCCGCTCGCATCACGAGCGCTGGGACGGTAGCGGGTATCCACAGGGGCTGGCGGGCGACGCCATCCCGCTGAGCGCGCGCATGGTCGCCGTCGCCGACGTATTCGACTCGCTCACCTGCCAGCGCGTCTATCGCCCACCATACTCGGAGTCAGAGGCACTGGGGATCCTGCGCGAGGGCCGGGGCAAGATCTTCGACCCGGAGGTCTTCGACGTCTTCATGGACGTCCTGCCGGCTTTTCGGCACATCAAGGAAAAGGTCTCCGACGAGCACTCCTGACCATGAGCGATGACAGCGATCGCCGAGCGCGGCGCGGCGAGGAGCGGGATCGGCTGCTCACCGTCCTCGAGCAGACCAGCGAAGGCGTCGGCATGGCCGACGCCGATGGCGGCTTCTTCTATATCAACAGGGCCGGGCGCCGGATACTGGGCATCGGACCCGAAGACCACGTCACCGGCTGGAACGTCAATGACTTCCACGAGCCAGAGGCGGCGCGCGACATCATGGCGGCGGCGGCGAGCGACGGAGCGTGGCGCGGCGAGGTAGAGCTGCAACGACTCGACGGCAGCAGGATTTCCGTCTACGAGGTGGTCACCGCGCATCGTGACGCGCGGGGCGCGGTCCAATACTACTCGACCATCGCGCGCGACATCAGCGAACGCAAAGAGGCCGAGCGTGAAACGGAGCGTCTGGCGACGGCGATCGCCCAGATCACCGAGGGGATCATCATTACCGACGCCCGCGGGACGATCGAGTACGTCAACGATGCAACGCTCGAGATCACCGGTTACACGCGTGAGGAGTTGATCGGCGAGAACCCGCGTTTGCTGCGCAGCGGGCACCAGCCGGACGCTTTCTACGAGGAGATGTGGAAGACCATCTCCGCCGGAGAGGTGTGGCAGGGGCAGCTCGTCAATCGGCGCAAAGACGGCAGCTTTTACGAAGAGGAGATGATCATCACCCCGATTCACGGGGCCGACGGCGCGATCCGCAGCTACGTCGCCGCCAAGCGCGATGTCACCGAGCGCGTGCTGCTGGAGAGCCAGCTGCAGCAGGCGCAGAAGATGGAGGCAGTCGGCCAGCTTGCCGGAGGCGTGGCGCACGACTTCAACAACATGCTCACCGGCATCACCGGGTACGCGCAGCTCCTACTCCGTGCCGCCGACGACGAAGCCCAGCGCTCCGACTTGCGACAGATTCTGGAGCTGTCAATCCGCGCCGCCGACCTTACGCAGCAGCTCCTCGCCTTCAGCCGGCGCCAGCAACTGGAGCAGACACCGGTCGATCTCAACAAGCTGATCGGCAGCACGCTGAAGATGCTGCGCCGACTGATCCCCGAGAGCATCGAAGTGGAGTTCTCGGGCGCCGACGCGCTGCAGACGGTAATGGCCGATTCCGGACAGATCGTGCAGGTGCTGCTGAATCTGGCGGTCAACGCGCGCGACGCCATGCCCGACGGCGGCACACTCGTCATTGAAACTGCCAATGTCGATGTCGGCAGCGACTATGCCGACAGCCATCTCGAGGTGAAGCCCGGCGGCTACGTCATGATGTCGATCTCGGACAATGGCACCGGAATGGATCAGGCGACGAAGGATCACATCTTCGAGCCCTTCTTCACCACCAAGGGGACCGGCGAGGGCACCGGCCTCGGTCTGGCCACCGTGTACGGCATCGTCAAGCAGCACGGCGGCCATATCAACGTGTACAGCGAACCGGGCATGGGCACCGCCTTCAAGGTGTACCTGCCGGCGAGCAAGGCTCCCGCCACCGAGCACGAGGGGGCAAACGAGGGCCCGCCGGAGCTGCCCGAGATCGCCACCGTGCTGCTTGTGGAAGACGAGGAGGCAGTACGTGAGATCGTCGAGCGTACGCTCGGTAACATGGGCTGCCACGTCCTGTCCGCCGGTCGCTCTTCGGAGGCGCTGCAGCTGTACGACTGCGCCGAGCACAAGATCGACCTGCTGCTCACCGACGTCGTCATGCCAGGCGGACTCGGCACCGATCTGTACCGTGAGCTCAGGGCTCTCGACCCTGACCTCAAGGTGGTGTTCATGTCCGGCTATCCCGACCGCGGCGCGGCGCACCTGACCGATTTGCCCGCCGGCTCGATGTTCCTGCGCAAGCCCTTCAGCCCCAACAAGCTGGCCGAATACGTCCGCCAGGTTCTGACTCTCGGCGCCTGAGCGCCTGCCAATCTGTTGACACGTGGGATCACGGCGACTAGGATTTCGATAGTTATCGAAGTATCGAAATAAAACACAGGACTGCACATGGACGAGCTGTCACGAGTATTTCGCGCGCTGTCGGACCCCAACCGCCTGGCGATCTTCCAGCGTGTCCGGGCCGGCTTCGAATGCTGCACGGTGCGGGCGGATGGCGGGTTGGAAGAGACCCTCAGCACCGTATCGGAGATCGCCGCCCAGTTCGACCTTTCGCTCTCGACCGTTTCACATCATCTCAAAGAGCTGCGAAACGCCGGACTGATCGTGTGCGAGCGCCAGGGGCAGCGCGTCTACTGCCGCCCGGATCCGGGCGTGCTGGAGAAGATCGAGGAGTTTGTCGTCACACCAGTGACAACTTGACATGGACCGCGCCCGTGCAGACGGCGGCGCGACGACACGGAGCAGACGATGAGCACGATCGAGGACGGAAAGCAGGCGCAGGAGGAGATCCACACCGCGGTGCGCGCAGCGTACGGAGGTCGGGTCCAGAGCCAGGGGTGTTGCGGCTCCGCAGACGTGTCGACGGCGGCACAGAAGATGGGCTACAGCGCCGACGAGCTCGGTAGCGTCCCCGACGGCGCCAACCTCGGCCTGGGCTGCGGTGCTCCGCTGCGAGCGGCGAAGGTGCGCACCGGGGATACCGTGCTGGACCTGGGCTCCGGAGCGGGCTTCGACGCCTTTCTGGCAGCGCGCGAGGTCGGCGCTGAAGGCCGCGTCATCGGCGTGGACATGACCCCCGAGATGATCGCGCGGGCACGCGCCAACGCCGAGCGCGCCGGCATCGGCAACGTGGAGTTCCGGGAAGGTCTGATCGAGGCGCTCCCGCTCGCCGACGAATCTGTCGATGTGGTCATCTCCAACTGCGTCATCAACCTGTCACCCGACAAGCCGGCAGTCTTTCGCGAGGCGTTCCGCGTGCTGCGGCCCGGCGGACGGCTGGCGGTATCCGACATCGTCCTGACCGCACCCCTGCCGGCAGCGGTGCAGGACAACCTCGCTGCCTACGTCGGCTGCCTCGCCGGAGCGTCTCTGGTCGAAGACTATGTCGAGGCCATTCGCGCCGCCGGCTTCGCCGAGCCCGAGATCTCAACGCGTCGGGCCAGCGACGTGCTCGCGGATGACGATCCCGTGGTGCGGTCGGCCACCGAGGCGGTAGCCGGCTGCTGCGGTCAGGGGCTCGATCTCGAAGAGGTCGCCGGCACGATCGTCTCGGCAACCGTGGTGGCACGCAGAGTCTGAGGCGCCCGCGACGGAACCGGCGCCTCGCCGACTGCGCCGCAGCGCATTGACTCGCGGTGGCCGCTTCTCTATGGTGTCAAAATGACACTATGTCCTACTGACACTATTGGCGGCGCCCAATGACCCACCGCAACCGAGACCCGCAGGACTTTCTGCCGCTCAACCCGCTCGAGTTCCGCATCCTGCTCGCTCTACGCGACGGCTGCCTGCACGGCTACGCCATCGTCAAGGACGTCGAGGAGCACGCAGGAGAGCGGGAGAGGATCTTCCCCGCCAACCTGTACCGCCGCATCCGCAACCTGCTGGCCGCCGGACTGCTCGCCGAAACGAAGCCACCGAGCGGCTCCGCGCCCGACGACGACCGCCCTCGCAAGTTCTTCCGCCTCACGCCGCTCGGACTCGAGGTCGCCCGCGCCGAGGCCCGGCGCCTCGCCGGCCTGCTGTCGGAGGCGCACGACAAGGACCTGTACGCCGACGAGTCTACGCCGTGAGAAGTGACGCTCCATTGATGTACCGCCTGCTGCTGTACCTGATGCCCGCAGAGTTCCGCGCCCGCTACGGCAACGACATGGCGACGTTGTTCGTCGACCGGCAACGCGAGGCTGGCCGGCGTTGGCGTCGTCGCGCGGAGGTGTGGACGCGCGGCACCGCCGACCTGATCAACCACGGCTTCGCCGAACGCTTCCCGCGACGCCCCCGCAACAACGGCTCCCCCAGGAGACGCACATCGATCATGGAACGCCTGCTGACCGATACGCGCCACGCCCTGCGCGGCCTGGCGAAGTCGCCCGGCTTCACCGCCGCGGCGATGCTCACCCTGGCGCTCGGCATCGGCGTCAACATCGCCATCTTCTCCGCCGTCAACGCAGTCTTGTTGCAACCCTTGCCCTACCCGCAGCCCGATCGCCTGGTACGCGTGTGGCCGCAGATGAATTTCAGCAAGGCGTTGACCCGGCGGGTGGCGGAAGCAACGCCGACGCTCGAAGCGGTCTCGGGGATGTCGGGCTGGCTGTTCACCCTCACCGGAGAGGGCGATCCGCAGCAGGTCTACGGCGTGCTGGTGTCGTGGAACCACCTCGACCTGCTCGGCGTGCAACCGCAGTTGGGCCGTAACTTCACCCCGCAGGACGCCGTCCCCGGGCAGGCTGATGTGGTGATCCTGAGCCACGGGCTGTGGACCAACGTCTTCGGCGCCGACCCGGACATCATCGGCCGCCGCATCCGGCTGGCGGCAGGCGACTACCAGACGCGTCGCGTGATCGGTGTGATGCCACCGGGCTTCCGCGACATCGATCCTGGGTTCCGCCTCTGGGCCCCGCTCGACGATCCCGCCTTGCCGTTGCGCGACGACAACTCGTGGTACGTCAACATCGTGCTCGGCAGGCTCGCCGACGGCGCCACGGTCGAACAGACCGAGACTCAGGTGCGTACCGCCGCCGCGGCGCTACACGAGGAATGGCCCGAGCGCATCGAGGATGAGGTTACGCGCGCGGCCACCGTCGAAGGCCTGCAGGAGTACCAGGTGCGCGACCTCCGCGCGACATTGTGGACGCTGTTCGCCGCGGTCGGCGCGGTGCTGCTGATCGCCTGCGCCAATGTCGCCAACCTGCTGCTTGCGCGCGGCAACGCGCGCCGACACGAGCTGGCGATGCGCACCGCTCTCGGCGCCACGCGCGGCCGCCTGATGGCGCAGCTGCTCACCGAGGGAACGATCATCGGCCTCGGCGGCGGGCTCTGCGGGGTCGTTTTCGCATGGCTCGGTGTGCGCGTCCTGGTCACGACCCTCCCGGAGGAGCTCTACCAGGTGGCCGAGGCGTCCATCGATCCGACGGCGCTGGCGTTCGCCTCGCTGGTTTCGGTCGCCGCGGTGATCGTATTCGCCGTGCTGCCCGCCTGGCGGGCCGCCGCGAACGGCAGCGATCTCGGCGCGACCCGCAGCGTGACGACGAGCCACGGCCGCCTGAGCGGCGCACTGGTGGTTGCCGAGGTGGCCCTGTCCCTGGTGCTGGTGCTCGGCGCCGGGCTCATGCTGCGCAGCCTGTGGAACCTGTACCGAGAGGATGTCGGGTTCGATCCGCACGGTGTGCTGTCCTTTCGCATCAACATCCCCGACGGACGCATCGAGGACGCCGCCTTGCCGAGCCACTACGAGCGGATCTGGGAAGCGATCGGCGCGGTTCCCGGGGTGGAGAAGGTCGGCGGCATTCATCTTCTGCCGATGAGCGGGGGCAATTGGAGCTTCCCGTACGTCGCGGAGGGGCATCCGGTACCGGAGGGCACGCCGCCGTCGAACGCCAATCACCGCGTCGTGACGCCGTCGTACTTCGACACCATGGGCATCCCGCTGTTGCGCGGCCGCTTCTTCAACGAACGCGACACAGCCTCCGCGGAGTCGGTCGGCCTGATCAACGAGCGTATGGCGCAGGCTCTGTGGCCCGACGCGGATCCGGTCGGCAAGCGCATCACCGTCTTCGGTGCAACGTTCACCGTGGTCGGCGTCGTCGCCGACATACGCCAGCACGGGCTCCACAGCGAGGTGCACGAGGAGATGTACCGGCCTTTCGGCCAGTGGCCCACCGCGGGGATGTTCGCCCTGGTCCGTACGTCGGGTGATCCGCGCGCCCTTCTGCCGTCGGTGCAACACGCCATCTGGGACGTCGACCCCGACGCACCGCTCGCCCTGGTGCGGTCGATGGACGAAGTCTTCGGCGAATCGGTCGCCACCGATCGCTTCGTCAGCCTGCTGATCTCCGCGTTTGCCGCGCTCGCTCTGGCACTGGGAACCGTCGGCGTCTACGGCGTCACTGCGTACACCGTCGGCGGAAGGATGCGTGAGTTCGGCGTACGCATGGCGATCGGAGCCGACCGCTCGCGGGTGCTGCGCCAGGCGCTGCTCGAGGGCCTCAAGCCCGCCCTGTTGGGCGTGGCCGTCGGCCTCGCCGGAGCATGGTGGGCGACGAGACTCCTCAACGGCATGCTCTACGACGTCGGTGTCTACGACACCGCGACGTTCGTCACCGTTCCGGCGGTCCTCGCCGCCGTCGCCGTGCTCGCCTGCGCGCTGCCGGCGTGGCGGGCGAGCCGGCTCGACCCGGTAATCGTCCTGCGCCAGGACTAGTCCCCCTCGCCTCGCGCGCGTTGTAGGCAGGGGCGCGTCGCTGGCGTACCCTTGCGGGCATGAGCCGGGCAATCAAAGTGATCGGCAGCGGTGCTCTCGCCGGAGCGCTTCTGACGCTCGCCACTACGGCGAGCGGAGCCGGCCCACGCCCGCTACCGCAGGCGCGGGCAAGCACCTTCACCCTGACGGGCATCGAGATCAGCGTCGACTCCGACAGCGGTCCGTTCATGTTGTCGACCACGACGTCGACCATCGAGCCCGGCGTCGAGGTCGCCACGCTGCGGCTAGACAGTGAGCAGCCCGCTCGCCCACCCCGAATGCGCCTCGACTGGTCGATCCCGGCGCACGACGTGCACGGCCGCTGGACCACCAACGCGCGCTTCGACAAGGCCCTCGGGCCCGACTGGGGGCCCAGCCGGGTCGAGTCGATGCTGTCTCGTAACGCGCCGGTGTTCACGCTCTTCGGAGCCGACGACGAGAACCGGCTGACCTTCGCCGTATCCGACCCACTCAACGCGGTCAACCTGACCGCCGGCGTGCGTGAAGAGGACGCGCGCGTCTACGGAGGCATCGAGCTGTTCGTCGAGCCCCACCGGGCGGTACGCGAGATCGAGATCGAGGTGCGCTTCGACCGCCGCGCAGTGCCGTTCTGGGTCGCGCTGAACGAGGTGGCTGACTGGTGGGCGATGCGCCCCGGTTTCGAGCCGGCACCGGTGCCGGAGAGCGCGCGCGAACCCATGTACTCGACCTGGTACAGCTACCACCAGAGCATCGATGCAGCGGCGCTGTTGCGCGAGGTGGAGATCGGCAGAGGCCTCGGCCTGGAAGCAATCATCGTCGACGACGGCTGGCAGACGCTCGACAGCAACCGCGGCTACGCCTACACCGGCGACTGGCAGCCGGAGCGTATCCCCGGCATGAAGAGTTTCGTCGACGCGGTGCACGAGCGCGGCATGAAGATCCTTTTGTGGTACTCGCTGCCGCTGGTGGGTGAGCGCTCGCAGACATATCCGCGCTTCGTCGGCAAGTACCTGCGCTACTGGGACGGCCAGGGCGCGTACGTCCTCGACCCGCGCTACCCGGAGGTGCGCGAGCACATCATCGAGACCTACGGTCGCGCGATGCGCGAATGGGGAGTGGACGGCTTCAAGCTCGACTTCCTCGGCTTTCTCACTGCCTCCGACGACACCGAGCTGACCGTCGCCGACGGCCGCGACTACGCCTCGGTCAACGAAGCCACCGACCGGCTGATGACCGACATCATGGCGCGCCTGCGCGCCCAGCACCCGGACGTCATGATCGAGTTCCGCCAGCCGTACATCGGGCCCCTGATGCGCAAGTACGGCAACATGTTCCGCGCCGGCGACTCGCCCAACGCCGCTGTCGACAACCGTGTGCGTACCGTCGATTTGCGGCTCACCAGCGGCGCCACTGCGGTGCACTCGGACATGTTCATGTGGCACTACGAGGAACCCGTCGAGACGGCGGCGCTGCAGATCCTCGACATCCTGTTCGCAGTACCGCAACTCTCCGTTCGCCTCGAGGACATCCCCGCCGACCACCGCGAGATGGTCACCTTCTGGATCGACTACTGGCGACGCAACCGCGGCGTGCTACTGGACGGGACCTTCGAGCCACGTCAGCCGCTGGCGAACTACCCGCTGGTGGCAGCACAGAGCGGCGGCAAGCGCATCGTGGCGGCGTATCAGGACGTGGTCGTGGACATCGATCCCGCCCTCGAAACGGTCGACGTCGTCAACGCCAAGGCCTCGGCGCGCATCGTTGTCGACAGTCCGCGCGATCTCGGTGATTACACCTACACCACCAGCGACACGCGCGGTCGCCGCATCGAGCGCGGCGTCGTCACGTTGAGCGCCGGAGCGCACACCTTCAGTGTGCCGCCCGCCGGGCTGCTCACCCTCGAGCGGGCGCGCTGACGAGCCGCCGGAGCCGCCGGCCTGTCTAGCCGACCGTCACCTGTAACCCGAGCTCCGCGATGCTCTCCTTCACTGCCTTGGCGGACCGCTCGACCAGAGCCTTCTCGGCATCCGTGAGCGGGATCTCGAAGATCTCCTCCACTCCGTTCGCGCCCAGCTTCACCGGCACGCCGAAGTAGATGTCCTCGAGCCCGTACTCGCCTTCCAGATAGGCGGAGCACGGCAGGATCCGCTTCTTGTCCTTGAGGATCGCCTCGACCATCTGCACCACCGCAGCACCGGGAGCGTAGAACGCGCTGCCGGTCTTCAGCAGGCCGACGATCTCGCCGCCGCCCTTGGCGGTGCGCGTGACGATGGCGTCGAGCGCCGGTTGCGACATCAGCTCGGTGATCGGCACGCCCGAGACCGTGCAGTAGCGCGGCAGCGGCACCATCGAGTCGCCGTGACCACCGAGCACCAGCGCCTGGGTGTCTTCCACCGAGACGTTCAGGTGATCTGCAACAAAGGTACGGAAGCGGGTCGAGTCCAGGACTCCGGCCTGCCCCACCACGCGGTTCTTGGGAAACCCGCTGACCTGCTTGGCGAGGTAGGTCATCGTGTCCAGCGGGTTGGTCACCATGATCAACACCGCTTCGGGCGAGCGCGCCGCCACCTGCGTTACCACATCCTCGATGATCGCCCGGTTGGTGGCCAGCAGGTCCTCCCGGCTCATGCCGGGCTTGCGCGCCACGCCGGCGGTGATCACCGCGACGTCGGAGTCGGCGGTCTCTTCGTAGCCGCTGGCGCCGACGATCTTGACGTCGAAGCCCCCGATCGGTCCTGCCTCCCACAGATCGAGGCCCTTTCCCTGCGGCATACCGTCGATGACATCCATCAGGACGATGTCACCGAGCTCCTTGGCGGCGGCCCAGTGGGCCGCGGTGGCGCCGACCTGGCCGGCGCCGATGAAACTGATCTTTGCTCTTGGCATCTCAGCCTCCTGCGAGGTCTATCGACCTAGTGTGTCTCCTGCAGGACCTTCTCCTTCTCGGCGACCTCCTCCCTATCGAGCGGGGTGAAATCACGCACGTCATGGCCGGTGTAGACCTGCCTCGGTCGCGCGATGCGCTGGTCCTTGTCGAGCAGCATCTCCTGCCACTGCGCCAGCCACCCTGCGGTGCGCCCGATGGCGAACAGCACCGGGAACATGTCGGTCGGGAAACCCATCGCCTGGTAGATGATGCCGGAGTAGAAGTCGACGTTCGGGTACAGCTTGCGCTCGACGAAGTAGTCGTCCTCGAGCGCGACCTTTTCGAGCTCCAGCGCGATCTCGAGCAGCGGGTTGACCCCGGTCACCTCGAACACCTCGTGGGCGAGCTCCTTGATGATCGTGGCGCGTGGGTCGTAGTTCTTGTAGACGCGGTGACCGAAGCCCATCAGGCGGCCTTTCTCGCCCGACTTCACGCCTTCGACGAACTTCTTGATGTTGCCCACCGAGCCGATCTCGTTGAGCATGCGCAGCACCGCCTCATTGGCACCGCCGTGGCGCGGGCCGTAGAGCGCGGCGGCCGCGCCCGCAACGGTCACGAACGGATCCGGGAGCGAGCTGCCGATGGCGCGCATGGTGCTGGTCGAGCAGTTCTGCTCGTGGTCGGCGTGCAGGATGAACAGCACGTCGAGCGCGCGCTCGAGCACCGGGTTCGGCTCGTACTTCACCTCGGTCGCCTTGAACAGCATGTTGAGGAAGTTGCCGGTGTACGACAGGTCGTTGTCGGGGTAGGCGTACGGGAACCCGCAGCTGTGCCGGTAGGCGAACGCCGCAATCGTCGGCATCTTGGCGATCAGCCGCCGGATCTGGTGCTTGCGCGATTCCGCATTCTCGACGTCCTTGGCGTCGGGATAGAAGGTTGAAAGCACGCCGAGTGTTCCCACCAGGATTCCCATCGGGTGGGCGTCGTAGTGGAACGCATCCATCACCTTCTTGATGCTCTCGTTGAGCCAGGTGTGATGCTTGATGTCCTCGACCCACTCCTCGTACTCCTCGGCCGTCGGTTGCTCACCGTTGAGGATGATGTAAGCGGTTTCGAGGAAGGTGCTGTTGCCGGCGAGCTGGTCGATGGGATAGCCACGATAGCGCAAGATCCCCTTCTCGCCGTCGATGAAGGTGATGTCGCTCTTGCAGGCGCCGGTGTTGCCATAGCCGGGGTCGTACGCCAACAGGCCGAAGTCCTCTTCCGAGGACTTGATCTTGCGCAGCTCCATGCACGGAATGTACGCGCCGTACTCGCGGTAGGTGCCGTAGTCGATCGGCACCTCGTACACCTTGCCGGTGCGGTTGTCGGTGATGGTGAGGGTCTCTGCGGGCATGGACCAAACCTCCCTTCCCCGGGCAGAAGCCGGGCAAGATCGTCACGGGGCGCGACGGGGACCACCGCGGCACGGGAACCGCGCGGCGCGCGCGCCGATCACGCTGAACAGGGGAGGCTGATCCCTGGTGTGATGCTGCGTCCGAAATAATCAGATGAAGCACTCCAATTTTAGCGGTGGTCCTGTGTCCTGTCCATGCAGGTCTGTGCATCTTCGCCCTAAAGTGACTGCTGGTACTGCGTGTACCCGATTCCACCCTGGCCACAAGCCACGCGCCGCTGCGGGCTGCCCG
>JASFRZ010000096.1:0-12982 GCA_050114655.1 Acidobacteriota bacterium
CCTGGCCGGGCAACAGCGAGCGCCAGTTCGAGGCCGTCAAGCAGCGCATCGCCGACCTGGTGGCGAGCGGCCAGCTCGGCATCTTCCAGAACGGCTACTGGGGGCATCCCGCGATGCACCTGCCGCCGGAGGTCAACCTGCTGGCGGTCAATCACTATCTGCAGGCGCTCGAGTACCAGCGCAAGGCCAACCAGGTGGTGACCATCCTGGGCTCGAAGACGCCCAACATCCAGAACCTTGCCGTCGGCGGCGTCGCCAACGCCATCAACCTGGACAACGACGCCACCCTCAACATGCAGAAGCTGTACACCATCGTCGACCTGCTGCGCGAAGTGAAGACGTTCGTCGACCAGGTATACCTGCCCGACGTCATCGCCATCGGCTCGATGTACCCCGAGTGGCTCGGCTACGGCTCGGGCGTCACCAACTATCTGGCCGTGCCCGACATGCCGCTCGACCGGGCGGGCACCGAGTTCGACCTGCCGGGCGGCACCATCATGAATGGCGATCCGTCGACCTACCGCCCGATCAGCAGCTTCAACGACGAGTACTTCCGCGACAACGTCACCGAGAACGTGGCGCGCGCCTGGTACGAAGGGGATGAGACGCGCCATCCGTTCGAGGGCGAAACGGTGCCCGACTACACCGACTTCCAGGACGACGGCAAGTACTCATGGGTCAAGGCGCCGCGCTTCGACGGCCATCCGATGCAGGTGGGCCCGCTGGCGCAGGTGCTGTGCGGCGTGGCCGCCGGCCACGAGCCCATCACCCGCGTGCTCAATGACGCGGTGGCGCGGGCGTCGGACATGGCGGGCGTGCAGCTCGGCCTGCAGCACCTGCAATCGACCCTCGGCCGGCATCTGGCGCGTGCGGTGCGCTGCACCGTGCTCGCCGAGCTCGCGCTCAAGCATTGGGAGCTGCTCGCCACCAACATCGGCGGCGGCGACACCGACATCTGGGTGGAGCCGGTGTTCCCCTCCGGCGAGATCCGCGGCTTCGGCTTCCACGAGGCCCCACGCGGAACGCTGTCTCACTGGGCGGTGATCCGCGACGGCAACATCGCCAACTACCAGGCGGTGGTGCCGTCGACCTGGAACGCCGGACCGCGCGACGAGCGCGGCCAGCAGGGCCCCTACGAGGCCTCGCTGATGGACAACCCGGTGGCGAACATCGACCAGCCGCTCGAGGTCGTGCGCACGGTACACTCGTTCGATCCTTGCCTGGCGTGCGCAATCCACACGTTCGACCCGGAGGGCAACGAGGTGGCGAAGGTGCGCGCCGTGGGTCCGACGACGAGCTAGCGGCCTGCTGACGCCGACAACCACGTGCACGACAACGCGAGCAAGCGGGCCGGCGCCGGCGCCGGCGAACACGAGGGGGGCGGCGTCGCCGTCGTCGGCATCGGCAACATCCTGATGCACGACGACGGCATCGGACCGGCGGTGGTGCATCGGCTGGAAAACGACTATCGCTGGGACGGCGCGGTCGAGCTGCTCGATGCCGGCGCCCCGGGGATGGAGCTGGCCTACCTCATCGAGGGACGCGACGTACTGATCCTGGTCGACGCGGTGGCGCTCGACGCCGAGCCCGGCACGCTGCGCTGGTTCGATCACGACGAGATCATCGCCGGCGGGATTCCCGTGCGCGTCGGGCCGCATGACCCCGGCATCCGCGAGGCGATCCTCAAGCTCGAGCTGGTCGACGCCGCGCCTCGCGTGGTCGAGCTGCTCGGCGTGGTTCCCGAGCACGTCGATCTGGGATCCGGACTCACCCCGGCGGCGCAGCGCGGCGTCAGGGCTGCCGTGGAGGCGCTGGTCGAGCGACTGGGCCGAGAAGGCTTCGCCGCCGAGCCGCGCGACGACGGCGAGGCTGAACCGTGGTGGTTGTAGCAGGATGACGTCGATGCCGAAGGGCCGTCGTCGTCATGGGCGACCCACCGTGCCGGCTGGGATCCGCTCACCGTCGCCGGTGTAGGCGGCGACCGCCACGTAGACCGCCGTCGCGGTGATCATCGACCAGACGAACGGGTAGTCGATCCAGCCGCCGTAGGCGCCGCCGGCGTAGACCACGAAGGCCGACACCATGGACGTGTTCGCCGCCGCCGCACCGCCGAAGCCGGAGAACAGGCCGAAAGCCACCGCCACCACGATGCCGGCCGCCCCGAAACCGGACGACTCCTGCACCAGGTCATAGACGCTGTCGGAGGCCAGTGCGATGCCGTAGGCGATCACCCCGGCGGTGACCACCGCGGCTCGGTTGACCAGCAGCTTGCCGCGCTCTCCCATCTTGCCGGCATCGAGCGGCAGGATCAGGTTGTGCGCGGTCAACGAGCCGGCCACCAGCAGAGCGCTGTCGACGGTGGAGAGGATTGCCGAGACCAGCGCACCGACGAAAACCACTGCCAGCACCGGGCCGAGGTAGGTGGTGCCGACGGCGACGAGGATCTGCTCGGGGTGCTCGACGTCGATGCGCCCGTAAGCGGCCAGGCCGAGGGTCACGGGAATGATGCCGACGGCGAAGTAGAGCGTCGCCGCGCCCAGCGTGGCGCCGCGCGCCACCTGCGGGCTGCGCGAGGCCATCACCCGCGCCACCATCTCCTGCGCCAGAAGTCCGCCCACCACCGGCACTCCCCAGGCCTCGGCGAAGTCCCACCACGAGCTCGTCGACGCTCCCAGCGAGAGGCGATCGGTGGGCAGCGCGGCGAGCATTTCGAGGCCGCCGTCGCGCAGGAACATCACCCCCAGCACCAGCAGTCCGAGCAACAGAACGACGCCCTGCAGCAGGTCGCTCCAGGCATCGGCAAGCAACCCGCCCATCGAGGTGTAGACGATCACCACGAAGGCGGCGAGGGTGATCGCCGCGATGACCTCGAGCCCGGACACGGCGGCGAGGATCTGCCCGAAGGCGCGCACCTGGGCGGCGGCCCACAGCACCGAGGTAGGTACCATCAACAGCACCGAGATGCGCTCGGCCTCGCTGCCGAAGCGCCGGCGAAAGAGGTCGGCGAGCGTGAGCATCTGGAGACGCCACAACGGCACTGCGAACACCAGTCCCATCAGCAGCAGCGAGATGGCGTAGCCGAACGGCTCCGCGGGGGTCTCGGACAGGCCGCCCGCGTAGGCGCGCCCGGCGGCGCCCATGCAGGTCTCGGCGCCGAACCAGGTGGCGAAGATGGTGAACAGCGCCACCGTCGGGCCGAGTCTGCGACCCGCCACCAGGTAGTCCTCTTCCGTGGATATGCGCCGTGCCACGACGACGCCGAAGGCGAGCTGCGCGACGACGTAACCCAGGATGCCGAACAGCAGCGTGTTCATCGCAGGGGGCTCAAGCTGCCGGTTGTCGCGGTGCAGCCGCCGGAAGGGGGACTGTCGGGGGTGCGCTCATGATCGGCAAACCTTACTGCACCGCGTGTTGCGCGACACCAGGAAGTGACGGTCGCTCCGCGCTGGTCTTCGCTCGCTCCATGAGGGATGATGGCGCGCGCAACCGACGCTTTCAGCAGCTTCGATCCGAGGGAGGTCACAATGATCGTGTCACGGCGCGTGCTGCCGACGATTGCTCTTTTGAGCGTACTCGCCGCGACGGCGCTGGCAATGGTCGCCGGCGCCGCCACCATGGAGAGCCAGCCCGCGATGGTCCAGCAAATCACCCACTACGTTCGCTACCGCTACCAGGGAACCGTCTCGTTCGGCATTCTCGACGGCGAGACCGTGCAGCCCCTCGATGGTGACTTCCTGACCGGCGGTCGGCCCAGCGGCCCCACCGTCGCACTCGCCGACGTCGAGCTGCTCGCCCCGGTGGCGCCGTCCAAGGTCATCGCCGTCGGTCTCAACTACCGCAGCCACATCGGCGACCAGGATCCGGCGCCGTACCCGGGCCTGTTCGCCAAGTACCCGACGTCGATCGTCGGCCCCGGCGCCGACATCGTCATTCCGCCCGATGCCAGCAACGTGCACTATGAAGGCGAGCTGGTGGTGGTGATCGGCAAGACCGCCAAGAACGTCGCCGAGCAGGACGCCCGCGAATACATCTTCGGCGTCACCGCCGGCAACGATGTCTCCGAGCGCAACTGGCAGCGCGACGACCTGCAGTGGCTGCGCGCCAAGGGCTCCGACACCTTCGGCCCCCTCGGGCCAGCCGTGGTCACCGGCCTCGACTACAACGACCTGCACGTCGAGACGCGCCTAAACGGCGACGTGCGCCAGGCGGCCAGCACCGCGGACCTGATCTTCGGCGTCGACACCATCGTCAGCTACGTCAGCCGCTACGTCACCCTGTACCCGGGCGACATCATCTTCACCGGCACGCCGGGCAGCACCCGCGCGATGCAGCCGGGCGACGTCGTCGAGATCGAGGTGCAGGGCATCGGCGTGCTGCGCAACACGGTAGCTGCTGCGCAACGGTAGCCCGGAACTCCGACCCCGGCGCCGGGCGCGCACGATGCAGGCGCTCCCGCGGCACTCGGCGTCAATAGGCGATCGCTCGGTACGTGACGCCGCGCATCAGGCCGCCGCGGGCGTCGAGCGCCCCTTCGGCGTTGCGGAAGTTGACCGGCAGGTTATCCGGGTGCCGTGGCGGCCAGCTCGTGGCTACGCCGAAATGCAGATGCTCGATGCTGGTGCCCGAGGAGCCGCTGCGCGCGAACACCTGCCCGGTGTCGACATGGTCCCCGACCTCGACCGCGACGCTGTCCTGCAGCAGGTGGCCGTAGAAGGCCGAGGTGCCGTCGTCGTGCTCGATGTAGACGTAGTTGAAGCTGCGCCCGCCTTCGCCGTAGCGCTCGACGACCTGCCGGACGACTCCGGCCCGCGCCGCGCTGACCCTCGTGCCCGACGGCATCAGGAAGTCGATCGACATCTGCCCGTCCCTGCCGTGGCTGACCGGCCCGCAATAGGTCTGGAACACCGTGTGGGCGGAACCGTTTGCGTACGGCAGCACGTACGGCGAGCCCTCCGGGGCGCCGAAGCTGGCGTTCTCCAGGCACTCGGGGACCTGCGGGTCATCCGGGTCACCGGGGATGCGAAAACAGCCCCCTGCCAACCCGAATAGGGCGACAAGCAACATCGCCGAGCAGGCGGCGATCCCCTTCGGCGCGCGCTCGAATCTCACCAGGGAATACTAGTTCAACGTCGCAGTGCTTGTACGGGGTCGATGCGTAGCGCGCGCAGCGCCGGGACAAGGCTGGCGAGCAGCCCGGCGGCGGCGAGCAGTGCCGCGGGCAGCGCCAGCAGCAGCGGGTCGGTGGTGTCGACATGAAACAACAGCGCTCTGACCGTGCGACCGGCGAGCAGCGCGCCGCCGAGTCCGAGCAGCAGCCCGATGGCGATCTGGGTCATCCCCTGGCGCAGCACCAGGCGCAGCACGTCGGGCGCGCGCGCCCCGAGGGCCACCCGCACACCGAGCTCGTGGACGCGTTGTGCCACCGCGTAGGCCACCACGCTGTAGATGCCGAGGACGGCGAGCACCATGGCCACGGCGGAGAACAGCCCCAGCACCCAGGCGTTGGCCTCGGCCATGGCAAAGAAGCGCCCCAGCCGCGCGTCCATCGGCAGCACGTCGTAGATCGGCTGGGCCGGGTCGACGCGCAGCACGGCGTCGCGTAGCGCGTCGGCCAGGTCGCCGGGGGCGCCGCGCGTGTGCAGCGCGAGCGCGATGCGGGTCGAGGGGTTTTGCGCGTAGGGCATGTACATCTCCGGCGCGGGCGCGTCGGTGAGGTCATCGTGGATGATGTTGCCGACTACCCCGACGATCTCGCGCCACACCGGCTCGCCGTACACCGCGACCTCCGCCGGGGTGCCGATCCGGACGCGCCGCCCGATCGCTTCTTCATCGGGGAAGAAGCGCCGCGCGAAAGCTTCGTTGACCACCACCACGGGGGCCGCGTCGCTGCGATCGCGCTCGTCGACGCTCCGTCCGCGCAACAGCGGGATGCCCATGGTGGCGAAGTAGCCCTCGGTGACCTCACGCCGATCGGCGGTGCGCGGCTCGTCGGCGTCCTCGACGTCGCCCTCGATCTCGAACGAGCTCGACGAGCGCGAGCCGCTGAACGGCAGGCTGTCGACGGTGCCGTAGGACTCCACCCCGGCGAGCGCAGCGAGCTGTTCGCGCATCCGGCTCATGAAGGCGACGCGTTGTGCGGGCTCGGCGTACTGCTCCGCCGGCAGCGAGATACGCGCCGTCAACACGCGGTCGGAGCGAAAGCCCGGGTCGACGTCATGCAGCGCGTTGAGGTTGGCAGCCAACAAACCGGCAGTAACCAGCAAAACCAGTGTCAGCGCCACCTCGGTGACGATCAGCGCGTCACGCAGCCACTTGGCCCGCCGTCCTGGCGAGGCCCGCCCGCCGCTTCCTGCGAGGGCCGCCGAGCGCCCCCCGGCGCCGGCCTGCAGCGCCGGAGCCAGCCCGAAGCCGATGCCGGTGAGCGCAGCGAGCAGCAGGGCGAAGCCGAGCATGGAGACGTCGACGCCGATCTCGCCGGCGCGCGGCAAGCTGACCGGGATCATCGCCACCAATGTCCTCAGACTCCACGCCGCGGCGAGGACACCGACGACTCCGGCGCTGAGCGAGAGCACGACGCCCTCCACCAGGAGCTGCCGCACCAGGCGCCACCTGCCAGCGCCCAGGGCGGTGCGGATCGAGATCTCCTCGCCGCGTCCGGCGGCGCGCACCAGCAGCATGTTGCCGACGTTGCCGCAGGCGATCACCAGCACGAACGCCACCGCGCCGAACACCACCCAGAGAGCGCGGGCGCTGGAGCCGACGACTTGATCGTGCAGCGGCACCAGGTCGATCCCCTGGTTGGCGTTGTACTGCGGATACTCCTCCTCGAGGCGCGCCGCGATGCCGTCCATCTCGGCGCGCGCCGCGCGCAGCGCGACGCCGTCGCGCAGCCGCGCCACCGCGGACAGGAAGTGCTGGCCGCGCGACAACTCATCGACGTCGAAGGTGTACGGCACCCAGAGCTCGGCGGCGGGAGGGTAGGCGAAGGTCGGCGGCATCACGCCGACGATGACGTAGGGCAGGCCGCCGAGGATGATCGCACGGCCGACGATGCCGGCATCGGCCCCGAAGCGGCCGCGCCACAGCCGGTCGCTGAGCACGGCGACACGTGCCTGCGGGCCGTCCTCGCCGGGAGCAAGCGCACGGCCTAGGGCGGGCTCGATGGAGAAGACGTCGAACAGCTCGGGCGTGGTCTCGACGGCCACCAGCCGCTCGGGGCGGCCGTCGCCGCTCAACGCGAGGGCCTGGAAACTGTAGCCGGCGAGGTGCTCCAGCGTCGTGCTCTGCGCCTGCCAGTCGCGCAGGTCGACCGGCGACACCGGGTCCTCGTGCGAGTCGACGCGGCGATTGGTCTCCCACACCTGCAGCAGCTCCTCCGGCTGCGGGTAGTCGAGCGGCCGTAGTACCACCGCGTTGATGATCGAGAACACCGCGCACGCGGCGCCGATGCCGAGCGCCATGATCAGCACCGCCACGGCGGTGAACGCCGGGCTGCGGCGCATGCCGCGCAGGGCGTAGCGGGCGTCGTGGCCAACGTCGGCGATCAGCCTGCGGCGACGCGCGCGGCGCACGGTGCGTTGCGACATTCGGGTGCAGTAGGCGCGGGTGCCGTCGATGTCGCCGAACTCGCGGCGCGCACGGCGCGCGGCCGCGCCGGGCGCCACGCCGGACTCCACCAGCTCCTCGGTGCGGCGCTCGAGGTGATAGGCGAGCTCGCGCTCAACCTCGTCGAGCGGCGCTTCCCGGCGCCCGGGAAAGATGCGGAAGAAGCGTGGCAGTCGCGGCATCGGACTCAGGGCCCCAGCACCTTGAGCACGGCGTCGGCGTAGCGGCGCCACTCGGCGGCGGCGTCACCGAGTTGCTTCTTTCCTTTGCGCGTCAGCCGGTAGTACTTGGCGCGCCGGTTGTTTTCCGACACGCCCCACTCGGCCTCGACGTAACCCTTGGCGGCGAGTCGATGCAGCGCCTGGTACAGCGCCGCGTCGTCGAGGCCGACGACTCCGTCGGTGCGCTCGGCGATGACGCGCGAAACGCCGTAGCCGTGCATCGGCTCCTCGTGCAGCGTCTTGAGCACCAACATGTCGACGGTGCCCTGGAGCAAGGCTCCCGACTTGCGAGTCATGTTCGTTCCTTCGCGTTCAGTCGGAACCGGCGAAAGGTTCTTCCCTTAGATGATGAGGGGAAGATGCATCGTGGCGTACCTGCGTGTCAAGTGCGCGATGGGTTGGCTCATCGCGGTTGGCAGCCGAGCGGCTCCCTAGTGCCGTACAGGAGTGATCCGGCGCACGTAGAATCGAGCACCTCGGTAGCGCGTCACCTGCAGGAGGCCGCGCTCGACGAGTCCCTGCACCGCCGACCAATCGGCGCCCGCCTTGCGCACCAAATCGCGCACCTGATGCTCACGCATCGGGTGCACCGAGGTGATCGCCAGCAGCTCCTCCTCGATGTCGCCGGTACCCGAGAAGTGGGTCCCCTCGTCGCCGATCAAATACTCGACGTGGTCGACGTACTCGCTCAGGATCTGGTGGGCGCGCGTCAGCTTGTCGGCGTCAGGAGGCTTCACCCAATCCTCCGCGGGTGGCCTGGTGGGAATCGCCAGGTAGGCGGTTGCCGGTTCCAGCCCGGCGAGGAAACCGGCGATCTGCTCGATGTCGGTATCCGTATCGTTGAGCTGGTCGATGAGCATCGTTTCCGTCACCAGGAGGCCGGTGAACTGGGCCGCGAGAGCGACCATCCCGTCGAGGATCTCATCGAGGTCAAGGCTTCCGTGGGCTCGGTTGGTCCGCCGCCATGTTGCCGGGTCGACGGAGTCGACCTTGAGGCTGACCCAGTCGGCACGACAGAGGTCGTCCCGGACGTCGGCGCGAGACACCAGGCTGCCGTTGGAGATCACCGCGACGGGTATCCCCAGTGGCCGCAGCAGATCGATGGCGCGCCCCAGGTTGATATCCAGTGTCGGCTCTCCATCGGGCACGAAGGTCAGATAGTCGATGGGCTCGTTGTGCGCCTCGGCGTCGTGCTTCCGTCGCTCGACCTCGCGTGCAAGATCCTCGGGTTCGTAAAAGGCCTCGCGATCGGTCTGCAGCGGGCTGGTGGGGCCGACCTGGCAGTAGACACACGAGTAGGAGCAGTGTTTCGGTGGGATGTTGTTGATGCCCAGGCTTCTACCCAGGCGGCGAGACGGGACAGGTCCGAAGGTTCGCGCGGTGGTTTCCTCGACTCCACTGCACTGATCCACGGGATCTCCTCGCCTCGTCGCCCCGCCGGCCGAAAACGTTGCGGCGTGCACGGCCGGGGTTTTGTGCATACGCTCGAAGTAACGGGGGCTCCGATCGGCTCCCCACGATCGAGGTAACCGCAATCGATGGCGTCCATCAAGGAGGATCTGGCCGGCCCCGGCGTGGAGCTCCGCGAAACACATATCTCCTGGGTGTTCCTCGCCGGCGACGACGTCTGGAAGGTCAAGAAGCCGGTCTCGCTGGGATTCCTCGACTTCAGCACCGCGGACAGGCGCCGCGAGGCGTGCGAGGCGGAGGTGCTACTCAACCGCCGCATGGCGGCCGAGGTCTACCTCGGCGTGCACCCGGTGCGGCGCGATGCCTCGGGCCGCCACCGCATCGACGGCGTGGGTGAGACGGTGGATTGGTGCATCCACATGAAGCGCCTCCCGGACGATGATCGCGCCGACGTCCGCCTGGAGTCGGGGCAGCTCGAGCTGCGTCATGTCGAGCTGCTGGCCCGGCGGCTCGCGGCATTTCATGCGGCAACGCGCGCCGACGACGAGACCGCGCGCTTCGGAACGGTCGACGCGATTCGCGTCAACGTTCGCGAGAACTTCGAGCAGAGCCGCGAATCGGTGTGCGCCTTGCTCGACCGCGACCGTGCCGCCGAGATCGAGGCCTGGCAGACGGACTTTCTCGATGAGCGAGCGTCTCTGTTCGAGAAGCGCATCCGCGACGGCCGCGTTCGAGACGGTCACGGAGACCTCCGTCTGGAACAGACCTACGTGAACGATCGCGGCGAGGTGACCGTCCTGGACTGCATCGAGTTCAACGAGCGCTTCCGCTATGCCGACGTCTGCGCCGATGTCGCGTTCTTCTCGATGGACCTGGCGTGGCACCGCCGCGTCGACCTCGCCGAGCGCTTCCTCGCCGTCTACGCGCGCGAAGCGAACGACTACGACCTGTACCCGCTAGTCGACTTCTACCAGAGCTACCGTGCCTACGTGCGCGGCAAGGTCGCTTCGATGCTCGCTGCGGATGAAGGTGCCGACTACGACGCTCGCCGCCGTGCCGCCGACGAGGCGCGTCGGTACTTCCTGCTGGCACTGGCGTCGGAACGCGCCGGGGTGCTGCCGCAGAGCGTCGTCGCTGTCGGCGGCATTATCGGCTCCGGCAAGAGCACGGTGGCCGAGCAGATGGCCGCCGAGCTGACCACCGCGGTGGTCGACAGCGATCGCACCCGCAAGCACCTGCTCGGAGTGGTTGCCACCGAGCCCGTGCAGGAGGAGCCGTGGCAGGGGGCGTACTCACCGGAGTACACCGATCGGGTGTACGACGAGGTGCTGCGCCGCGCCGCCGCAGTGCTCGACTCCAGGCGGCCGGTGGTCCTCGATGCCTCGTTCAGCACATCCCGGCATCGACTCGCCGCTCGCCGGCTGGCGAGCCGCTACGGTGTGCCCTTCTATTTCGTCGAGTGCCGCGCCGACATCGAGCGCTGTCGCCGCCGGCTGGTGCGCCGCGCCTCGGGCGCGAGCGTCAGCGACGGCCGTGCTGAGATCCTCGATCAGCTCGCCGACGCCTGGGAACCGGTGGAGGAGCTCGACGACGCCTCGCATCTCACCCTGGACACCGCGCAGCCGCTCGACCGGAACATCGATGCGTTGCGACGCCAGTTATCGATCTGGCCGCCGGGTATGGTCGGCTAGCTGCCAGGGTGATCCACTCCTCATTCGCACCGCAAGGCAGCGTGGGCTACACTAAAGATGACAAAAGAGTCTTGTTTTCCGTGCGCGAGGTCGGAATGCTGAACACGGTCATCTACGCTGTCGATTTCGGGGCCCTTCAACCGCAGGTGCTTCCCTGCCTGACACGCCTCGGGAAAGCCGGCTGCCGTGAGCTGATCATGCTTCACGTCACCAACGAGGAGCGTGCCGTGCGCCGTGCACCCGAGCTGCTCCGCGAGGATCTAAAGGCGTGTCTCGTGGATGCCGCGGGACGGAATCTGGACGAGTGGGTGCACGAGTGCAGCAGTGAAGAGTTCTCGGTGAGCGCCGAGATCCGCGACTCCGATCCCGTCTGGCTCGAGATATGCGAGGTCGTTCGGCAGCAAGACTCACCCTTGCTCGTGCTCGGGCCCAAAGCCGGCGCGGGACTGGGGTCGATCGCGTACTTCATCATGCATTCACATCCAGGGGCCTCCGCATTGCTGGTTCTCAAGGCCTCGGAAACGGAAGCGCCAGGATACGGGGAGTCGTGCCGAGGATTGTTCTCCCGCGTTCTTCTCCCCACCGACTGGTCGCATTGCGCCCTCCGTGCTGAGCAATACCTGCCGCTGCTGCACCGCGCGGGCGTAGGCGAGGTGGTCGTTGCCCACGTCGCCGAAGAGAGCACGACGGCCGACTCCGCCAGGGACTATGAGGCGATGGCCAACGGTCGATTGGAGGACTCCTGCCGGGCGTTCGAGAAAGCGGGACTCCAGGCAACCAGTCTGCTGTTGTCGGGAGACCCTGCGTCGGCGATCGTCGAGGCCGCGGCTGCAGAGCAAGCCTCGCTCATCGTCATGGGGTCCACCGGCAAGAGCGTAACGGTGGACAGGCTCATCGGCAGCGTCAGCGAGCGTGTCGCGTTGACCAGCGACAGGTCCGTGCTGCTGGTCTACTAGCAGGCTGCTCGAGGTTCGTGACCTGAGCTGCCGCAAGGCTATCGGCTCACGCGAAGTGCTTCGGTCAATCGAGAGCGGCGACGGTGTTGTGTGCCAGAACGCGGTCCTTTGCTACCAGCGTTACGGCGGGGCCGGTGAGCTCGGCGAGCGTCGCGGCGTCGTGGCCGACACACTGCCCCAGGATGAGCGTGAGGTCGACCCTCTCGCGATTGAGCAATCGGCCTTGAGCGATCGGGTTGCAGGCCATCTCCGGGTTGCCGGGGCGGACCTTCTCGCGGTCGAGGAGCCCGAAGCGTTCCTTCGGTACCGCGCCGCTCTTGCAGCACACCGAAGAGACGCGGAAGCCGTTCGCTTCGAGGATGCGACACAAGCGCGACGCCTCTTCCCGAAACCCGACGCAATAACTGACGCCGATATGGCGGGCACCGACCTGGTGAGCCACTGCCATCGCTTCACGCAGCCTGCTCCGGCGGCCTCCGGCCCGTCGCCGAACGCGAGCGGCCGCCTCGTCGAAGTCAGTTGCGCTGCGACGCGGATGACCGCCGCCGACGTCTGAGCTCGCGGCCGCAGGATGGGCGCCGAAGAGCTCGTCGTGCAGATAGCTGTGGCTCGCGTACAGTGCCGCCGCCGGATTGTGATGAAGGCGCTCATCTCGTGCCACCAGACAAACGATCGGGGCGTCGGACTGCATGATCAAAGAGACTTCGTGGGCGACGCACATCCCGGCGATGATGTTGAGGTCGGTGTCGTGCGCGGCGAAGAAGGACGCCTGTGCCGATGGCTGCAGCTGCGGTGGCATCACGGCATCGAGCGAAGATCGAGTCAGAATGCGCTGTATCCGCGATGCGATCCGCCGCATGTCGGGGCAGTGGGCGACGCCGATGCGCTGGAATCCCACACGCCGGGCGAATTCGATGACCTCGCGCAGCCGGGTCCAGCGACAATACCCGGCCGCCTCGACCCGAGCAGCATGGTACGCCATCGAGCGGGCGCGTTGATTGTCGTACAGCGATTCGAAGTCGGGGAACTCGCCTCGCATGACGCACTCGGGCGGCGCCGCGTCGATCCGCCCCTGCCGGCAAGCGTAGATCGCGCAGTC